>JAJYWG010000548.1 GCA_021791615.1 Actinomycetes bacterium
GTGTGCACGGTGGCCACAGGCCTCAACGTCAGCTTCACCAGGGTGGGGACCTGCACCCTCACCGCCAAGGTCACAGCCGGCACCGACTACAACGGAGCGACCGGCACCGCCCAGTCCTTCAGCGTGTCCAAGGCGACACCGTCTGCCCCCACGATCACCAACGTGCCGAACCCAGCGATCTACGGGGCCAAGTTCACGGCCACGGTGACAACCAACGGGGACGGGACCCGCTCGGTCAGCTCCTCGACCCCCACAGTGTGCACGGTGGCCACAGGCCTCAACGTCAGCTTCACCAGGGTGGGGACCTGCACCCTCACCGCCAAGGTCACAGCCGGCACCGACTACAACGGAGCGACCGGCACCGCCCAGTCCTTCAGCGTGTTTCGGGTGGGACTCGGCTACGACCTCGTGAATACCGACGGGAGAGTGTTCGTCTTTGATGCGCCTGGGCAGCACGGAGGGTTCTACGGCTCCCTTCCCGGGCTCGGAATTACTCCGGCCGCGCCCATCGTGGGAATTGCTCCGACGACGACCGGCGCGGGCTACTTCCTGGTCGGGGCCGACGGAGGCGTGTTCTGCTTCGGATCGGCGCAGTTCTACGGGTCACTTCCCGAGCTTGGGGTCATCCCCAGCAAGCCGATTGTGGGCATGGTGGCGACCAACACAGACCGGGGTTATTACCTGGTCGGGGCCGACGGGGGAGTGTTCGCTTTTGGGGATGTCCCCTTCCTGGGCTCCTTGCCAGGCCTCGGCGAGAAGGTGTCCAATGTCGTCGGTGTCGCTGCGACCCAGTCGGGTTCCGGATACTGGGTCGTGCAGGCAACAGGCACGGTCACCGCATTCGGGTCGGCCAAAGCATTCCCCGCCGTGCCCGTCACATCGTCCGTCAGCTCGATCACCGGTACGCCGACAGGAGGTGGCTACTTGCTGGTGACCCAGGGAGGCGGCGTGTACTCGTTTGGCAACGCTCTCAAAGCCGACGAGGGGACACTCCCGCACCTCCCGCTCACCCCCTACCGGCCCGTGGTGGGCATCGTCCCGACGTTCACGACAGGGGGATACTGGTTGATCGGTGGTGATGGAGGCGTCTTCGCCTTCGGCACAGCGAAGTTCTACGGTTCCCTCCCCGGCCTTTCCCCACCCATCTCCGTATCAGACATCGTGGGGGCGACCCCGAGCTGATGGCGGGGACCGGCGGCATGTCGTCGCTGGGCCCGGATGGTCGGAGGCGTGAGAGGTGACTGTGGGCTGCCAGGCGAGAGCAGAGCGCGGTGTCACAACGGGTGAGCGGCTTCCCCGCTGGACCTGTGGTCGTCCAACGACTGCTGTGAGAACCGATTCAGTGGGAGAAGATCAGTGGGGCGTGCCGTATCCCGGCGATCACGGAGCTCGACGCACGTTCCACTGGACCGCCGGGCTCGACGGTGGAGAAACAGTCGATGATCTCCTCGAGCACGACCCGGGCTTCGAGGCGAGCCAGGGCTGCGCCGAGGCAGAAGTGCGGTCCGAAGCCGAAGCTGAGATGGGGATTGGGGTCCCGGCCGACGTCCAGGCGGTCGGCGGTCGGTCCGAACACCATTTCGTCACGGTTGGCCGAGGCATAGATCATGAGGACAGGCTCCCCGGCAGAGATCAGCTGGCCCGCGAGGATGGTGTCACGTCGTGCCGTCCGGAGGAACGAGATCACAGGAGTGGTCCAGCGGAGCAGCTCTTCGACGGCCGCGGGTACGAGGGAGTGATCTCGGCGGAGGCGTGACCACTGCTCAGGGGCCTGGGACAGTGCCGCGAGGCCACCGGCGAGGAGGTTGCGAGTGGTCTCGTTCCCAGCGACGAGAAGTTGGATCAGGAACATGGCCAACTCGTCGTCGGAAAGGCGATCCCCATCCGGTGCTGCCGTCGCCAGGGCGGACACCACGTCGTCTCGGGGCGCCGAGCGGCGTTCGGAGGCCACACCGACCAGGAAGGACCACATCTCGGCCAAGAGCTCTTCTTTGCGTTGCTCCGGCCATTCCGTGGCTCCGGGAATTGCCGCTTCGGACCACTGGTAGAAGGTGGGCCACTGGTCCCCGTCGACCCCGAGCAATTCGCAGATCACTTGCAACGGGAACGGGACACAGAGCACGGGTACGACGTCGACGGGTTCTCCTACCCCGAGAGTGCCAACCAGAGCGCGCGCTTTGGACCTGATCGAGCGCTCGAGCCCCCGGACGATACTGGGCTTGAAGCCCGGCTGGACCAGCCGCCGGTACCGGGTGTGGAGGGGTGGATCGGTGTGCATCATGGTTGGCGGCGACGGGTAGCGAGTGCCGATCTCGTCGACCAGGATTCCCGAGGCCGACGAGAACGTCGTCGGATCCGTCCCTACCGCTTGGACTTCAGCATGCGTGCTGACGGCCCAGAACCCGGCGCCGGGGTGCCAGGCGACCGGGGCCTCGGCGCGAAGCCGGGCGTAAAGACCGTGGGGGTCACCGGTGTAGACGGAGGGATCGGTCAGGCCGGCGGCGAGATCGCCGCCTGGTCTCGACCCGTCCCCCATAGTGGGTTCAGACGATCAATCCGTTGGGCCGGGGCTTGCCCTCGGCCTCCAGCAGTGCGTAGTAGGCCTCGAGAATTCCCGGTCCGTCGGTGACGGTTTCCACGTTGCCGTCGGGATCGAGGTTCAGCAGGGCCCCTTCAATCACGAAGAGGACGTCAGTATCCTCGGTGTTGTCGGCAGGGACGTCGAGCGTGTGCACCGAGTTCGCCGGCTCGTAGATGTACGAACCAGTCGTGGAGTAGAAGTCGTACTCGAGATAGTGCCAGCGCCCGGCCAACGTGAACCCGTCGACCGGCCCGGTGTGGCGGTGGATCTGAAGTCGCGTTCCTGGCCGGAACCGGTTCCGGATTATCCACGTGCCCTGGGTGGAGTCGAAGCGCACGACCTTGAGGTCGACGCCGTAGCCGGTGTCGACCCAGGGGGCGTCGTCATCTCCGACGTGGCGGACCACATCGGCGGATGAAGTGATGGCCATTGGAGCCTCCAGTTCTCAGTCGCTCAGTTCGTCGGCAGTCGTCGTCCCGGCTTCCGGTCGGCGATCCCGTTGCTGCGGCGATGCGCTTCACCTCTGGTCGCAGCTCCACTTGCAACGGAACCCTGCCAGTATGCCAGTGGAGACGGAGTCGGTGCTCGGCAGGCAGAACAAGCGCCCCTGATCAGGTACCTACCGGTGCGACTTCGTCGAAGCCGATCGCGGTCTCCAGTGCAGCGGCCGCCCTGAGCACCGCGAGATCTGCGTGCTGAGGTCCGATGAGCTGGAGGCCGATCGGCAGCCCTTCCTGGTTCGTGCCAATGCAGATCGAGGCGGCTGGTGATCGAGTCATGTTGAACGGGTACGTGAACCGAGCCCAGTTGAGGTCGGTGACGCCATTGATGCGGCCGGCGCCTCCGAGGTCGAGGGAGGGGGGAGGAGCGGCCACGGTGGGAGTGGCCAGCAGGCGGACGTCGTGGAAGATGTCTACCAAGGTCAAGTTCATCTGGTGACATCGGTCGAAGATCTTGACCAAATCGACCGCCGTCGTGTGCCGAGCCGAATTGACGACCGCCGCCAGCATCGGGTCCAGTGTTCCCCAGGAAGGAGAGCCGCGGTACGGCTCCAGGGTCCGCAACAGGCAGGACCCCACCATGGTCAACCAATCGGCCACCGGATCAATCTCGAAGACGGTGTCCACTTCCTCCACATCGGCACCGAGGGACTCCATCACGGCCAAGGCACGTTCACATTGGTCCAACACGTCAGCGTCCACCGGGGCATACCCGAGAGTGGGCGACCACGCCACCTTCACCGGGATACGAGGTGAGATGACAGCGTCGCTCCAGTTGGCCTCGGGGCGAGGCAGGGAGCGCAGGTCGCTCGGGTCAGGCCCGACGACTACGTCGAGCGCGGTGGCGATATCGGCGATCCGCCGCGCCATCGGTCCTTCGGTCGACAGGTCCAGCCAGCCGGGCCCCTCCGGCCCGCCGGCCGGGACCCGCCCGAGGGACGGTTTCATTCCCGAGAGACCGCAGCAAGAGGACGGGATGCGGATCGAGCCACCGCCGTCAGACCCAGTCGCCAGGGGGACCATGCCAGCGGCCAGAGCAGCGGCCGATCCCCCCGACGAGCCTCCGGCGCTGTGCCCGAGGTTCCAAGGGTTCCTCGTCGTCCCGTAGATCACGTTGGACGTATGAGCAGACCACGCAAACTCCGGCAGGTTGGTCTTGCCCACGACCACACACCCAGCCGCTCGCAGCCGCGACACCTGGATCGAGTCATCGGTCGCCGGAGCAGCGTCGGACAACAGGGCCGAGCCGTGGGTGGTGGGATAGCCGACAGCGTCCTCGGCATCCTTCACGCCGATAGGGACACCCGCCAGCAGTCCTGGGTCGCCGCCGGTGGCGACGACCTGGTCGACGGCCGAGGCCTGTTTGAGCGCACGGTCACCGTCCACTGCGACGAACGCGTTCACCAGGGGGTTCAGCGCCTCGATACGTGCGAGTGCCGCCTCGGTGATTTCGCGAGCCGATACCTCCCCAGATCGCACTTGGTGGGCGATGGCCGACACGGTGCTCCGTCGAAAGTCCATCCGCCTTGACTACCACGTGAGACGGATGCGGACATGTACGGCACCGTCCTGCGACCTGCGTGCGCGCCAACGCGGTGCTGCCGCCCTGGTCGAGCCGGCTCCGCCCACCCGGGCGCTCGAGAGCAGCTCGCAGAGGCAGCCGCCCACACCAGGCAGGCGGAGGTAGCAGGCGACAGCACCGCAGGTCGGGTCGATAGATGTTGTGCCGTTGCCGTATGTTGCGGTGCAGTCCTCAGGGGCGGAGGTCCACGACGACGGAGCGGGCGACGTGATCCGCCCACGACCGCCGCCGACGGTCCCACAGTGGGGCGAGGTTCCCGATGAGAAAAGGCATTTCGAGTAGTACGACGAGGAGCAAGTTGAACAACGTACGCCCCAGCCCCCTCCAGAAACCGATCACAGTGTTGTTCTCAGCGTCGCGGACGGCAATGCCCATGGCCAGCTTGCCGACAGTCTGTCCGCGCTTCATGCCATCGCCCACGCTCAGGTAAAGCACTGGTGCCACCACGCCGACGACGGCAATGACGATAATGGCCACGAAGACACCGGCCGGAAACTGGACGTGGGTTGATGTCCTTTGCACCGATATTCCAGCGGAGAGAACGGCGGGGATCGCGGCGACGAAGTAAAGGATGTAGAAGGCAACGCTGATGATGGCACCGTCGACGATCCATGCCACGAGGCGCTTCCACCACGGAGCAAGCGGTACGCCGAGCAGCGGATCGATGAGCGGGACTGATACAGGATACGCGTAGACCCCGAAGGGAGCCGCACCGTAGGGCGGCGGCGGGACAGCACCATAGGGCGGCGGCGGGACAGCACCATAGGGCGGCGGCGGGACAGCACCATAGGGCGGAAACGGGGCCGCACCATAGGGCGGCGGCGGGACAGCACCATAGGGCGGCGGCGGGACAGCACCATACGACGGAGGCGGCGCACGGAAAGGCGGAAGTGGCGCGCCTTGAGGAGGCTCCGCTGGTCTGGACGATGTCTCGGCACCGCCAGCCAGCTCCCAATGACCACCGTCGGACATCGTCCCCCCCGCAATCATGCTCCCGCGACACCCGGCGCATCCCCTGAGTGCCACAACGAAACTACACCACGTTGCACCTTCTGCGACCGGAAGGCGGTGCTGGCTGTCTACTCGCTCTCGTCGTAGTCGGCACCCGTCGACGGAGGCGGTTCGATGCCCCAGCGGCGCATGCCCTCTTCGATGCTGGCGATGACGGTGCGGAGCACCGCGATCCGCCCGTAGCGCTTCTGCTCGCTGGGGATAACGTGCCAGCGGGCGTTCCGATGATCGGTGAGCTCGAGCATGTCTTCGACCGCCTCCTCGTAGGCAGCCCACTTTTCCCGGTTTCGCCAGTCCTCGTCGGTGAGCTTCCATCGCTTCAGTGGGTCGGCCTGCCGAGCTCGGAAGCGCTTGAGCTGCTCTTCGGGAGAGATGTGGATCCACAACTTGATGAGGATCATTCCCTCTTCAGCCAGGGACCACTCGAACTGCCGGATCTCTCGGTACGCACGACGCCATTGCTCCTCGGTGGCCAGCGCTTCCACGCGTTCGACCAGGACACGGCCGTACCAGGATCGGTCAAGGACCGCCATGCCTCCCCACCCCGGTAGTGAGGGGTAGAAGCGCCAGAGAAAATGGTGCCGGAGGCCGTCGGCATCGGGTGCCCCAAACTGTGCCACTCGGACGTGCCGCGGGTCGAGCGGCGCTACGAGCCGTTTGATGGCGCTCCCTTTCCCCGAAGCGTCCCAGCCTTCGAAGACGACGCAGACCGGTGGTCCGAGACGACCCCCGCCGAGCTGACCGCCATTGATCAGTCGGAGATGGAGGAGCCGTCGTTGGGCAGCAGCGAGCTGCCGGGCTTCTTCTTCGGCCGAGATCCGCAGGGTGAGGTCGACGTCGGCCAGGCGCGCTCGATGGTGAGCCATTGCTAAACCACTTCCCCGACCGGCCCTCCAGCGAGTGCCGGCGAAGCGGTCACAGGTTGACGGTCGGCATGCTGCGCGGCGTGCCGAGGGATCGCACCGTCCCGACTGGCGACGGCGCTCGAGGCGTCAACCCCGGCCAGAGCCCGGCGCACGCCGGCGGGGGAGCCGGCCACCACCAGGTACTCGCGGTTCCGTAGGTGGGACACCGTCCCCACCTTGCGCCCCGACGGATCATGGATCCCGATGCGTGCTCCGACGTAGCGAGCCGAGTCGAATTCGAGCGTCACGACTTCGCTGTGATGACTGCACATTTCGTGAAGTGCTTCGAGATCCAGCCACGACTCGTCGTTATAGGAGAGGACCAGGAGCTCACAGTCCACCGAGCGGATCGTGCGGCGTAGGGCCGTCGGCATCGATTTCTTGGAGTTGAAAGCGCTCTTGGTCGACGGGTCTCGAGCATCCAACCGCTTGCAGGCCACGCCATAGTGCTCGGGGGCGTCCCACGCCACCAGCGTCTCCCATATGTGGTAGTTCGTGAAGTAGCGGTGCTGGTTGTAGGGAGGATCGAGGTACGCGAAGTCAAAAGAGCCCAGGGTGGGTGCCAGCTGTTCGGCGTCGCCTCTCACAGCCCGGCCGCTTCCCGAGAGCAGCTCGGGAGGCCGCAACTCCAAGGGGCGGTACGAGCGGGGGGCCCACTGCTTCACGTACGCCATCTGGACGCCGACGGTGGAGTCCACCCGGTCGGCTGCTTCCAGCAGGCTGGTGAGTAGGATCGGCTCGAGCGGCGAGCTGGCGAAGCGGGTCCCGATCGCATCACGGACAGCGTCGATCCGCGCGCCATTTGCCGGTTGGAAGAACCGTGAGCGCACACAGAACGTCTCGGTGAAGTAGCCGTCCTCTCCAGGCAGCCGGTTGAGCTCGGAGACGATCGCCGCCAGCCGACCGGTGTCGATGTCGTCGGCGTCACTCTCGATGTAGCAGCGGGCGAACACCTCGGCATAGCGCGCCGTGTCCACCGCCGTCACGCGCATCCCGAGGTGCTTGAGCGCCTGCGCGACGCGGGTGGTCCCGGTGAACAGGTCCAGAGCACTCGACGCACCACTCGCCATCGCCAAACGAGCGATCACCGGGACGAGGCGGCGCTTGGATCCGAGGTACTTGATCATCGAGAAGCGACGCGCCCGGGGTCGTTGCGACGTTGGCACGTGGTCCTGGGTCGAGACGTGCCGTTCGCTCGTCGGGCTCGGGTGGCCACCGGCTCGACGTTACCGGATGTGACCTCCGTAACCTCGGTGGGCAGCGGCAGATCGACGGTCAGGTCTTCGCCGCTATTTTCCCGGCTGCTCCCCCTGGCGCCTCCGACCCGATGATCGTTGTGTAGCTGATCGGGTGGGGCGGGACCTTAATCACCACATTCTCCCCGAAGTGGCTGAACGCGATCAGGGCCCGTTCTCCCTCTTTCACCGCTGACGCCTCCAGCACGTAAGGGGTACCGGTGGCCGAGACGAACAGGGTGGTCGACTGGGTGACACCCTTGGCCGTCACCCGTCCGGTGAGCGGGACCGTCTTGTCGCCATCCACGACGGTGATCGCCCCCTTGGCGATCGCTCCGCTTCCGGCCGGGTAGAGCTGGGTGGTCAGGCGGAACAATTCGAAGAACTGGGTCAGGGAGCGAAAGCTTGCCTGCGTGGCCGGAGCCACCAACCACCTGCCGCCGAGCGAGCCGGCATCCTTCGGCTCCCCGTTCTTCGCCCAGAAGGAATCTCCTGCGTAGAGGTACAGATTGGATCCCTTTTTCATGATGGTGATCGAGGTGCCGCGCTCGGAGAATATCCCGGTGCCGTTGTCGGGAGCTTCCACGTCGAGCGCGAACGTCATGGGTACACCGGATGCTGTGATCACCCCGCGCAGGTGCATGCTGTGAGCACGAGCTTGTGCGCTCGTCGCAGCGGCGAGGATCTGGCGCGGGGTCTCGTCGAGGAGTGGCCGCCGGCTCGCCGCGGTCAGCGTGTGCGTGCCGCCCGGCGTGCCTGAGGCGCTCGTCGAGGAGAGGTCCAGTCCCCCCAGTGCGGCTCCCGCAAGCACGACGGTGACGCCGATCGTGACGAGAAGAGGCCGCCATCGGTGCTCTTTGGCAGTTGCTGGACGTGGCATGGTGCCACCTTCTCTCCCGGTCTCGGCAACGATTGCAGCAGGGGGTGCCTCTGGGCATCCCGAGGACAGGAACGGCCGAGCACCGGCCTCCTTGCGGTTCTGGGTCGCGCCATCCCAGAGTGCCTCCGGCGAGCGATTCCCGTCTGATGTACCGTAGCGAACATATGTTCGCATCTCGTGAGATGACCGACGCCCTGCCTCCTGCCCGCACCGACGCCCTGCCTCCTGCCCGCACCGACGCCCTGGCCGTGCGCGTCCGGCCCACCAGCACCAGCCGGACCCGGGTCCTCGCGGTGCCCGGTCCCCTCGTGCCGTGCCTGCCCGACGGCGGTCTGCGGCGCGGAACCATCGTGCACTGCTCGGGGCCGGGGAGCCTGAGCCTGGCCCTCGCCTTGATCGGGCCGGCGTCGGCCACCGGCTCGTGGTGTGCTCTGGTGGGGGTGGAGGATCTCGGAGTCCTGGCGGCTACGGGCTATGGCGTGGACCTGGAGCGTCTGGCGGTGCTCCACGTCGCCCCGCCCCAGTGGGCAGTGGTGGCCGGGATGCTGCTCGACGGGATGGACGTCGTCGTGGCCCAGTCTTCCAGCCGGTTCCGCCCGGCCACGGCTCGCCAGCTCGCGGCCCGGGCACGTTGCCGGCGCGCCGTCCTGCTCGTGGTCGGCTCGCTGACCGCCTGGCCGGCACTGGCCGACGTGCGCTTGGGGGTGGCAGGGGAGCAGTGGCAGGGACTGGGTCGCGGCTCCGGGCATCTCTCGGCCCGTCGGGTCTCGGTGGTGGTCCAGGGGCACGGGAGCGGAGCCCGGCCGGTCCGCCGAGATCTGTGGCTTCCCGATCCCACCGGGCAGGTCGCGGCGGTGTGAGGGACGGTCATGGAACGTCTCTTGCTGGTGGCGTGCCCCTCGCTCGTCTCCCTCCCCGGAGACGCCGAGCACGGGTTCCGATGCTTTTCCCGGGTCGTCGAGTCGCTGCGGGAGCTGTGCCCGTGGGTCGACCCCGTCCGTCTCGGGGTGTGCACTCTGCCGCTCCGGGGGCCGGCCCGCTACTACGGCGGCGAGACAGCGGTGCTGGCGCGCGTCGCCGCCACGGTGACCCCCGTGGCCGGCGAAACGCAGCTCGGTGTGGCCGAGGGGGTCTTCGCTGCCGCCTTGGCTGCCCGTGTCGGGGTCATCGTGCCCGAGGGAGGCACCCCGGCGTTCCTGTCGGCGTGGCCCGTGGCCGTCCTCGGCACACCGGAGCTCTCCGAGCTCCTGCCGCGCCTGGGCCTGCACACCCTGGGGCAGTTCGCAGCGGTCCCGGCGCGAGACGTGCTCGCCCGTTTCGGGACCGCGGGGCTTCGGTGCCACCGGCTGGCCCAAGGCGCCGAGGGGGAGCTCCCCGGCTACCGTGCCGCCGGCCTGTCCACCCGCCTGGCGGCGCTCCAGCAGGGTATCGAGCTGCGGAACCGGCAGTCGGGGTTCTGGGGGGAGACCAGTACAGCCGACGTCCGGGCGGCCGGGGTCCTGACCTCCCTCCAGCGACGGTTCGGCCTCGATGCGGTGGTGACGGCGGTGGCCGTGGACGGGCGGGAACCGGGTGAGCGGGTCCGCTTCCTCCCCTGGCGACCTGATCGCCCCGGGGCCGGCGGACAGGATCGCCCCGGGGCCGGCGGACAGGATCGCCCCGGGGCCGGCGGGCGGGGAGGGGCGCGACCGACGGCGGCACCGTGGCCCGGCCGGTTGCCACCACCCGAGCCGGCTCGGGTCGCGGTCAGGGGTCGGGAGGCGGTGGTCGAGATCGCCGGCGAGAGCGGCTCGCCGGTCCGCGTCACGGCTCGAGGAGAGCTCACCGCGTCTCCGGCACGAGCCTCTTTCGTCGGGGGGCCCTGGGTGGGGATCACCGGGTGGAGCACCCCGTGGCCGGCGGAGGAGCGCTGGTGGTCCCGGGCCCGGCGCCGTGCCGCCCGCATGCAGATCACGACGGCCGACGGCCGTGCGCACCTGGTGACGGCCGAGCGCGGACGGTGGTGGCTGGCCGCCACCTACGACTGACCGAGGGAGCGGGACCGGCGATGCCAGGACAAAGAGAGCGACGATGACCACCGCCGACCAGGCCTATGCCGAGCTGCACTGCCACTCGAACTTCTCGTTTCTCGACGGGGCCTCCCATCCCGAGGAGCTGGTGTCCGAGGCGGTCCGGCTCGGGCTCGCCGCCCTGGCGCTCACCGATCACGGCGGTTTCTACGGCCACGTGCGTTTCAGCGAGGCGGCCCGGACCGTGGGCCTTGCGACCGTCTTCGGGGTGGAGCTCTCCTTGGACCCGTCCGGTCCGCGGACCAAAGAGCCCGACCCCCGCGGGCGCCACCTGGTGGTGCTGGCCCGTGACCCCCTCGGCTACGCCCACCTGAGCCGGGTGGTCGCCGAGGCCCATCTGGCCGGAGGTGAGAAGGGACGCCCGCTGGTCCGGCTGGAGGACCTGGCGTCCGCCTCCGCGTCCGGTGCCCCTTGGCAGGTCCTCACCGGGTGCCGGAAAGGAGCGGTGCCCGCCGCGCTGATGCAAGGGGGTCCCGGGGCGGCTGCCCGCGAGCTCGGGAGGCTGGTCGACGCCTTCGGGAGAGAGCAGGTCGCCGTGGAGCTGTGGGATCACGGCACACCGCTCGACACCGCTCGCAACGACGCGTTGGCCGAGCTGGCCGTCGCCGCCGGGGTGGACCTGGTGGCCACCAATAACGTCCATCTGGCGTGGCCCTCGGCGTTCCCCCGGGCCACCGTCCTGGCCGCGATCCGGGCCGGGCGCACGCTAGAGGAGATCGACGGCTGGCTGCCGGCCTCACCCGCTGCCGTCCTGCGCTCCGGTGCCGAGCAGTCACGCCGCCTCGCCCGCTGGCCCGGCGTCGTGGCGCGGGCGGCCGAGATCGGCAGGTCCTGTGCCTTCGACCTTCGAGCGGCTGCCCCCCGGCTCCCGGACTTCCCCGTCCCTGCCGGGCACGACGAGCAGAGCTGGCTGGCCGAGCTGGTCGGGCAGGGGGCGATCCGCCGGTATGGCCCTCGGGGGGCCGAGCGGGTCCGAGGGGCCTGGGCCCGCATCGACCACGAGCTGTCGGTGATCGGGGCGCTCGGGTACGCCGGTTACTTCCTCGTCGTCGCCGACATCGTCGAGTTCTGCCGGCGGTCAGGGATCTACTGCCAGGGCCGGGGTTCGGCGGCCACGTCGGCCGCCTGCTACGTGCTCGGGATCACCTTGGTCGACGCCGTGTCGCTCGGTCTCCTCTTCGAGCGGTTCTTGAGCCCGGCCCGGGACGGCCCGCCCGACATCGATCTCGACATCGAGTCGGGGAGGCGGGAGGAGGTCATCGCCTACGTCTACGAGCGCTACGGGCGCCGGCACGCGGCCCTGGTGGCGAACGTCGTCACGTACCGTCCGCGCTCGGCGCTGCGCGACGTGGGCAAGGCGCTCGGTTGTGAGCGAGCCGAGGTGGAGCGCTGGGCCAAGGGCAGCGACCGGGAGCAGCGCCTCGACGAGCGAGCCGAGGTGCCCCCGATGCTCCGGAGCCTGGCGGCAGAGGTACTGGGGTTCCCGCGGCATCTCGGCATCCACCCGGGAGGCATGGTCATCTGCGACCGGCCGGTGACCGAGGTCTGCCCGGTCGAATGGGCGCGCATGCCAGGGCGGACGGTGCTGCAGTGGGACAAGGACGACTGTGCGGCGATGGGCATGGTGAAATTCGACCTGCTCGGGCTGGGGATGCTCGAGGCGCTGCACCGCACCGTCGACCTGGTCCGTGAGCACGACGGGGTGGAGCTCGACTTGGCGGCGCTCCCCCAGGAGGAGGCCGTGTACGACCTGCTGTGCCGGGCCGACACCGTGGGGGTCTTCCAAGTCGAGAGCCGGGCCCAGATGGGGACCCTTCCCCGGGTCCAGCCCCGCTGTTTCTACGACCTGGCGGTCGAAGTGGCCCTGATCCGTCCCGGGCCGATCCAGGGCCGTGCCGTGCATCCCTACATCCGCCGCCGGCGGGGGGAGGAGCCGGTCAGCTATCCGCACCCCCTGCTGCGTCCGGCCCTCGAGCGGACCCTGGGCGTCCCGATCTTCCAGGAGCAGCTCATGCAGATCGTGATCGACGTGGCCGGGTTCTCGCCCACTGAGGCCGACGAGCTGCGCCAGGCCATGAGCCACCGGCGTTCCGACGAGCGCATGGCCCGCCTGCGGGGGCGGCTGATGGCCGGGATGGAGGCGCGGGGCGTGAGCGGAGAGGTGGCCGCCGGGATCTACGAGAGCCTGGCCGCTTTCGCCAATTTTGGCTTCCCCGAGTCCCACGCGCTCTCCTTCGCCTCCCTCGTCTACTCCTCGGCCTGGCTCAAGCTCCACTACCCGGCGGCTTTCGTGGCAGGGCTGCTCAACGCCCAGCCGATGGGGTTCTGGTCGCCCCAGAGCCTCCTGGCCGACGCCAGGCGCCATGGCGTCGAGGTCCGCCGGCCACACGTGAACGTCAGCCGGGTCGGCGCCACCCTGGAAGCCGCCTGGCCGGCGGGGCCACCGGCGCGTCCCCACCCGTCCCAGAGGAGCCGGGACCTTGAGGGGAGCCGCAGCGGTGCTGCCATCCGGCTCGGGTTGGCCGCGGTTCGCGGCATCGGCCCGGTCGCGGCGGCTTGCATCGTCGCCGGGCAGCCATGGAGCGGCCCCGAGGACCTGGTGCGCCGGGGAGGGCTGTGCCGGGAGCAGCTCGAGGCCTTGGCACTGGCCGGCGCGCTCGACGACCGGTCGGCGCCGGATGGGCGGCGGGCACTGGTGTGGGCCGCCGGGGCGGCCGCGCAGTCGCTGGCCGGACGCCTCCCGGGGATCGTGACCGGGACCGTGGCCCCCGAGCTGCCGCCACCGAGCCCGATGGAGTCGGTCGCCGACGACCTGTGGTCGCTCGGCGTTGCTCCCGAGCGCACCGCCATCGAGCTGGTCCGCCCCGAGCTGGAGCGGCGCAACGTGCTGTCGGCGGCCGAGCTCGGCCGCCGGGGAAGCAGTGGTCGGGTCACGGTCGCCGGCGTGGTGACCCACCGCCAGCAGCCCGAGACGGCGCGGGGGGCGGTGTTCTTGAACTTGGAGGACGAGACCGGCATGGTGAACGTCGTCTGCTCGCGCGGCGCCTGGATCCGCTGGCGCTCGGTGGCCCTGGCTTGCCGGGCGCTGGTGGTGAGGGGGCGGTTGGAGCGGACCGAGGGAGTGGTCAACGTGGTGGCCGAGCACATCGAACCCCTGGCGCTCGGCGCAGTGCCCGGCGTGACACCTGGAGCGAGGCCCGCAGCCGTGCTCACAGTGGCGCCCCCCTCCCGTGACTTCCGCTGACGGCAGTGCAGCCGGCTCAGCGGACCCCGGCGTCCTGGCCGGCGCTGCCTTCCCCGGCCGCCGTGTCGTCCGCGGTCTCGACGAGCGCCTCGACTGCCGTCTCGAGCCCCGCCGCCCTGCTGCCTTTCACCAGGACGACGTCGCCGGCAGCGAGCGGCAGGAGGCGGCGGGCAAGCGTGCGGGGATCGGGAACCGGCGCGACCCCGTAGGCGGTGGTCTGGTAGGCCACCACCTCGATCCCGAGCGCTGCCGCCGCGGCCGGCACGGCGCGGTGGTCGGCATCCGACGAGGAGCCCAGCTCCGCCATCTCTCCCAGCACTGCCACCTTTCGCCGGCCGTCGAATGCCGCCAGGGCTTCGAGCGCGGCCTGCATCGAGCTCGGATTGGCGTTGTAGGAGTCGTTGATCACGACCGCCCCCGAAGGCGTCCGGAGGACGTTCATCCGCCAGGGGGCGGGTGCTGCGGCTTCCAGTCCTCGGGCAATGGCATCGAGTGGCACCCCGGCGACCAGGGCCGCCCCCGCTGCAGCCAGCGCATTGGTCACCTGGTGGCGGCCCGAAAGGGCCAGGCGGACACCGACGCTGCCCTGGGGGGTGACGAGCCGGAAGGATGGCCGAGCCAGTCCGTCCAGCGTGATGTCCGAGGCGGTCACCGGGGCTGTCTGCGCCAGACCGAACAGCACGGTGGCACCCGGGGCTCGGGCGGACATCGCCCGCACCCGGGGATCGTCGGCGTTCAGGACGGCCGTGCCCCAAGGCGGCAGGCTCTCGACCAGCTCCCCCTTGGCCAGGGCGACGGTCTCGAGGTCGCCGAAGAGCTCGGTGTGGGCAGCGCCGACGCGGATGACGACGCCGATCGTGGGCCGGGCCACTTCGCACAAGGACCGGATATGGCCGATACCGCGTGCCCCCATCTCGACGACGACCGCCTCGGATCGGTCGCCTGCATTGGCCAGCGTGAGCGGGACCCCGATCTCGTTGTTGTACGAGAGCAGGCTCGCGGCAGTGCGAAAGGACGTGGAGAGCACCGACGCGACGAGATCTTTCACCGTCGTCTTGCCGACCGAACCGGTCACGCCGATCACCGGGCCACTGATGCGCCCGCGCGCCGCCTGTCCGACGGTGGTGAGGGCCGCGGCGGTGTCCGGCACGACGATCGCGGTGGCGCCGGGTTCGAGCCGACCGGTGGTGAGGTAGGCCGCTGCTCCCGCAGCGATCGCGTCGGAGATGTAGTCGTGCCCGTCGCGCCGGTCCGAAAGAGGGACGAACAGCTGACCGACCTGTAGCGAGCGCGAGTCGGTGGCCACGCCGTCCACCGTCACCACCGGGCCGCGGACCTCACCGCCGGTCGCTCTGGCGATCTCTCTGGCGTCGAAGCGCACCGACTCAGCTTCGCGCGCCTGACCCGGCGGTATGCTCGCCGCCGTGCTGCCTCCGACCCGCCTGGTCGTCCTCTACGGCGGGAGATCGGCCGAGCACGACGTCTCCTGTGTGTCAGCGCGCCATGTGGTGGACGCGCTTGACCCTCGCAAGTACCACGTTCATCCCATCGGTATCACCAGGAGCGGGCAGTGGGTCGACGCCCGGAGGATGGTCGCCAACGCCTCCCCGGCGCTCGGCACGCTCCCTTCGCCCGACGATGCGGCCCCGGCCGATCGGCTCGGTACGGTCGGGATCACCGGGATGCTGGGCGGGGTGGGCCGTGTCGTGGTCTTCCCCTTGGTGCACGGACCCACGGGAGAGGACGGCACGCTGCAGGGCCTGTTGGAGATGACCGGCGTCCCCTACGTCGGCGCCGGCGTGCTGTCGTCGGCACTGTGCATGCACAAGGGCGTGGCCAAAGAGGTGCTCGCGTACCACGGCATCGCCCAGACGCCCTGGCGCTGTGCGCGGTCGCGGGAGATCACCGAGGACGTGCTCGACCGAGTGTTCGCGGACCTGGGACCGGTGGTGTTCGTGAAACCGGCCAGCATGGGGTCGTCCATCGGCATCAGCCGCGTCGCGCAGCGCGACGATCTCGATGGAGCGGTGGACCAGGCGGCTCGCTACGACGAAGAGCTCGTCTTCGAACACGGCGTCGACGGACGCGAGATCGAGGTGGCAGTCCTGGGCAACGACGAGCCCGAGGTGTCCGTCCCCGGGGAGATCGTCTCTCCCTCGGGCTTCTACGACTACGCGGAGAAGTACGAGAACGACCACGCCGGCCTTGTGGTCCCCGCAGCGCTGGCTCCGGATGAGATCGAGCGGCTTGGCGAGGTCGTGCGACGGGTGTACCGGGCGCTGCGGGTCCAAGGGATGGCTCGTGTCGACTGCTTTTTGGATGCCACCGGTGCGTTCCTCGTCAACGAAGTGAACACGGTCCCGGGCTTCACGCCGATCTCGATGTACCCGCGGTTGTGGGAGGCGAGCGGGCTGTCGACCCCCGAGCTCTTGGACCGCCTGGTGGGACTTGCCCTCGAACGCCACTCGAGGCACCACGCAGGAGAGCAGGGGAGGGGCGCGCCCTGAGAGGTGGAGGCGGGGCTGTTCGAGCTTGACAGCCCAGTGCTCCTGCACTAGGAAGAGTGCCCCGTGACCGACCGCAAGTGTGCGTTCGCGCCTGGTTGGAGCACGAGATTGCGCCGATACGGTGGACGGGCGGTCATCGCCCCTGGACTGGCGGCCAGTCTCGTTGTCGGAGCAGTGTTCAGTGCAACGCTGTTCTGGTCTTGCGCGCCCGCGGGAGCCGGGCAGATCTCCAGCCTCCAGACCCAGGCGCAGCAACTCGCCCACGAGATGCTCCTCGAACAGCTCCAAGTCGGGGGCTACGAGGAAGAGCACAACGCAGCACTTCTCGAAGAGGTGCACGACGCGTCGCTCCTCGCCCTCTCCGAGCAGAAGATCGCGGCCACGCAGGGAATGATCAAGCGGGACATGTCCGTGCTGTCGCACGAAGCGGTGACCGCCTACGTCGAGGACGGCACGGCTGCCGATGCCGCCGACCCTCTCTTCGGCGACCAGCAGACCAGCGCGGTCGCGACCACGTACGACCGCGTGGTGACCGGCGATCTCACCACCGCCCTCGACCTGCTCCGTACCGAACGCGCGGCGCTTGTCGTCCAGCAGGCGCAGCAACGTCAGGTGCTCACCCAGGACCAGTCCGCGGTAGCCGACGCGGCGACGATGTTGGGCAAGGCCCAGTACACCGAACAGCTCCTCTCGGCCCAGCACGCGAGCGTCACGGCCCAGCTCTCTGCTGCCCTGGCGCAGGCACAGGCCGCGCAGGCAGCAGCGGCCGCGGCGGCACTGGCCCAGGCCCAGGCGCGCGCACAAGCGGCGGCCCAAGCGGCGGCCCAGGCGCGCGCGCAAGCGGCGGCCCAGACCCAGACCCCGCCTGCACAAGGAGCTTCTTCGGGCTCGACAGGGAGTGCCCCCGCGCTCAATTCCTTCCTCCAGTGCGTCGTGCAGGCGGAATCAGGGGGTGACTACCAGGCGGTCTCACCGACAGGGCAGTACATGGGCGCGTTCCAGTTCAGCCAGCCGACCTGGAACCAGGCGGCCGGCCTGGCCAACATGCCCAGCTTGATAGGAGTCCCCCCCAACACCGCGTCGCCGGCCGACCAGGATGCGTTGGCCATCGCCCTGTACGCGGCCGACGGCCAGCAGCCGTGGTACGACCCGTGCCGGACTGGGTAGCGCCGCGCGGCTGAGCAAGGCACCACCGGAAGAACCTCATTGCTCCAGGCAGTCGGTTTCCCGGGGCTGGAGGTCTCACGCGTGCATATGATCGCTTTCGCGGGAGTACCGCCCTACCCGTGACGTAGTGGAGCGAAGGGGGGAGTGGTCATGCGACAGCTCCGACTGGTCCTTGGTCGGTGCGCGTTGGTGTGTACGTGCGCCACCGTGCTCTGCCTCGGGGCATCCTCGGCGGGTGCAGCCGTCGTCACCCTCTCGCCCGGCGTGGTCACCCCAGACGGACCGACCGGCATTGCGTCCTACGGCACCCCGCTCTCGCCCCCGGATCCTTCGGCCGGTGCCAACCCGGTGACGACGAGCGAGATCGTCGGCTACGCGTCGTTTACAGCGCTCACAGTCTCCGAGAACCTTGCGTACCCGACACGGGTCCCCACGCCCGCGTCGACGATGAGCCTGCAGATGGACACGATCCTCGCGTCCAGCGGTGGTGGTGCGACCTACTA
Source organism: Actinomycetes bacterium (assembly GCA_021791615.1). The sequence continues at coordinate 18,185 of JAJYWG010000548.1, forward strand.
CTACTTGATCCAGAACGTGCCAGAGCTCGACACCGCCTCCGACACGATGTCGGTCATCTCCAACGTCTACGCCTTCGGGACAGCGAGCGAGCCCGCCGGCATGCCGTGCGACACACAGCGCCGGGCGACCGTCAACTTCGAGATGCAGTACGTGCACGGGGAGCTCGGGAACGTCGAGCCAGAGACGGGAACAGCAGTGCAGTGCAGCCCCGAGTTCTACGCGTCGGCCGCCTCGATTGGGACCTACTCGTTACCGCTCCAGGTCATGGTGGGTACCAAGATCGTCGGCAACGCGGCCGAGCTGTTCATCGAGACGGGCACGACAGCGCCACACGTCTACGACACCATCACCTTTGGGATACCCGGCACCACGCCGTCCCTCGTGACCTCCACCACAGCGGGCGGGTTCGCAGGCGTCGGGACCGCAGCGTGGTATCTCGGCGGGCCGGGCGGCGGGGAGACCGCGGTCTTCTCTGCGATCAACGGGTACATGGGCCTGTACTACCTCGATGGGAACCGCATGGTTGCGTTTGCGTCCATCGAGAACGCGAACTCACCCAACACCTCGGTCCCCGAGGGTACCGCCAACGTGCGCCTGTCGATCGCCTCGAACGGTTTCGTGCACCTGACCTTGGGGACACCCGTCGGTCTTGTCGACACAGCCTTCTCCCCGCCGGTTCCCGCGGTCGTCGGCATGGTCGCCGGTCCCGGTGGGGGCGGCTACTGGGACGTCGCCTCCGACGGGGGGATCTTCAGCTTCGGCTCGGCCAGGTTCTACGGGTCGATGGGGGGCAAGCCCTTGAACGAGCCGATCGTGGGCATCGCCGCTGTTCCCGGTGGAGGCGGGTACTGGGACGTCGCGTCCGACGGGGGGATCTTCAGCTTCGGCTCGGCCCAGTTCTACGGGTCGATGGGGGGGAAGCCCTTGAACGAGCCGATCGTCGGCATGACCGCTGTTCCCGGTGGGGGCGGCTACTGGGACGTCGCCTCCGACGGGGGGATCTTCAGCTTCGGCGATGCGGCCTTCTCGGGATCGGTCACCTTGATGGAAGACTGACGGCTGCGCACTTGACGGGTGACAGACGCGCCTCCCGAATTCAAACTGCCATCGACTGTACAGTGACCTCGCCGTCCCGTTCACCAACAATCAAGCCGAATCTGACCTACGCATGGTGAAGCTCTTGGTTAATCCAGCAGAAGATCTCAGGGGCCTTGCGGGCACGAGAGGGCGTCGATCGCCTGTCCAAGGTTCGCTCCTACATCTCCACTGCTGCCAAGCACGGCGTCGATGCGATGGACGTGCTGACTGCGTTGTTCGCCGGACATCCCTGGATGCCACCGACACCGATCAGTAGCTGACAGCACCGTCGACCGCCTCCCCTTCACTGCCCAGCCCACGAGCCTCACCGCCGCGGACGTGAATGGTTACGATTGGGAGTAAAGATCTGGAGGAAGGTGGAGCATCTGAGTCCCGTTCAGACGTCCTCGATCCGGAGCCTTCCACCGGCGGCTTCGACCACCGTGGCGATGTGCCGCTTGTTCGAGGTGACGACGACGGCGTCACCTCTTCGGAGAGCACCTTCTGCGACGGTCACGTCGACGACATCGTCGTGTCCGGACCGGCCGGCTAGCTCGCCCACCCGGCGCGCCTGCTCGGGACTCATCGGCTCGATCTCACAGCCGGCGAGCATCCGAGCCAGGCTGGCCTGGAGAGAGCCACCGCGCCAGGCTTCGGCGACGACGGGTGCGGGCACGGCGGGGAGGACCTCCTCGGCCAGGAACCCGACGTGCAGCGCCCACATGCGCCGGTCGTTTCGCTCTCCCGCGATGAGCGCACCCGTGTCGTAGGTCACCCCGGCCATCACGCGGAGCGTCGCGACGACGCAGGACTGCTCGAGGAGGACCTGCCGAGCAGCTCGCGCGCCCGGTCCAAACCTTCAGCCAACTCCTTGTCGGTGAGCGGTCCGTACTCGAGCTCCCACTCCGCAGCACCCCGACGCCCTGCTTCGAGCCTGAGACGGCGTGACGCCGTTTCGGCTATCCACGCGCTGAACGACGACTCGGCGGCCTTCGCCGCCTGGTCGATCTCCTTCGCCAGCTCCGCTGGGAAGGAAACCGATCGCTTTTCCCGCTGTGCCATATTCAAATGGTAGCACAGCTAGTAGGACAGATCTAGGGTTCATCCTGCGGGACTCTCCCGTTGTGCCGGCCACAGCTGCCGGTTCGAGCACAGGCGAGGCGAGGTGGCCGCCGGTAGCGTCAGGGGGCGCCGGGTCTAGCAGGGTTCCGGGTCCGGATGACGACCGCGACGGCGAGCGGATGAACCCGACGGGTTTCGATGACCTCGACTTGTTCGCAGGCGGCTCAACTGCGGGAACGAATGGGCGCTCTGTCTCAGGCTTGTCAGCCCGATCAGTGCAACCCAAGGACGGTCGTCAAGCTCTCATCGATTCCCCACATCTCCTCCGGGCTGGCCAGGCCGACGTGGTCTCCGAGACGGTTGACGTCGACGGCGCCGATCTGTTCGACCAACACCTTCGTGGTCTCGCCCTCGATCACTACCTCGGGTCGGAAGCTGGCCGGTCGAGCGCTGCGGGACGTCGGCGCGATCAGGACGACAGAGCGGGGCAGGAGGGCGTCTGACTGCACCACGACGCCAAAGCGTCGGCCCTGTTGCGCATGACCGGATCGCCGAGGCGGACGTAGTTCGTAGACGTCACCCCTCTGCACGAAGGCTCTCCATGAGCGAAGCCACCTCTTGCATCTCGCGTTGATCCGCCTCGTCGGCTTCGAGCGCCGCGACCTCGGTCCGGAGCACCTCGCGCCGCCGGAGCGCCGAAGCGGCGTCAAGGATGGATTTGCGGATCGCCTCCGACCGGCTCATCCCGGACGCCTCTAGGGTTCGGAGTGCTCGCCGAGCTTCGTCGTCCAACCGGACAGACACTGCGTGCGTCATGATCAGGAGTGTATCACGGTCCGTGATACAAATGCTGCCGGGGAGGACGATGTCTTTCTCGAACCAGGCTGAACTGCGGCAACTACTCGGCGGCCTCATCGTTCGGCCAGTGGTCCGCGACCAGCCGCGACGGGCGCAGCCGGCACCGTGTCGCGCCTAGTGCCGGCGCGCGGAAGTCCCGCGCGCGTTCATGCCGCCACCAAGGGGTCGGCGGCGTAGGTCCATCGGAATGGCTTCGCCGTCTCGTCGTACTTGGCGATGAAGGCGATGAGCTTGTCGAGCAGATCCTGG
>JAJYWG010000034.1 GCA_021791615.1 Actinomycetes bacterium
CCCGACAGCCGCACGAACAGCCGTTCCACGGCCTCGCAGCTCATCGCGTGCCCGAGCGGGGCCCGCCACAGGTTGACGAGCAGATAGTCGCTCTCGGCTGCCTCCGACACCGCGTCGCGTTCGAACCGGTAGGCGTCGTGGCAGGCGACGAGCGCCTTGGTGACCGGCACCACCCGGGGAAAGATCGACTTCGCGAGCGCCCCGTTTTCGTTGTCCTCGCGGCGCACGACGTGGATGTGGGCGCCTTGGACCGGGCAGCCGAGGTGGGTGGCTGAGGGAACGAGGTGCAGGTCGGCCAGTCGCAACCCGCACAGCTCCGCCACCCGCAGGCCGGTGGCGTAGAGCGCCTCGACGACGAAGCGGTCCCTCCGGTTGGAGCATGCGTCCACGAGCGCGCCCACCTGGTCGCACGAGAGCGTCTCGGGCGGCCGCTGCACTCGACGCCGGCGCACCACTCGACGGTCGATGACCGGGCGGCCGACACGTTCGCCCCGATCCCAGCCCGAAGGCACGAAGGCGAGCTCGGTGCGCAAGCTGAGACGCTGCGCGACCGCCGGTTCGCACCAGCCCCTTGAGGCGCAGAAGCGGACGAACTCGACGACAGCTGACGGCGGCCATGTGAAACTCCCCATAGACGGCCACTGAATCTCCCCGCGGACGGACACGCGAACTCCCCACGGACGGCCATCAGAACTCCCCACGGACGGCCATCGCCCTCCCCACGAGGGTCCACCCGTTCGAGGTTCCCCCCTGGCATCGATAGAGCTGGCAAATCGGCTCATCGACACCAAGGAGGAACACCTGATGTTGCCAAAGGAGAAGCAGATGGAAGTACTTGAGGCATTCGACCTCACGAAGTCCTATCGGGCCGCCGGCCAACTGGTCGGCGTCGACCATCACACGGTGGCCCGGGCAGTGACGGCCCGTTCGCTCGGCCACAGGGACGGCGAACAGGCTCCACCGCCGACGGTGGCCGAGGCGTTCTGCGACAAGATCACCGAGTGGATCGAGCGATCCGGCGGTCGGGTCCGAGCTGACGTCGTCCACGACAAGTTGGTGGCCATGGGCTACACCGGCTCGCCCCGCACCACGAGACGGGTGGTCTCGGCGCTGAAGTCGACCCACCGGCTCGGGAACCACCGCATCTACAAGCCCTGGGTCACCGAGCCGGGCATGTGGCTGCAGTACGACTTCGGAGCCGGGCCGGTGATCTCCGGCGTGAAGGTGGTGCTGTTCGTCGCCTGGCTGGCCTGGAGCCGGTTCCGGGTGATCATCCCGCTCGGCGACCGCTCGCTCCCGTCGGTGATCGCCGCGCTGGACCAGACGTTCCGCCTGATCGGCGGGGTGCCCACCTACTTGTTGACCGACAACGAGAAGACGGTCACCGACTACCACCTGTGCGGCATCGCCGTGCGCAACGCCACCGCCGTCGACGTCTCCCGCTACTACGGGGTCTCGATCGTCACCTGCGTGCCCTTCGACCCCGAGTCCAAAGGAGGCTCGGAGTCCTCGGTCAAGCTGGCCAAGGCCGACCTGGTGCCGACCGAGTACAACCTGGTCGAGGAGTACCGCTCCGTTGGTGCCCTCGAGGTGGCGTGCACCGAGCTCATGGCCGAGCTCAACGGCCGGCCCCATGCGGTGACCCGCCGGGCCCCGGCCGAGATGGCCGAGGTGGAGCGAACCAAGCTGCACCCGGTGCCCGATCTGGCCTACACCGCCGCCTTCGGGGAGTCCCGGTCGGTGGGGTGGTCCTCCGTGGTGTCGTTCCGGGGGGCTCGCTACTCGGTGCCCCACACCCTGGCCGGGGGTCAGGCGTGGGTCCGGGCCTCCGCCGGCGAGGTAGTGATCGTGGCCGGCGTGGGATCTGGCGCCACAGAGGTGGCCCGCCATGACCAGGTGCCAGCCGGCCAGGCCTCGATCAAAGACGAGCACTATCCCGAGCGCTCGAACCATCCTCTCGATCGGGCACCGAGGCCGACCAAGGCGTCCGAGGCGGCGTTCCTGGCCCTGGGTGAGGGAGCTTCCCGCTACCTGGTGGAGGCGGCCGCCGTGGGCACCCGTCGCCTCGAGAAGAAGATGGCCGATGCGGTCACCCTGGCCTCCCTGCACGGTGCCGGTGTCATCGACCGGGCCCTCGGCATCGCCGCGATCGCCGGGCGATTCGGCGAAGGGGACCTTGAGTCGATCATCGTCCACGCCTCGGGTGAGACCCGAGGCGCCGCGGTGCCCCCCGCCGAGTACTCGCTGGCGGCGGGCACCGCCGGGTGGTCGGGCGTCGGTGGCATCGAGGAGGTGTCGTCATGACCGCCCCGGTCCAACTGCCCGCCGACGACGGCATCGAGATCGTCGAACTGCTCTGCGTGGTTGCTGACCTCTGCGACCGCTATCCGAACGTCATGGGCGACATGCTCCGGGACTACCTGGGCACCAACGTGGGCTATGGCGCCGAGGGCCTGCGCATGGATGCGGCCCGGATCGCCGACGAGTTGGCCCTGGCCATGGGGTTCGCCGACGCCTCGCTGGAGGCCCCCCGGTGAGCCGCCCGGCGGGCATCGCACCACCGGCTGAGGCCACCCTCGACGAGGTGGTGGCACTCTGTCGCCGGCTCCGGCTCAAGTACGTGCGCGAGCAGGTCGCAGAGGTGCTGCTCACCGCCCGGGCCCAGCGCTGGGACCCGACCGAGCTGCTGCGGAACCTCCTCCTGGCCGAGGCCGAGGGGCGGGACCGCTCCACCATCGAGGCCAAGCGGAAGAAAGCGCACTTCCCCGCCGGCAAGACCTTCGACACCTGGGTCGAGAGCCGCTCTTCGATCCCGGCGGCCGCCCAGCGGTCGCTGCGGAGCCTCGAGTGGACCTCCCGGGCGGAGAACCTGGTGGTGGCCGGGCCGTCGGGAACAGGGAAGTCCCATCTGCTCGAGGCCATCGGCCATGCGGCGGTGGAACAGGGACTGACCGTCGCCTGGTTCAGCGTCGAGGACCTGGGCGCCATCGTCCGGCGTCACCGGGTGGACGACACGGTGTCCAAGACCTTCGCCGCCCTCGGGGCGGTGACACTGACGGTGGTCGACGACATCGGGCTTCTGCCGATCTCCCAGGACGCCGCCGAAGGCCTCTATCGCCTGGTGGATGCCTCCTATGAACGGCGCTCGCTCGCCTTGTCGTCGAATTTGCACCCCTCGGGGTTCGACCAGCTGATGGACAAGACGATCGCCTCGGCGCTGGTCGACCGGCTCATGCACCACGCCCACGTGATCATGACCGAGGGCGAGTCCGTGCGCCTGGCCGACGCGCTCTCCGGCAAGGGGGTGGTGCCCTTCATCGATTAGCGATCAGGCTGCCCATGGGGAGTTCCCGTGGCCGTCCGTGGGGAGAAACCATGGCCGTCCGCGGGGACTTCCCCGTGGCCGTCCGTGGGGAATTCCGCTGGCCGTCCCTGGGGAATTCTGATGGCCGTCCCTGGGGAATTCTGATGGCCGCCTATGGGGCGTTCGCGATGGCCGTTGACAGACAGCAGCGAGGATGCCCTCCAC
>JAJYWG010000170.1 GCA_021791615.1 Actinomycetes bacterium
GCGGTTTCGAGCGCTTGCTCGGTACTGGCCCCAAGGGCGGTGACGTGCCCGAGCTTTCGCCCGGGACGGGCGGCCTTTCCGTAGAGGTGCACGTGCGCCCCGCGGATACCGAGAGCAAGGGGGAGCCGGTCGGCTATCCCGACGGCATCGCGCCCACCGATGAGGTTCACAGTTGCAGCAGCGCTACGAAGCGTGGTTGCGCCGAGGGGCCAGCCGAGCACGGCGCGGAGGTGTTGGTGGAACTGCGAGGTTTCACAAGCCTCGATGGTCGCATGGCCAGAGTTATGGGGTCGTAGGGCCAACTCGTTGACCAGGAGCTGGCCACTCGTGTCGAGGAACATCTCCACGGCGAGGATCCCGGTGGCGTCGATGCCGTCAGCGATCGATTTCGCCATCCGTTCGGCCTGCTCGACGACAGCACCGGGCAGAGGAGCCGGCATGACCAGATGCCTGCAGATCCCCGCCTGCTGGACGGTCTGTACGGCCGGATACAGGGCGACGTGGCCCCGCTCCGTCCGGGCAATCAGGATTGCCAGCTCCGCTGCGATGTCGACGAACTGCTCGGCCAGCCATGCGCGACTCGTCGGAGGTGCCTGTGCGAAAAGGGGCGCCAGCTGGTCTTCGCTCTCGACCACGTGCACGCCTCGGCCGTCGTATGCGCCCCGCGGGTTCTTCACCACGACCGGCCACCCGTGCTCTTCTGCGAAGTCCACGGCATCACGTGGCGAGAAGACCGGGAAGAATGCCGGCACCGGGAGGCCCGATGCCGACAGCACGCTACGGGCCTCCAGCTTGTCTTGAGCCAGGCTCAACGCCCGAGGCCCGGGTCGCAACCGATATCCGATCTGCTCCAGCTCTCTGAGGTGCGCGCTGGGAACCAGCTCATGATCGAAGGTGACGACATCGGCTCCCTCTGCCGTCGCTCGGATGTCTGCGAAGGACGACGGTGATCCGAGCCGGAACGGCGCGCCGGCGACCACCGCGCTGTCCTCTGCGGACTCGGCCAACACCACCAGGTCGATGTTCAGATCCACGGCGGCCTGGTGGGTCATGCGGGCCAGCTGTCCCGCTCCGAGCATCGCCACCTTTGCGGACGCTCGAGTACGCACGCTCGTCCGGGGCTCTGCTCGTGAGGTCAGGCCGGACGATGGGGTAGGGCCGGGCGAGCCGGTAGAGCCGGGCGAGATGGTAGAGCCGGGCAAACCGGTAGAGCCGGGCGAGATGGTCGGCGCAAGAGGTAGCACGTCGCTCGGATCTCGGAGCGTCGTCATTGCCCTTGTCCTAGGGAGAATCCGGCTTGGCCGTCGAAGCTGAACAGACCTTCGGTCTTGATGAAGGGGAGTCCTGCGGCAACCAGGCGGCCCAGCAGAGCTATGACCTCTTCGTACGGCAAGGGGCGCTCGGGGCGCCGGCCCTGGAAGCGGCATCGCCAATGATCCACGCAAAAGGTCTCGGGCAGCCCCCCCGGGTAGACTTTCTGGCCCCTGTTGGTGATCATGACCAACTCGAGGGGCTCCGCTACGTCTTCGAGAGCCTTGGCGAGCGCATCGACCGGCTGGCGCGAGTCGACGAACACGTCGATGCCCACCAGCTCCTTTCGCTCACGTGGACGCTCCGAGACCTTGACGGCGATCCGCTCCGAGGTGGCCGGGTAGCTGGCCGCCGCGAGCGTCTTGGGCATCTCCCCCAGGCGGGAGACGACCGCGTCAGCGAACTCGCTGGTGCCGACCTTTGCTGTGGATACCGCCGGGTCGAAGATGTCGTAGGTGTGCACACCGTCCTCGATCGTGCGCAGCCAGGCATTGTGCACCCGCTCGGCTGCCTCGCCCTGGCCGATGTGAACGAGCATCTGGACTGCTCCAAGCAGCAGGCCCGAGGGGTTCGCCAGGTTCTGACCAGCCCGCCGGGGTGCAGAGCCGTGGATAGCCTCGAACATCGCTACATCGCTGCCGATGTTCGCGCTGCCTGCCAGGCCGACCGAGCCTGCGATCTGCGCCGCCACGTCGGAGAGGATGTCACCGTAGAGGTTCGGCAGGACGATCACGTCGAAGGCCTCTGGTGTGTCTGCCAGCTTGGCTGCACCGATGTCCACGATCCAATGCTCGGACTCCAAGTCCGGGTACTCCGAAGCCACCTCGTCGAAGACCCGGTGGAACAGCCCGTCGGTCATCTTCATGATGTTGTCCTTGGTGAAACAGGTGACCTTGGCGCGCCCGTAGCGGCGCGCGTACTCGAAGGCGTACCTGACCAGCCGTTCGGTTCCAGGCCGGGTGATGAGCTTCAGGCACTGGGTCACGTCTTCGGTCTGGCGGTGCTCGATCCCGCCGTAAAGATCCTCTTCGTTCTCGCGGATGATCACGACGTTCATGCCAGGATGCTTTGTCGCGACGAACGGGAAGTAGGACGGGCAGGGCCTCACGTTGGCAAACAGGCCGAAGGCCTTGCGCACGGTGACGTTCAGGCTCTTGAACCCACCCCCCTGGGGGGTGGTGATGGGAGCTTTCAGGAACACCTTGGTTCTTCGCAGCGAGTCCCAGGCCTCCGGGTCGATGCCAGCGGTGTTCCCCTGCGCGTAGACCACCTCGCCGATCCGGATCGTCTCCACATCGAGGCGAGCGCCTCCGGCGGTGATGACGCGAAGGGTGGCGTCCATGATCTCCGGGCCGATGCCATCGCCATACGCGACGGTGATCGGCACGGGCTCGACGCGGTCAACGCTCATCTTCTGCTCCTTGGTCGGGTCGTGGTCGTGGTCGTGGTCAGGCCGTGGTCGGACTAGTGATCGATGGTGGTCTTCAGAAAGCTGGCAGCGCTGCGAAGCTCGGGCAACCGTCGAACTCCTCCAACTTGACCAGGCTCACCCATCGAAGCCGGGGAGGGATGCGGCCCAGCAGCTCGCAGATGGCTTCGTCGGTCACATGCACGTCGTCGCGGCGAGCCAGGAAGCGCAGACGTAGATCACCCCACTCCCCTGCCCGCACAGCTCCTTCTTCGAGCCCCTCTACAGAGGCGGCAGCAAGGCGCAGATGAGTGGTCATCGCCGCGGACCGGGCATCAGCAACCACCTGCTCCTCGTCGCGCACACGTTCCACCCACAGGTCGATTCCCAGCACCCGCCGACGCCGGCATGCAGCTCGCGAGAGGGCGCTCGGCTGGGCGCTCGGCTGGGCGCTCGTTTCGGTGAACCTCGTCATCGTACGCTCCATAACATACGAAGTTTAGCACATGAGTTGTGCACCGTGAGCAGCGGGTGCGAGGAGCTTCGACGGGTTCGCCAACACAGCCCCTTGTCAACGAGATTGCGACGCCTCAGGCCGCGGCCTCTGCCAGGCGCGGGCGGGCCGAAGTGGCGGTCGAAGTCGTGGAGCACGACCTACATCCTGGCACAAGCTACGTCTTGACGTTCGTGATATTCTTCTCGTATGTTGAACATCTCTGATGCAGACTGGCCGAGCCGGGAAGTCACTGTCGGCGCAGAGAGAGCCCCGGCGCGGGCGATGCTGCGCGCCGTTGGGTTCAACGACGAC
>JAJYWG010000274.1 GCA_021791615.1 Actinomycetes bacterium
TCGGTGGTGGCGTCGCGCACGACGCCGTCGGCAGTCACCCAGCCGTCGAGTAGTCCGCTGGCCTGGAGGGCCGCCTCGACACCAGCCGCCGTAGTCGGGTCGACGTCGGGGACGAACTCGATAGCGGCATAGAAGGGTGCGCCAGAGGCCGAGTCGCGACGGACGGTGCGGTAGCGCGACGGGTCGGGGAGCTTCTCCGTGCGGGCCTCGATCTCGGCGAGCTGACCCTGGAGATCGGCAAGCACCTTATCGGCGTCCCGCTTGCCGATGGCCGCTTCGGTCACAGCTGCCTCGGCACGGGACCGGCTGGGGACGAGGAGGTCGTCGACAATGGCGGCCAGCGTGTCGACGTCCTCGGCGGTCAAGAGACCACCGATGTCGGCGGCGTCGTCGTCATTGGCCTGGGCGTACGCGGAGACCGGTGACCAATCGACGTCGAGGTGCTCAGCCCTCGCCGCGTCCGCCCACACCCTCAGCTGGCCGCGCCAGTCGCGGTCTTCCGCGGTTGCTGCAGCCGCCGCGTTGGCTTCGGCATGGGTGGCCTTTCCGAGTTGCCGCTCGGCGGTCGCAGCGGCCTGTTCGGCTGTGCTCGCCGCCCGGTCGACCAGGTCCGCCTGCTCCGCCTCTTCGATGAGGGCGCCAAGGTTGGCGGAGCGGGCGTCGCAGTTCCGGACGAGGGCGGCCAGGGCGGCGGCGTGGCGTTCGACCTCGACCGCGACCGCGCCGGCATCCACCCGGCGAGGCGTCGTTCTGCTCACCGTCTCAGCCGCTCCGTCCAGTCGGCGGACCTGGACGTTCTGTTCCGCGGAGGCGGAAGCGTCGGTGACGACGACCGGATCGGCGAGCAGGCCCACGTCAAGGCGGGCGGCCGCGGCGAGCGGTTCGAGCTCACGGCGCGAGGCGCGAGTCTGGGTGGCTTCGTGGTCGACATTGGCCGCAGTCGACGTCACCGCCCCGGCCGCTTGCTGCTCGTGTTCACGGGCGCGGTCGGCCGCCCCTTCGGCGACCTTCGCCGCTCTGTGGTGAGCGGCGACCCGCTGCTTGCGATCGTTGATCGACTGCAGGTGCTGGTAGGCGGGTGACGCCATCAGCACCTTCAAGTCTCCCTGGGCGTTGCGGCCTTTCGCGTCGAGGTCATCGACGCGGTCCCGAGCCTCGTCCGCCGCGCTGCGGGCTTGCTCCGCGTGGTCTTCGGCGTTCTTCAACTGCCGCCGGGCGCCTGCGGCCCCGTCGGCAGCGTCGACGACGGCTTGGGCCCGGTGCCGGACGACGCCACGGGCGTAGTCGCGGTAGGAGTCGAGGAACTCGGCGAGGGCGCGTTCGGTCTTCTCTGCCCGGGCGAGATCTTCGCGAATTTTGGTGAGGTCGTCGAAGTTACGGGCGACATCGACGATCAGGTCGTCGTCGAGCGGCGGGAGTGCCTCGGTCAGCACCTTGGTGTGCTGACCGGCCTCGATGTTCTCCCCTACGCTCGGCCGTCGCAGCTCGTAGAGCAAATGGCACAGGTTGCGGTAGCGGGCGTCGTCGTCGATGCCGAACAGTTCCTTGGCGACACGGCGGGCGTAGGACGCTGACGTGGTGAAGTACTCGTCGGCGCCGAGTTGGGCTCGGAACACGTCCTGGTTGAGCATCCCTGCCTCGTCGTCGACGTCGATGCCGTCGTCGACGCGCTTGTCGGTGACGAAGAACCAGGCGGTGTGCTTCCGGGTCGCCGGCGACGCCTTCACGCCACACCCGAGCGTCCGGAACTCCTCGTTGCCCTCGGCGTCGACGGCCCGCAGCTCGAGCCACATGTAGCCGACGTGGTTGCCGGGTTCCCGTCCGTCGGTCATCAGCCAGTAGAGCGACGTGCGATCCTTCCTGACGCAGTCGAGGGCGCGGGTGTCACCGTCCAGCAGGAACGGGAGCAGCATCTCCATCGCCTTGGATTTGCCAGCGCCGTTCTTGCCGCGGAGCAGCATCCGTCCGCCGGAGAACACCAGGCGGACGTCGTCGTATTGCCACACATTGCGGATCCCGGCGCGATGCAGGACGAACCGGCCGATGCGTTCGACCGGCATCGACGGCAAGGGTGCCGGGTTGGTGGTATCGGTGAACAGGCTCACGTGAGGGCTCCGAACAGGTCGGGGACGGGCTCGGGGGGTGCGACGATGGTCTCCTCGGCGACATAGCGGGCGGCTGCCGCCAGCAGCACCCAGCCGCCCGGCATCCCGTTACCCCGGGTGGCGGCCTTGGCGACATCGGCGGGGGCGATGAGGTGCATGTCGGCCAGCAGGCGGCGCACTTCATCAGCGAGGGCATGGGCGTCCTCGACCCACGCTTGGCCCCACCGGCGGTGGTGGCGGGCAACGCAACCGTCGAGGATCTCCTCGAAGAGCCCGTCGGGAATGGGAACGCCGACGACGAGCGCGTCGCGCGGGTTGGGCACAGGCGAAGGCCGGAGACGGGCAGCCAGTTCGGAGACAGTCAAAAGCGCCGCTTGGGCGACGGTTCCGCTGCCGGGGAATTCGCGGTCGGTGAGCTCGGAGTGGAACAGGGCTATGCCCTCGGCGCGGATCTCAAGCGTGGCGCCGAGAAAGTCGCCGAGGACCGTCTCTTCGCGGCGCTGGTACTGCGCCATCCACGCCCGGTCCTCGTCGTCGAGGTCATCGCGGTAGACGACGGGCGTCTCGACAAGCCTGCGGCGCACGCGGTGGCGAGCACCGCCGACGATGGCCGATCCAGCCCGCTCGATGAGGTCAGCTGGGCTTTCCGCCTGGCGGAGCGGGCCGGCGACGAGGTGGCGGACCAGGTCCCGGTGCACCGTGAGGAGCACGTCAGGTCCTCCGTCCGCGTAGCCGGCCACCGCGTTCTCGTCCTCTACGAGCACACCCCACTCGACCAGGAGACGCAGCGCCGCCACCAGCGCCCGCCTCTCTGTCACGCTGTCGTCCACCTCGATGACCGCCTCGGCGGCCGCCGCCCGGAGGTCGGTGACGAGGCCGGAGAGGAGTAGCTGTTCGCGTGACGTCAACAGCACCGAAACCACGAGGGTGAGGTAGGCATACGCCCTCGGTGTGAGCGGGGTGGGGGACCCAGACCGAACGCCGGGCCGGCTCGCATCGGCGAGTGCTGTCTTATACAGCCGAGCAAAGCCAGCCTCGACGACGAGGCGGTAGCCGAGCAGCTGGCTGAATTGCTCGATCAGCCAGTCGGCATGCTTGCGGATGAGGCGGAACACATCCGCGTGCGGCCCGTGAGCGAGCACGAGCGGCTGGGCGACGAGCACGCACGCCGCGGCCTGGCGGTCGGCGACCGTGTTCGGGTTGCTGACGGTCATACGTGCGACTCCCGCACACCGGATCCTGCTGCCCTGCCGACCACGTCGAGTTGCACGTCCAGGTCATAGAACGTCAGATCCCCGGCCGCCGAGCGCACCGTAGTCGTCCGGCCGACCATGGAGCGGACGGTGAACACGAGGCCCGTGTCAGCCACGGTGCTCGTCCCAGCGGTGAACGCCGGGCGTTGCGCACCGACAGCCAACTC
>JAJYWG010000494.1 GCA_021791615.1 Actinomycetes bacterium
GATCTCCCCGGCCCGTCTGCGGTCCCTCATCGCGAAGGAGACCCACGGTCCCGAGCTCGGCTTTCTCGGCAGCAGGTACATCGACGTGCTCCAGCTGAACGAGGCGTTGGCGAAGCTCCGGTGAGCACCTTCGAGCTCACCGATGCGACCGCTTGGGCGGGTCGGCCGGTTGCCCGACAGGTGATCGACGCTCGCTCCCGGGAACGGGTCGTGATCACCGGCACGATCTCTGCCGTCGAGGTCGTCACCCACGGGGACGGTCCTGCCTACCGCTGCACCCTTGACGACGGGACCGGCGAGCTCGACCTCCTCTTCCTCGGACGCAGGTCCGTTCCGGGCCTGGACGTTGGCGTCGGTTGTCGCGCGGAAGGCACGGCCCGGACCGAGGGCAGCCGCATGGTGGTATGGAACCCCCTCTACCGCCTCGATGTAGCACACCCCCCGTCAGGGGTCACCAAGACAACCCAGCCCCCCCCGCCGCCGGCCCCGCCCGCTACTCGCGACGCATCGTCGATCCCTGCACCTGGTCCGCCACCCGTCGTCGAATGCAACTCCGCGACCGTGACCGTGGCCTTCGAAGCCGAACCTGATGGCCAGGAGGGCAGCGACAACGTGGAGGCTGCTGGCCACTTTCGCATCTACCTCGGTGCCGCGGCCGGGGTCGGCAAGACCATCGCCATGCTCGACGAAGCCCACCGTCGCCGCCAACGCGGCGCGGATGTCGTGATCGGCTTCGTAGAGACCCACGGTCGACCCGTTACCCGAGCTCACATGGACGGCCTCGAAATCGTGCCCCGTCGGACCGTCACCTACCGCGGCGCAGCCTTGGAGGAGATGGACCTCGACGCCGTGCTCAGCCGGCACCCGAAGGTGGCCCTCGTCGACGAACTGGCTCACACCAATGTGCCTGGATCGGGCCGCCACGACAAGCGATGGCAGGACGTCTTGGAGCTCCTCGAAGCCGGTATCGACGTCATCACCACCGTCAACATCCAGCACGTCGAGAGCATCGCCGATGCCGTCGAGCGCATCACCGACGTGCCAGTACGCGAGCGGGTCCCCGACTGGGTGGTGCGTCGAGCAGACCAGATCGAGCTGGTGGACTCCTCCCCCGAGCAGCTCCGGCGCCGGATGCTCCACGGCAACATCTACCCCCCCGCCAAGGTGCCCCAGGCCCTCACCCACTTCTTCCGGGCCGACAACCTGACCGCCCTCCGGGAGCTGGCCTTGCGGTTCTTGGCTGACGAGACCGACGAGGAGCTGCTGGTGCACCTCCGCCGCTCCCATCCCGAGGTCGTGTGGGAGACCGCCGAGCGGATCATGGTCGCCGTCACCACCGCACCGGGGACCGGGGCCATCGTGCGCCGGGCCTCGCGCATGGCCGCCCGGATCAAGGCGAACCTGCACGTCGTGCATGTCGTTCGTAGCGACACCCGCCACATCGACACTGCTCGGCTCGAAGAGCTCCGCCGAGTCGCCTCCGATGTCGGCGCCACCTGGCACCAGGTCGACGCGGACGACATCGTGGCGGCCCTCATCGAGTTCGCCCGCCACCACCAGGTCACCCAGATCGTCATCGGCTCCAGCCAGCGCAGCCGCTGGCGAGAGCTGATCGGCGGCGGCTCCATCGTCAGACGCGTCAGCCGGCGAGCGGTGGGCGCCGACATCGACGTCCATATCATCGCCCGAAGACACGACGCCGAGGACATCCGGGGCGCCGAGCACCCGAGGACCGGGCGCCGAGCGGGCTCCGCGCGGGCCAGCGAGGCACGGTGATGGCACCCGCCGACCGGGTACTCCTCGTTGAAGACGACGCGGCGCTCCGTCGCGTCGTCGAGGTCAGCCTGACCGTCCGCGGCTACGAGGTCGACACGGCCGCCAGCGCAAGCACCGCCCTCGAGCTGACCGAGCACCACCCCGACCTCATCGTCGTGGATCTCGGCCTGCCCGACATGGACGGCGTCGCCCTCGTCTCCCGGCTCCGAACGTCGTCGACCGTCCCGATACTCGTCGCTTCGGCCCGCGACGCCCGGACCGCCAAGGTCGCTGCCCTCCAGGCGGGAGCCGACGACTACCTCCCCAAGCCGTTCGACGTCGAGCAACTGCTCATCAGGATCCGCACCCTTCTTTCCAGGCAGCCTCCCAACGGCGATCCCCTACGGTCGTCGGCCTGAGCCGCCGAGCTCCCCGACATCATCGGCGCACGTATTCGTCCGCGCTTGGGTGGCCGGGTACAGGGGCCCACGCTGTACCCGGCCAGGAGCGCGATCATGGACCGGGAGGAAGCACCATGAGACGTAGCGTCATCGGAACGACCGTTGCGCTGGCCAGCACGGCAGCGCTCGCTGCTGCCATGCTCCCGGTCCGGTCCCACCTCAGCATCGCCACCCCTGCGCTGGTGTTGGTCATCCCCGTCGTCATTGGCGTCGTTGCCGGCGGGTTCGTTGCCGGCATCATCAGCGTCGGCGCCGGGTTCTTGGTCTACGACTTCTTCTTCATCCCTCCATACCACACCCTGTCGGTCGGCGCCCCAGAGAACTGGGTCGCACTCGGCGTGTACGCCGTCGTGATGATCCCCGTCTCCTGGGTCGTCGCGAACATGAACGCTGCCAAGGCCCACGCCCGCCGCCAAGGCCACGAGATCCGAGAGCTGTTCGAGCTCTCCCACCTCCTCGTCGAGGACAAATCCCTCGACGTGCTGCTCTCCACCGTTGTGACGTCCATGGCCGAAGTCTTCGCTGCCCGACAGGTCGCACTGCTCCTCCCCGACGCCGGGCGACTGCATGTCGCGGCGTTCGCCGGGGAGCCCCTCACCGACGCCCAGCTCCGTCGCATCGTGCCTGGAACCGGGGGGCTGGTCACCCTCGACACTCGACCATTCGATCGCGACGGGCTGCTCGTTCTCGCCCTGGCCGCCGCTGCCCGGCCAGTCGGTCTCCTCGTCATCGCCGGCGAAGCGACGAGCCATCTCGAGCGTGAGCCACTCCTGCTCTTCGCCAACCACATTGCCCTCGCCATCGAGCGGGTCCAACTACGTGACGACGCGCTCCAGGCCAGCTTGGCCGCAGAAGGCGCACGCCTCGCCAAGACGCTCGTCACGGCTGTCGCTCACGACCTCCGTGCCCCGCTCACGTCCATCAAGGCGTCGTCGTCCACGCTTGCCGACCCCGAGCTCGACATCAGCTCCGAGACCACCCGCAGGCTCGCCACGCTCATCGATGTCCAGACCGACCGGCTCGCGGAGCTTGTACAGAACCTTCTGGACATGAGCCGAATCCAAGCCGGTGTCCTCCAGCCACGCTACGCCGTCGGATCCCTCAGTGACCTCGTGAGCAGTGTGGTCGACGACCTGGGCGAGCGTCGACGTAACCACGTAGTACGCGTCGAGATTCCCGATGACCTCCCGCCCGTCGACGCCGATCTCGCGCTCATCAGCCGAGTGCTCACCAACCTCTTGGAGAACGCCATCCGCCACAGCCCGAAGTCCGCACCGATCACCGTCCACGCAGCGCTCGCCGACGAGGACCGTATCGAGGTGTCGGTCACCGACCGCGGTCCCGGTGTCAGCCCGCATCGACGTAGCGAGATCTTCCAGCTGTTCGCCCGGCGCAACGATGACGCCGGCGCCGGGCTTGGACTCACGATCGCCAAGACCTTCATCGAAGCCCACGGACAACGCATCTGGGTAGACGATGCCGCCACCGGCGGGGCCAGGTTCTGCTTCACCTTGGCCGTCGCCGCCCCCCTCCCCGAGGAGCTGATACTTGCCGCACATCCTCATCATTGACGACGACCCAGACCTGCTCAGCGTGTGCCGTGTCGGTCTCGCCGCCTTCGGCCACGAACTGCACACCGCCGAGACCGGGAGCGACGGTCTGACCGAAGCCGCCATTAGGCCTCCAGACGTCATCGTCTTGGACCTTGGGCTGCCCGACCTCGACGGGCTGGAGGTCTGCAAGCGCATCCGGACCTGGAGCCAAGTCCCGATCATCGTGCTCTCCGCCGAAGGCTCTGAGGACCGCAAAGTCGACACCCTAGACGCGGGCGCCGACGATTACATGACGAAGCCCTTCGGGATGCGCGAGCTCAACGCCAGGCTCAGCGTCGCGCTGCGCCATCGCCCCGCCGACGACGATGGCGACTCGGTCGAGGTCGTCGTGGGACCCCTTCGGCTCGATCTCGTGCATCACGAAGCCACCCTCGATGGCCACTCCCTCGATCTTGCACCAAGGGAATTCGACTTTCTTGCCTATCTCGCCCGGAACGTCGGCAAAGTCTGTACTCGTCGGATGATCCTGGAGCACGTCTGGGGGCCTGGCTACGGCAAAGAGCTGCACTACCTCAAGGTGTACGCCTACCGCATCAGGCGCAAGCTGAACGACGAAAGGGGTCAGCTCCTCCAAAGCGACCCGTCGGTCGGCTACCGGCTGGCTGCGCCGAACGACTGACCGCCCTCCGACCAGGGCCCGCAATGCCCGAGACGTTCTTCCCATGTCCGCGGTCCTGCCACAGGGGGGATCGGACTCATGCGAACGCCATCTCTCACCAGTGCCAACGCCCGTCGTGACAACCCATCGCCATCCATGACCCACCTGGTGTTCGTGGTACTCTGGTCACCAGAGATCAACCAGGCGCGCCGGGAAGACTGGTCGGCAGAAGAGGTCCGACCAGTGACCGTTGGCAGCTGTTGGTTACGCGTGTCTCGCTCCATCACAGATGCTGCCCGTGAAGCGCGCCTCTCCAGCCAGCCCGATGACCGATCCTGAAGGCCCGGTCGAGACGTCTGGCGAGGTCCGGGGGCAAAGCGGGCAGCAGCGGTTGCCGAGCTGGCAGTGGGAGGCACTCCGCACCACGTTTTGGCTGGTACCAACCATTCTCGTGCTGATCGCTGGTCTCCTGTTCCTCCTTACGTTCGAGATCGACTGGGCCGTGTATCACAAGCACCTGACCCTGCCGTTCTGGATCATGAGAGGCAGCGCCGACGCGGGTCGCCAGGTACTCATCGCGATCGCCGCGGCTGTCATCACCGTTGTCGGCGTGGTGTTCTCGATCACGATCGTGGCGCTCACGCTGGCTTCCCAGCAGTTCGGGCCACGCATGATGCGGAACTTCGTTCGTGACCTCGGAAACCAGGTCACCCTCGGCGTCATCGTGTCCACGTTCGTCTACTCGATCCTGACGACCGTCGCGATCACGAACGGTCCACACGGGACGTTCGTCCCCCACCTCTCGATCGCCGTCTCCGAGGCGCTGATGCTGGTCGACCTCGCGGTGCTCATCTACTTCATCCACCACATCGCGAAGTCCATCCAACTCCCCGAAGTCATCGCCAGCATCGCCCAGGACCTGTTCCGCGCGATTGACGCGGAGTTCCCCGAGACCGCGCCGGCCACACGGCTCGTCCCGGAAGAGAGCGGGAAGCCGTTGTCGGAGCTCCTGTCCCTGGTCGAAGAGCGCGGCGCACCGATTACCGCAAACGCGAGCGGCTACCTGCAATTCGTCGGCTACGCGCAGCTCGTGGAGATAGCGACCCGGACCGACTCGGTCATCCGGCTCGAGCACGGCCCCGGTCATTTCGTCGTAGCCGGCCGGCCGCTGGCGACGGTCTGGCCGCGTGGAGCGGCTGGACAGGTCGCGATCGCGCTCGCCAAGGCACACGTGACCGGTCCGCACCGTACCCTGATGCAGGACCCGATCTTCGCGATCGACCAGTTGGTCGAGATCGCGATCCGAGCGCTGTCACCAGCGGTCAACGACACCTTCACCGCTCTCACCTGCATCGACTGGCTCTCGGCGGGGCTCAGCCGTGTCTCAACCCGACCGCTCACCGAAGGCGTCTACCGAGACCAAAAGGGGCGTATCCGCTTGATCGCGAACGACCCGTCGTACGCCCGCATGGTGAACCGGGGCTTCGACAAGGTTCGTCAGGCAGCGCTAGCCATGCCTGCGGTGATCATCCGACTGATCGACGCACTCGCCACGATTGCAGACGCGACCTATTCAGCCGAGCAGCGTCGGGTCCTGCTCCGCCAGGCAGCGGCGACTGTGCGTAGCGCAAGAGCGTCGGTGTCCGAGCCGGGCGACCTCGACGCCATTGAGGCCCACTACGAGCGACTGATCGACACGGTGAATGCGGGGGATCCGTCGTCGAGCCCCACGCCCGGTGACGCCACGACATGAGAGCGGACCCGACCTCGTACATCGACCGAGCATCGATCACCGAACCGACCTACAGACCTGCGGTCGGTTGGGTGAAGCCGACGACGACGTCCGTGCCCCATGGGACACCGACAGTGGTGGGGAACGGCTCGACCCGGACATAGGCACCCGTATGTGGCGCGTCGACCATGACGGCCTGGCCGTCTTCGGCGCCGACGTAGATGCCGACGTGGGTGACGTCTTGGGGCCCACCGCCGAAGAACACGAGGTCGCCAGGTTCGAGCAGCGCGCCTGGTGGGAGTCGTGGCCCGGCGTCGTATTGGTCTTGCGCGGTGCGGGGCAGGTTGATACCGGCGGCCCGGTAGGCGGCTTGGACGAGCCCCGAGCAGTCGAAGCCGATGCCCGGGGTCTCCCCGCCCCAGACGTAGGGGGTGCCGACTTGGGCGAGGGCCCAGTCGACGGCAGCCCCGGCGGCGTTGGTGGCATCGACGGTCTGGGTGGCGGTCTGCCCGTAGGTCTGGGCGAGGGCGAAGACCTGGTCGAGGTAGGCCTGGCTGTGGTTGTAGGCCCACACCGCCCCCTCAAGGTTGGCGCCCCCTTTCGCCCCGTTGGCGCAGAGCATGCGAGCGGCGGCGTAGACGGCGTCGACGGGGTCGTAGATGTCGGGCGGGTTGACGCCGCCGGGCGGGACCGGTTCGTCGTAAGCGGCAAAGGTAGCGGGCTCGAACTGCATCGGCCCCTCTGCACCGGCGGAGTTGGCCCCGGCGTGGACACCGGGAAGGGTGGAGGTGTCGTTGCCGGACTCGACGGTGCCGATGGCGGCCAGCACGCTCCAGGGGAGTCCCGGGCAGGTGAGGGCGGCTTGTTGGTAGAGGGTGAGCATGACGGCGGGGATAGCGGCGGTGGCGGTGGCCGACGGCGGGCTGCCGCCGCCGAAGACGGAGGCGATCCCCGCCCCGGCCGCCCCGGCGCAGAGGACAGCCAGGGCGCAGATGGTGGCGGCACCGACGGCGAGCTGGCGGCCGAGGCTGTTCTCACCGCCGGTCACGAGCGGGCGGCGGCCCCGAGGACGCGGCTGGGGTGGCCGAGGTCGGCGAGCCGGCCTGGTGGGCGATGGTCACCGACGGCGTGCCACCACGGCCCGTCGGGGGCCGACTGGGCGCCGATGACGGCGGTGGCGACCGGGACAGCGGGGTGGGCAAGGACGCGCCGGGCGGCGGTGTGGCGGCCCGGTGAGGGGAAGGCAAAGAGGACCCAGGTGGGATGGCCGACGGCGTTGGCCAGGCGGGCGTAGCCGTCGAGCTTTCGGGCGAGGCGACCGAGGGTCTCGGTGCCGGTGTCGTACTCGAAGCAGAACGGCAGACGGGTGTCGCCTTCGACCCAGACGGCGTAGGCGTCGGGGCGGACGATCTCCCCCCACACAGCGGCGCAGCGCCGGGCCGACCACCACTCGGCCAGCTGGCAGCCGGCCCGGGTCCGGGCGGTGCGGATAAGGCGGGTGAAGATGCCGTTGCAGCCGACGAGGTGGGCGAGCTGGCGGTTGGTGACGAGCGCGGTGGCGGTCTCCTTGAGCCAGCCGAGGTCGGCCACGGTGACGCCCCGCTCAGCGGCGACGACCGCAGCCCCGGAGGATCCGAGGGTGAAGTGGTAGGGGCTGGTACCCGACCAGGAGCGGAAGCGGAAGCGGTCCACCACCCCATGGGCGTGGAGCACAGCGAGGCGTGCTTGGGCCTTGCGGACCGAGTCGAAGCCGATGTCGGTGACCTGCGCGGTGGTGAGAACCCGATGGTCGAACAGCACACGACAGATGGTCCGGTCCCGTTCGGTGAGCCGACCGGCCAGCTCGAAGAGCGGATCGTCCCGACCAGCCGTGCGCAGCGGTCCGATCCGACCCTCGCCTTGCGATCCTTCCTTCCTCATTGCGAGCGACCTGCCCCCCTCCCCCCTTTGTCGGCCCTCACCGACGACCCCCCTGCAGCGGGCCTGACGTGGGGGTTGGTGGCCGGCCGGGGGGTCGTCTGAGAGCGCGACCCCACAGACGACCCGTGATCCGACCGCTGAGACGACCCCTGATCCGCACCCGGCCTGGCAGCCGCGCCCCGCCTGGCAACCGCACCGTGACAGGCCGAGGTCACCACGCCTCCCCCTCGCCGGTCCTCTCCCGAACAGGGCCGGCGTGGACGGTCATGGCCTCGGGGGCGGTGTCGACGCTGAGGTGGTCGTCGGGTGCTTCGACGGTGCGGCCGTAGGCGGCGCGGGCGGCGGCGGCCACCGCCTCGGTCCGGCCCGAGATGGCCGGCGGGGCGGGGCGGGTGCGCAGCGTGCAGGCGGGGGTCTCTTGGCCGTCGACGACGAGGCGGGCGGCGGCCTGGTAGGCGCCGAGGTGGGCGAGGTCGTGCTCGGAGACCTCGGGGGCCATGTGACGGCCGAGGGCGTGGGCGTCCTCGGGGCTCATGGAGAACCACACCTTGGTTCGGGCGTTGGCCGACACCGCGTCGCGAAGCTCCCGGGGCAGCTGGGCCAGGTGCTGGTGAGCGAGGACGAGTGAGAGGCGGTACCCGCGGGCCTCGGCCAACAGCTCCTCGAAGGACCGGGGCAGGTTCAAGAAGTTCTGGCACTCGTCGACGTACAGCGAGCTGTCGACCCTGGCAGCCTGGCCGAGCCGGGCGCGGTGGGTGGCGGCCTGCCAGACGGCGGCCACCACGAACGAGCCGAGGAGCCGGGAGGTGTCGTCGCCGAGGAGGCCTTTGGGGACCCGGACGAGACAGATCCCGCCGTCGAGCACCGTGCCCATGTCGATGCTCGAGTGACCTCGGCCGACGACCTGGCGGGCGAAGTCTCGGAGCAAGAAGGCCCGGAGCTTGTTCATGAGCGGGCCGACGACCTGGCTCTGCGCGGCGGTGCCGAGCCCGTCGTAGAAGCGCCAGAACCCGCCGAGACCGACCGCGTCGCCGGCGACAGCGGCGACCTTGGGGGCACGGAACGCCTCGTCGGCGAGCAGGCGGGGCACGTCGGCGAGCGACACGGGGTGCTCGGGGGTGGCGGTGCGGCACAGGGTGAGACACGCGGCGCGTAGCACGTCGTCGGTGCGCGGTCCCCAGTAGGCGCTGAAGATGTTGCGGAAGATCCCGACCAGGTTGTCGACCACCAGGTCGGGGTCGGGACCGGCCAGCACGTTCAATACCGGCGGGGCGTCGCGTTCGGCCGGGTCGATGAGCACGGTGCGGGACTCGGCGCCGGCCGGGAGCCGGTCGCACAAGTCGACGACCAAGTCGCCTTTGGGGTCGATCACGACCACGCCGCGGCCGGCTTCGATGTCGGAGAGGATGAGGTTGGTGAGCAGCGTCGACTTGCCCGACCCCGTCGCCCCCATGACATGGAGGTGGTGGCGGGCATCCGCGGGAGCCAGGGCGACGGGCCGGCGGCCGCCGGACTCGGCGTCGCCCAAGACCTTCAAGGTGTCGGACGGCTCTCGACCGGCATGGTGCTCGGTGCCCGGCGGCGTGGTGGCGGTGGGCCGGGCAGGTTCGGTGGGACGGGTGGGTCCGGTGAGTTGGGCGACGGCGGGTGGTGGGGCGACGGCCTTGGCCCCCGCTCGGGCGAGGCCGGCTACGGTCACGTCGGTGGGCAGGTGGGCCAGGGCGGCCAGCTCGGCCACCGAGACGAGGCTGCCGCGCCCCAGTCGTCGGGTGGCGAGGGTTGTGGCGGGGCGGCGGAGCCGGTGGCGGTCGAGGTGGTTGCGCCCGGCGTAGACGGCGAACGCGGAGGCCACCGCGTGGGCCCGGCCCCGCAGGGAGGCTTTGGCGCCGGGGCCGGTCTCGTCGGTCGCGACCGCGTAGCGGACGGCGATCGCCCAGCACGGCTGGGCAGCCTTGTCCAAGATGGCCGCCACATCGGCCGATCGGGCCGGGTCGACCTCGGCCCGCTGCGTTCTCGGCCCCCTCCCGCCGGGGGTGACGAGGTCGAGGAGCCGCCCGGTGCGGTGAGCTGGCCGGCCGTTGCGCCGGTGGACGGCTGCTTTGGACAGGGTGCGAAGGCGCCGGCCGGTGACCGGTCGGGCGAGGATCTGCACGCAGGCCTGCTCGTGCTCGCCGAGCCCGGAGAGGGCGCCGAGGAGTGGGCGGAGCGGGTCGACCCGATGGTCGGTCTTCAAGGGGTAGTGGTCGCCGGCGGCCAGGCGCAGCTCGCCGCCGGTCGCCAGCGTTGCTTCTGGTAGGGGCGGACAGGCTGGGGTGGTGGTGGTCTGGGCGCCGGGCCAGGCCGCCTCCACCGCCCGCTCGACCAGACCGGGCGGGACGCAGGCGGGCACCCACAGGGAGATGGCGAGCCCGCCCGGGCCGGCCGTGACCTCGAAACCGAGGTGGGGTTGGCCGACGGTGGCGCGCCGCCAGGCCGGGCGGAGCAGGGCGACGAGGTTGGACCACAGCACCGGCGCCCCGTCGGGGTCGACCTCGGGCGGGGCGAGCACGCTCACCTGGCGGGCCCCCGCGGCCATGGCCGCCGCCATCCGCCGCCGGGAGACGACCACCACGACGGCAGCCACGAGCAACACGACGGCGACCGGGGGGCCGAGCTCGGTGCCGAGCACAAAAAGCACGTGGCCGACGTGGTGGACCAGGCGGTCGGTCTCTGCGCCGGGGTGGGTGAGGTAGCGACCGAGCAGACCGGACGGCGCCGGGGTCGGGGAAGGGGTGGCGGTTGGGGGCATCAGGCTCCTTGTTGACAGAACGGGCCTGGCCCCGAACAGGCCAGGCGAGGCTGGGTGGGGGGACGACCGACGGTGGTGGCGCTCGGGGTCACAGGTCGGGCAGCTCCACCAGGTCGTCCAGCTCGGCCATGTCGGCCAGGTCGGTGGGGTCGGTGGTCACGAGGCGGTGCTCGGCCGGGCTGGCGAGCACGTGGAACGCGACCCGGTCGGCGCCCGATGCGAGGAGGCCGTCGCCTTGGGCGGCGCCGAGCAGGTAGGCCCGTTCGCCCTGTGAGAGACGGAATGCCTCGGCGAGGGTGTCGATGGCTTGGGGGGATTGGCGGAGCAGGATCTGGGTGGCGGCATTGGCCACCACGGCCATCCCGAGCGGTGAGCCGAGCAGGTCGGCGGCGTCCTGGGTGACCACGGCCAGGCCACACCAGTGCTTGCGGGCCGATTTGGCCGCCCGGTAGAGGAACTTGGCGCCTTCGGGGTCGCGCATGAGCAGCCACGCCTCGTCGACGATCACGAGACGCCGGCGGCGTCGGGCGGGGTCGGCGACCCGGCGCCAGATGGCATCCAAGGTGAGCAGCGTCCCCGCGGCGCGCAGCTCGTCGGGCAGGTCGCGCAGGCTGAACACGACGAGGTGCCCATGTGGCTGCGTGGTGGTCGGCCCGTCGAACAGTCCCCGGTGGGTGCCGGTGACATACGGGGCCAGCCGGGCGGCGAGGGCCTGGGCGGCCGGGTCGGTGTCGGCCTCCAAGGCTCGGGTCAGGTCGGAGAGGACCGGGGCGGGCCGGGCGTGGGTGCGGGGGTCGGTCGTGATCCCGACCGAGCCGTAGGCGGCAAGGATGGCCCGGTCGAGCGCCGGTTTGGCCTGGGCGCCGACCGGCTCGCCGAGCAGCACCGCGACCAGGGTGTGGACGAACAGGGCCTGGCGGGTGAGCGGGTCGGGCCCGGGGCCGAGGTCGAAGGGGTTGAGCCGCACGCCGGGGCTGCCGAGGTGCACGTAGGCGCCGCCGACCGCGTCGGCGAGACGGCGGTACTCGTCTTCGGGGTCGACGACGGCGACCTCGACGCCCAGGGAGAGGCTGCGCAGCGCTTCGAGCTTCGCGAGATACGACTTGCCGGCGCCGCTTCTGGCGAGGATGACCGAGTTGTAGTTGTCGGCCGCGAAGCGGTCCCAGCACACCAGCCCGCCGCCTCGCGCCGCGGTGCCATACAGGACGCCGGTGGTCGCGCCGAGCTCGCCGAGGGCGAAGGGGTAGGAGGCGGCGAGGGCGGCGGTGTCGAAGCTGCGCCGCACCCCCAAGTCGTCGACGGCGAGGGGCAAGGTGGTGACCCAACCCTGTAGGTGGCGCCAGGTGGCCGGCTGGGCGTCGAGCAGCAGCGACGAGCACAAGGCCCGCACCCGGTTGCACTCGGCGTCCAAGGACTCCTCGCTTGGCGCATGGACGGTGAGGGTGAGGGCGACCTCGAATAGCTTCTGCTCGCCTCGGGCCAGGCCCTCCGACAGCTCGCGGGCGTCGGTGGCGGCCACCTCCACCCCAGGGTCGGCGAGGCGTCCTTTGGCGGCGTCGGCCCGGCGTCCGGATTCGAGACGGGCCAGCTGGCGGCGCAGCCGATCGGCGGCGATCGCCGGGGGCACCGCGACGATGTGGACGGCGACGTCGAGGCGTCCGGGGTGGGTGGACAGCGGTTCCAGCCAGCCCCGGCCGACCTCGCGGGGATAGCCGGTGACGGTGAAGGTCCGGCACCACTCGCCACCCAGCCGCAGCGCTCTCGGCCGGACCTCGACGGCATCGGGGCCGAAGCTGGCGGCCGGGCGGGCGACGGGAGTGCCGATCAGCTGGCCGACCAGACGCCGGGCGAGGCGGCTCACCGTCCCACCTCGCTCACGGCGTGGCCGGCGGCAACCTGTCCCACGACAGGTTGGGCGGTGACGATCTCGCCGGGGCCGGCGGTGCCGGAATGCTGGGCCGGGTTTGCCGGGTCGACGGCCCGCCACAGGCACCCGACGGCCGCCTCGCCGTCGAGCACAGTGAGGTCACCCCGGCCGCGGCGAGCGCGGCGACGGCCTCCTCGGCCCGGCGCCGCAGCCGGTCACCGCCGCCGCGGTCGGGCGAGGGGGGTTGGCGGAGCACGACCAGCACCTCGCGGCGCAACAGTGTGCGCCGGGCCGCCAGGTCGGCCAGGAACTGGGCGTGCTCCCGAGCGGCTTGTTCCAGGCCGGGATGGGGCAGGCCCGGCGCGGCGGCGAGCAACTGATCGATCATCGGGGCCAGGTCGACCGGCTCGGCCCGGACGACCACCTGGGCCGGCTCGGCCAGCGAGTTGCACCAGCGGGCGAACCCGGCCACCAGCGCCTCCTGCTCGGCGGGGGTGCGCAGGGCGAAGGTGACCGAGCTGGCCCGGCAGATCACCGCCATTCCGTCGGCGCCGAGGTCGATCACGCCGTCGGCCTCGACGTTGTCGAGTGGGAGGTGCAGCGGCGCGGGCAGCGGCCCAGAGGCCGTCGCCACCCATTGCGGTGGTCCCGTGACGCCGCCGGGGGCGGGCACCAGCCGGCGCGGCGAGCGCAGTTGGCGCCAGGCCGCCAGTACCAGGCGGTCGGCTGGCTGGCCCTCGACTCGGCCCACCGCCAGCAACGTGGCCACCGCGGCGACCGGGACGGCCAGCGCGGCGAAGCCGACGACGGGGACGAGGTGCCGGGTGGCCAGGTAGGTAGCCCACAGGGCGACGCCGGCCACGGCCAGGATGGCGAGCTGGCGGGCGGTGAGCCCGGCCAGCAGCTTGTCGGGCCGGCCCACATCGGCGGGGATACGCACCCGCCCCGACGCCTGCTCGGCGGTGGCGGTCACAGTCCAATCCCCGCGGCCAGGGCCTTGATGCCCTTGTAGACCACCAGGTCGCGCACCATGCTGCGGGCGCCACCGTGGCGTCGGCCCCCCGCAAAGACCATGCGGCCCACCCAGGTCGGGATCTTGACCAGCACCCAGCACAGGCACGCCGAGACCAACAGGTCGACCAGGCCGCCCGACGAGGCGATCCCCAGGTTGGCTGGGCCGCCGGAGGCCAAGAAGATGCGCAGCGCGCAGATGAGCACCAGCGACTGGGCGACCTGCACCAACAACGCCCCGGCGAAGCCCCGCCACCACAGCCGGGCCAGGCCCTCGGTCTGGGGCAGGGCGTGGCACACGAGCGCCAGGGGTGCGGCCACCACGAGCAGGATCACCAACGCTAGGCGGATCACATAGGTCGCGAGCAGCACGACGGCGAGCACGGCGACCACCGCGCCCAACAGCACCAAGAAGATGCCGCCCGAGGCGAGCGAGCCGATCACCAGTTGGCGCAGCACGACCGCCGCCTGGGAGGGGTCGACGCCCTGGCCCAACAGCGCCTGCGAGAACGAGTCGGCGGTCGAGATGGCCAGGCCGGCCAGCGACAGGCTGGCGTTGACGGCCACCGCGGCGACCACGATGCGCGGCAGGACGTCCTTGATGGCGGTGCGGGTCTGCACCGTCTCATGTCCCATCACGATCGCCCCACCCACCAGCACGAACAGGACCAGGCACGCGTCGGCGATCCCGACCGACATCTCCCACAGCTGGCCCACCCGGGACTGGTCGGTGACCTCAGGGGTGGCAAGCAGGGTGTGGCCCATCACCTCGAGCACCGGGTTCAAGGCGTCGGTGACCACGGAGCGGAACCAACCGTCGAGGGCTGCTTCGATCTGGCCGGGGATGTCGAAGAACCCCGGGGAGGGCTGGGTCCCAGCTGACACGCTGCCCCCGCTCCCCGACGCCGGCACCCCCGGCGTCCCCGTCGGGGTCGGTCCGACCTGGATCGGCGCCGGCGTGCCACCGTTGCCGCCGGTGGTCGAGGTCCCGCTTGTGGTCGAGCTCCCGGCCGTCGCCGACGTCAGGACGGCGGTGACCGCCCGCGGATGCTCGGCGCTGGCCGAGGCCGGGTGGGCGAACAGACCAAGCACGGCGAAGGCGACCGGGGCGGCCAGCGCCGCGACGGCCAGGCGGTGCCGGCGGGCGACAGCCCGGCTGGCGACGGCACAGCGGGCGACGGTGCAGCTGGCGACGGTACGGCGGCCAGGGCCGTCGGTGAGCGCGGGGCGGGGCATCAGAACAGCGAGGCCAGGATCGACACCAAGAGCGGGGCCAGCGCGGCCAGGGCGTAGCCGATGGCGGCCGACTTGAGGGCGGTCTTGGCCTTCTCGACCTGGGTCGGGTCGCCCCCCGCGGTCAAGTACCGCAGCCCCCCGACGGTCAGGAACAAGGTGGCGAGCGCGGCCAGGATGCCGACCAGCCAGTTGCGCAGGTTGTCGATGACCGAGTTGAGGCTCGTCGCCGCGCTCCCCGTGGCGGCGAACGCCGGCGGCGCCAACGCCACCAGGAGCACCACGGCCACCGCGACCGCGGGCAGGACAACGGCCGGCACCCGGCGGGCCAGCCGGGCGAAGCGCGATAGGGGCGACGGCCGGGTACGTGGGGACGGCCGGGTACGAGGTGAGGGTCGGGGAGATGGGGTGGGATCGGTCGTGGCGGCCTCCTCGCCTCGGGGATGGGAGAGCGGGGGTCGGCCCCGTTCGGGCGGGGGAACCGGAAAGGGCACTGCTCACCTCCTGGTGTCGGTTGGCGGTTGGCACGCCGCCGGCCGCCGGTCATTGGCCCGCCTGGTGGGGGGCCGACCCTCACCGCCCAAATAAGGGGTCGGAGCCCGAAACCGGACACCAGAACTTGGAGAACTTTCCGGCGACGGTCTGCGGTCGGCGTCGAGCCGGGCGGAACCGGCGCCAGTGGCGCGGGGCATGGGTGGTCCGCCGAGCCAGGCCACCACCCGGGCCTCCGCCCTCCGCCGGCGGTGACGGACCGAGTCGACGGCCATCCCCGTCAGCGACGCGGCTTCGACCAGGCTCATCCCACCCAGGCGGGTGTCGCCGATCAGCGCCGCGTCGCCGGCTTCGATCACCCCTTCGGCCACCGCCTCGACCAGCACGAGATCGGGATGGCCGTAGGGGCGGGCCGGGACCTCCGAGCACAGGTGGCGTCCGGGGCGGCCCACCTCGGAGAGCTCTTTGGCCACCAGCGCCTTGGCGCGGTTGCGGGCCAGCCAGATCAGCCGGGCCGCCAACCGCTCCCGGCCGGGATCGGTCTTGGCGATCCCCTCCACCAGCCCGGCCAGCGCCTCGGCCTCGATGTCGGCCGCCTTGTGCGGGCACACATCGCACAGGCCCGAGGTGGCCCGGCGCAGCCCGAAGACCAGCACCCCGGCCAACCCGACCGTCCAGCGGCCGCCCTCGGCCCGGGCCCGGGCCAACAGCACGGCGATCGCCTGGTTGCGGACCCGGTAGCCGGTCGAAGGGTGCAACAACACCGCCCGAAGTTCGGTCAACGCCAACGGCCGCTGCGGCAGACCGGGAACGAGCCCCGCCTCCAAGACCAGGGGTCGGGGCTCGGCGCACAGCAGCGCGAAGGCGTCCTCCAAGGTGTCGAACGGGCTGTCGGAGAGATGGGACATGGCGGCTCCTTTGCTCGATGGAGCCGCCATCGCGCCCGAGGCGCTACTGCACGTTTCCTACACATCCGCTCCCACGACCCGCCCGGCCGGCTACTGCACCCGTGCACGAGCAACGCCGGAGACGCACCAGCGCGCCCGCGTCAGTGCAGGTGAGAGCTACTACACGGCGGATGGCCACCGGCTCGGAGCACTACCGGAACAGCGATCTGCAGGCGCCCAAGAATTTTCTCGGCCGGCCTCGCCGAGCCGCTCCCCGGGGCGGCTACTACAGCGGTGCAGTAGGGCTACTACGCCGGTGCAGTAGCCGCCCGGGACCCTCTCACCCTGCGGTCACGTACCGGCGCGGCGACTCGCTGACGAGCAGGACCCGACCATCGGCCTCGAGACGGTGGAGGGCGTTGCCCACCGCCCCCGACGAGCGGCCCCCGAGGCCCTTGGCGACCGCTGCCGGGCCGAGCCCATCGGGACCGGCGTGGACGCCCAGGTAGTTTAAGACGAGGGAGCGCAGCGCGCCCTTGCCCAAGCGGTCGGCCCCGACCTCGACGGGATTCGTCCCGGCGGCGTCGTCTTGGACGGACACGACCGCAGTGCCGTTCGCCTCGACCGCCTCGGAGACCTCGCTCTCCTTGGCGGTCACAGGTCCGGGGTCGACGCGATGCCAGCGGTCGGGCAGGCGCCGTCCGCCGTCGCGGCCGCTGTCGGTCCGAGCGGCCGTGCCCTCGCGCTCCATGGCGGCCAGGGTTTTGGCCGCAGTCGACCGGCCGAGCCCGGCCACCTCGGCCAGCTCGGTTGCGGTGGCCCCGGGCCAGGCGGCAAGCGCGGCGGCGACGGCTTCGGCGGGGGTCTGTCTGACGGGGGTGGGGGTGGTCATGGCCTGCTCCTTTGCTCGGTGCTGTCTTGGTCTGGAGGAGCTACCTCCACCTCGGCGGCGACCTCAAGGCGGCCGCGGATTAGTCAGGAGAGCCGAAAAAGTGGTGTCCGGAAACGGGCCCTCGACCCTTATTTGGCCGGTGGCACGCCCTCCCCGGCCGTGGGCCGCCCATGGCCACGACCACCACCCCCCGCACCCCCACCCTCGAGCACGCCGAGTCACAGCCACACAGCGGTCAGCGAGACGTCCGTCGGGTGCCGCTCGCCGTCTGGCCGGTCGGCCAGCGAAGCGCCCAGTACCAGCGGACCGGCCGCTACCACCCCGACTGCACCGCCCATCCCGGCAAGATGCTCCCCGACCTCGCCCGACGCATCGTCGTCGAGTACAGCCAGCCCGGCCAACTGGTCGCAGATCCGATGGCCGGCACCGGCACCACCTTGGTCGAAGCCGCCCTCGCCGGGCGGCGCGCGGTCGGCGTCGAGCTCGAAGCCCGCTGGGTCGACCTCGCCCGGCGAAACGCGGCGCATGTCCTCGACCCCGCCTCTCGCCGGCTCCTCACGGTGCACCAGGGGGACGCCACCGACCTCGGCGCGCTGCTCGGCGACGACGCCGGAGAAGTCGACCTCGTCTGCACCTCACCGCCGTATGCGTGCGACGTCGGCAACCTCGACACCACCAACTGGGGGGCCGGGCACAACCTGTGCGCGACCGCCGAGCGCAACTACTCGGCCGATCGGGCGAACCTCGGCCACGCCCGCGGGCATGCCTACGAGCAGGCGATGGCCGCCGTGTATCGCGCCTGTCGCGCCGTGCTGCGCCCCGGCGGGATCTTGGCGGTCGTCACGAAGAACACCCGACGAAAAGGCCGCCTGTTCGACCTCGCCGGGCTGACCGTCGCCCTCGCCGAGGCAGCCGGGTTCACCTACCTCCAGCACGTGATCGCCCTGCACGCCGCGGTCCGAGACGGCGACCTCGTCGCCCGCCCCTCGTTCTGGCAGCGCACCCAGACCAGCAAGGCCGCCGCCCGAGGAGAGGTCGCCCACCTCGTCGTCCACGAGGACCTCTGCGTCTTCTCCGCCGGCCCCGCCCAGCTCACCTCATCCTCGAAGGAGACCGCCCGTGCCCACTGACCTTGCGCTGTCGGTCTGGCCGACCGCCCAGCACCCCGCCCGGGCCCAGCGCAAAGGGCGCTACGTCGAGCTGTCGGGCACCCACCCCGCCCGGATGCTCCCCGCCATCGCCCAGCGAGCGATCGCCACCTACAGCCGTCCCGGCGACCTCGTCGTCGACCCGATGTGCGGGATCGGCACCACCTTGATCGAAGCCGTCCACTTGGGCCGTGACGCGATCGGCGTCGAGTACGAACAGCCCTGGGCCGAGCTCGCCCGAGGGAACCTCGCCCATGCGAGGTCTGAGGGTGCCACCGGGCACGGCGAGGTGATCTGCGGAGACGGCCGCCACGTCGCCTCCCTCGTCGACCCGGCCGCACGCGGTCTCGTCGCCCTCGTGCTCACCAGCCCGCCGTATGGGTCCTCCCTCCACGGCCAGGTGAAGGCGATCCCCGGGGTGGGCGTGCGAAAGAGCCACGACCGCTACTCGACCGACCCGGCCAACCTCGCCCACGTCGGCCTCGCCGGCCTGCTCGACGCCATGCGAGTCATGCTTACCGGCACGGCCGTGTTGCTACGGCGTGGCGGGTTCGTGGCCATGACCCTTCGGCCCTGGTGGCGAGGTGGGCGGCTCATCGACCTCCCCGGCGCACTCGCCCGCACCGGCGAGGACGCCGGGCTTGTCCTCTTCGAGCGAAATGTCGCCCTCCTCTGCGGGCTGCGCGACGACCAGCTCATCCCACGCGCCTCGTTCTTCGCCCTCGAACAGGTCCGCCGGGCCCGGGCCCGCGGCGTCCCCCGCCTCGTCACCGCCCACGAGGACCTCGTCGTCTGGAAGGCGCCATGACCTTCCATGCGTCCCCGAACGCCGAGGGTCCTTCGACAAGAACCCACGTGCCCACAGCGCTCGGGGAGGGCGGCGACCACCCACCTCCGAGCAGCCGGCGCCACCTGGCCAGTGCCCTTCGGCTCCTCCCACCCACCTACGTGGCGATCACCGCCGACCAAGAAGCCCGCGCCATCGAAGCCCTCGCCGGGCTCCTCGCCGACGCCGACCGGCGCAACCCCGACCGAGCGATCAGCAGCACGCGAGCGGGCCGGACCCGGCCGACGCCTTCAGGCCGGGCTCCTTGACACCGTCGTGGCGTCGAGGTCTCCTCTCGGCTCCCGACACAGCCCCGAGGACAGAGAGGACCCCATGACCACCAAACGACGAGCAGCACCTGCGCCCCCGGCCGCCCTCGGAGCCGGGGGCGCAGCCGTCCGGGTCGCCTGCTACCTGCGGATCTCGACCGACGAGGAGCACCAGCCGTTCTCCCTCGGCGCGCAGGAGACCCGCCTCGGCGCGTTCGTCGCCAGCCAACCCGGCTGGGAGCACGTCAAGACCTACACCGACCAGTACTCCGGCGCCTACGCCGAGCGGCCCGCCCTCACCCAGGCACTGCGCGACGCCCGCCTCGGGCGCTACGACATCCTCCTCGTCTACCGCGTCGACCGCTTCGCCCGGTCACTGAAGGTCCTCGTCGGGCTCCTCGAAGAGCTGGAGTCCGCCGGGGTCGCCTTCCGCTCGGCCACCGAGCCGATCGACACCTCCACGCCCACCGGACGGATGCTCGTCCAGCTCCTCGGCGTGTTCGCAGAGTTCGAGCGGGCCACCATCATCGACCGGGTCGTCGCCGGGATGGAACGAAAAGCCGCCCGCGGCGGCTGGCCCGGAGGGGCCGTCCCCTACGGGCTGCGCCTCGACGACGACAAGCACCTCGCGATCGAACCCTCCGAGTTCCCCCTCGTCGAGCGGATCTTCACCCGCTACGGCACCGACCACGCCGGGGCTGCCACCATCGCCTCCGAGCTCAACGCCGATGCCTGCCGGACGAGAAGCGGCCGGCGCTGGTCACCCCAGGCGGTTCTGTTCATCCTGCGCAACCGCAGCTACCTCGGCGAGGTCACCTTCCGCGACGTCTGCCACCAGGCAGATACGCCCCTCATCGACCCCGACCTGTTCGACAAGGCCCAGACCCTTCTTGGCGAGCGTGGCGAGAGCTACGACCGTCGCATGACCCACGCCCATCCCGACTACCTCTTGACCGGGCTCGTCACCTGCAAGCGCTGCGGACGCAACTACGTCGGCGTCGCCGCGGCCGGACGAGGCCACCGCTACCGCTACTACTCCTGCTTCACCCGCCAGC
The DNA here is from genome assembly GCA_021791615.1 of Actinomycetes bacterium. The sequence continues at coordinate 20,548 of JAJYWG010000494.1, forward strand.
GCTACGGCAAAGAGGCCTGCGACGGCGAGCGCATCCGCGCGGATGTCCTCGAAGCCGCCGTCCTCGACGCGCTCCTCACCTTCTACGCCGACCCCGACCTCATCGCCCGCGCCGTCGCGCTCAAGGACAACCAGCTCGCCGAGACCCTCCGGCACCACCGCGACGAGATCGACGCCACGACCGCCGAGCTCAAGAAGACCGAAGCGGCCATCGAGCGCTACATCCTCGCCTTCGAGGCTGGCACCATCAGCGACGACATGTTCGGCCCACGCGTCCGCGACCTCGGCGAGCGTGCCCGCACCCTGAAGACCCGGCGCGACGAGCTCGAAGAAGCAGCCGACCTCGCCGCCATGGACCCGCCCGCCCAAACCGACATTGACACCCTACGCACCGAGCTCGCCCACATCGTCGCCAACGGCACCGACGCTCATCGCAAGGCTGCCGCCCAGGCCTTCGTCTACCGTCTCGTCGTCGTCGAGCCCGGCGTCATCCAACCCACCTACCTCATACGCGGCGGCATCCCCACCGATCCGGACGACAACCCCGACCAAACCGCCCCCACGTCGGCGTCTCGCGCCGTGACAGATTTGGTGGGCGCTGCCGGACTCGAACCGACGACCTGCTCGTTGTAAGCGAGCTGCTCTGACCAGCTGAGCTAAGCGCCCTGCCGAGTGTCGGGCTGCGGGGCATCGGGCACGCGACCGGGCAGCACCAT
>JAJYWG010000258.1 GCA_021791615.1 Actinomycetes bacterium
CGTGCGCTACGCGGATGACTTCGTGGTGCTGTGCACGTCCAGGTCACAAGCCGAAGAAGCCCAGCGGCGGGCAACCGCCATCCTGGGTGACCTCGGTCTCAGTCTCCATCCGGACAAGACCCGAGTGGTCGACCTCCGGGAGGGGAACGAGGGCTTCGACTTCCTCGGGTGCCACCTGTTGGCAGCATCTCTCCACGGTGATGTAGGGCTCCGCATCGGCCACGCTGTTTGAGGACGCGAGTGGACGAGGGAGCCCTTGCGGCGGAGAAGATGAGCGGTCCCTGAACGCGAGGGACCCCCTCCTCACCAGTTGGCTCTGCGACGGAGGGGGTCCAAGGCGGTGTTTCCACCAGTGTCCATCGTATGGCCCTGCTCGCTGTCCGTCGACGAGTACGTGTCGGGTGGCCGTGACGTCGAGTTTCCTCGTCCCGCATGTCCGAGGTGCTCGTCGCCGATGGGCTTCTGGTCCGGCTATCGGCGCCACGTCCGCCATGGCGGCCGGTGCTCGTCGATGTGGGTTCCACGGGTGCGCTGTACGCACTGTTCCGTGACGCACGCCCTGCTCCCGGCCTTCGTGCTCACAAACCGGTTGGACGTGGCGGAGACGATCGGTGCGGTCATCGACACGGTGGCAGGCGGGTCTTCGGGTGCGCGCCCTGCGGCGGCGTCCGTCGACGTTCCCCACACCACCGCCCGGGGCTGGATGCGCCGGTTCACCGGTCGGGCGAGGGAGCTGGGCGTCGCCTTCGCCGCTCTGGCGGCAGAGCTCGGCGGCGAGGTCGCAGATCCGCTGGTGGATGCCCTCCGTGACGCGCACCGTGCGCTTGGCGCCGCCTTCCGGGCGGCCACGTCCCTCCCGGGCTGGCTCGGGTGCGGCCGGTGGCGGTTCGCCTCGGCCGCAACCGGCGGGAGCCTCGTCGCCACCAACACGAATTCGCCCTACCTCGTGGTCGGCAGACGGCGTTTCATGCCACCGGTGCCCTGAGCGGGCATTCGACACGAAGGAGAGGACATGGAGACCGACCACGACGAGGCGATCGCCCTGCACCGCTGGGCGGTGATCGCCGAGGCAGCAGCTGCACACCTGAGCCCGGCCGAGCGCGGTGCCCTGGTGCGTGCCGCAGCGGAGAAGCACCACGCCCATCCCGACGGAGACCTGCGGTGTTATTCGAGGAACACCATCGACCGGTGGATCCGGGCCTGGCGCACGGGCGGTCTTGGCGCACTCCGTCCCACCCCCCGGGGCGACACCGGTGCGCTGCGGGCCCACCCGGAGCTCTTCGCCGAGGCCGCCGCTCTCCGCCTCGAGCTGCCCAGCCGCTCTGCCGCCCAGATCGCCCGGATCCTCCACGCCCGCCACGGCATCGCCGTCGCCGAGCGCACGATCCGCGAGCAGCTCCGCCGGCGGGGACTGCATCGCGAGGCCCTTGTCGCCGAGCAGGCCGCCTTCGGCCGCTACGAGGCCTCCCGGGCGAACGAGCGCTGGATCACCGACGTGCTGGTCGGACCGGACGTGCCCTGGCCGAAGACGCCGGCGTCCGTGCTGGCGAAGCTCTTCCTCGTCGTCGACGACCACTCGCGCCTGCTCGTCGACGGGCGGTTCTTCGCCCACGAGAACGCCCGTGCGTGCCAGGACCTGCTCAGGCGGGCCATCACCCGCAGGGGCGTCCCCGACGTCCTCTATGCCGACAACGGGGCGCCGTTCAAGAACGCCTGGCTCCAGAGGACCACCGCCCTCTTGGGGATCCGTCTCGTGCACTCCAAGCCCTACTCGCCTGAAGGCCGTGGGAAGCAGGAGCGCCTGAACCGCTACATCCGGGAGACCTTCCTCGCCGAAGCCACCCACCGGGGCATCGAATCGCTCGACGAGCTGAACGATCTGTTCGTCGCCTGGGCGGAGGGAGTCTGCAACACCAGGGTCCACACCGAGACGAAGGAGCGCCCCATCGACCGCTTCGAGCGGACCGGGCCCCACCGCCAGGCAGCGCCGGCAGCGCTCGCCGAGGCGTTCCGGTGGTCGGTGACGAGGAGGGTGACGAGGACGGCGACGGTCCCCCTGGAGGGGAACGCCTACGCGGTCGACCCCGCCCTCTGTGGGCGCCGTGTCGAGCTCCGCTACGACCCCGAGGACCTCTCTGTGCTCGACGTCTTCTACGAGGGCACGCCGGCCGGGGTGGCGATCCCCTTCGTGATCGGGCGCCACACCCATCCAAAGGTTCCCCAGGCGCAACGCCCCGAGCCCGAGGCCACCGGCATCGACTACCTGGGCATGGTCCAGGCCGCCCACGAGGAGGCGTCAGGGACCGGGACGAAGATCGACTTCTCCCAGCTCGGCATGTTCGACGGCGGCAACGAGGCGGAGGTGGCACCGTGAGCCGGGCCCCGTGGGTCACTCACTTCGGGCTGGAGCGGACCCCGTTCGGGAAGTCGATCGCACCGGTCGACCTCTTCGCCCGCCCGGCTCATGCCGAGGCGGTCGCCCGGATCAGCTTCTGCGTGGCCGAGTCCGCACTCGGGGTCATCGTCGGTGACGTCGGTGCCGGCAAGACGGTCTCGGTGCGGGCCGCCGTCTCCACCCTCGACCCGACCCGTCACCAGGTCATCTACATCGCCAACCCGGCCTTCGGGACGAGAGGCCTCTACGTCACGATCGTCCGGTCCCTCGGTGCCGAGCCGAGATACTTGAAGGCGGAGCTGATGGCCCAGGCGGCCGACCTCTTGGCGGCAGAGGAGGCCGAACGGCACCGACGGGTGGTGCTGATCGTCGACGAGGCCCACCTGCTCGCGCCCGCCCAGCTCGAAGAGCTCCGGCTGCTCACCAACGCGCAGATGGACTCGGCGTCCTCCTTCGCCGGGATCCTGGTCGGCCAGCCCACGCTGTCCCGCCAACTGCGCATGGGGACCTTCGCCGCACTCGACCAGCGGATCGCCACCCGCTTCACGGTCACGGCGATGGACATCGGCGAGTCCGCCGCCTACCTGCGCCACCACCTGGCCCTCGCCGGCCGGAAGGAGCCGCTCTTCGCCGACGACGCCGTCGCCAGGCTGCACCGGGTCTCGAACGGCCTTCCCCGCATGCTCAACAACGCGGCGATCGCCGCCATGATCGCGGCGGCCACCGACGGCAAGGACCTCATCGACGACGCGTGTGCGAAGAAGGCCGCAGCAGAACTGACGAGGGACTGATCGTGACGATCGACCTCCACGACCTCGACACCGGCGACGAACCTCAGCGCATCACCGTCGTCGTCGACCTCCTCCCCGGCCCGCTCGCCGAGCCAATTGCCGGGCGCATGCTCCACCTCGTCGTCGACGAGCTACGCCAGGTGTGCGCAGACGTCACCGCGGTGCGGGTCGAGATCCACGGGAGCATGGCCTCGTGGTGACCTTCGTCCCGCACCAGCGGGGGCCACCGTCACCATCGAGCGTGGCCGAAGCGTGTGCACGAAGCCCTGCCGGCTCATGTGCAGACAGCGTGGCCGCCAACAGGAGGTTGCCCCGA
>JAJYWG010000305.1 GCA_021791615.1 Actinomycetes bacterium
CACGCAGCGATCGACTCCCACCGATTCTTGCCAAGTCGCATAACCCCAGAGTCCTATCAATCTCATCACGCTCTCGAACAGCACGGCCGTCGGAACGCCGTCGAGAACGTCGACGCCGACACACACACCACCCACTGTTCGGCAAGTCGATCTGCTTCACTGGCGCGCTTAACTCGATGACTCGCCACAGTGCGATGAAGAGGGTTACAGATGTGGGCGCTGATGGGTGTACCACTACTCATGGGACCGACCCCCGGGGATCGCTAGGAGCGTGGGTCCGATTCGGTCTTAGGGTCAGGGTTGACGCCTGAGAAGCACTTTTCGGGCTTTTCTGGAGCGGTCCTCGCGCCGAGTTGGGGAAGGGGAGCCGCTCTTTGACGCGTGATCGATGCCCGTGCGGGCGCGTATTGGGGCGCGCGGCCCTGCTATGCGCCCGCCCGGGCCAGCTTGCGCAGGTTGTGGCACAGCGAGTGCAGGGCCCACTCACCTTGGGCGCCCTCAAGGCCGCGTAGACGGAGAAACCCTGCGCCTTGTCGGACCTTCATCTGTCCGAAGACCGGCTCGACGATGGCCTTGCGTCTGGCGTAGTCGGCCTTTCCCTTCTTGGTGCGCAGTCGGCGCGCCATGATCTCTTTGATCGTGGCGTCTTTTGGGATGGGGCCTCTCGGCGCGTCTGGCACCTGCTCGTGGTGTTTGAGGCGCCCAGTGGCGATCAACACGTCGACCCCGGCCTTGGTGGCGTCGGTGACGTTGCGCTCGGAGAAGTAGCCGGCGTCGGCGATGACGACATCAGGGTTGTCCTCGATGTCAGCGGCGCAAAGAGTGGCTTCGCTGATCTTGATCATCTCCATCAACTGCTGCACGTCGGATGCTTGGTTTGACACCGAGTGGCCCACGATGATCTGGGCCTCCTCGTCGACCATGGCCTGGGCGTTGAAGGCGTACTGGTAGCCGTCGTTCGTCTTCATCATCCGTGACTCGGGATCGGTGAAGTTGCGCTGGGCCCGCCCAGACGGGGTGGCCCCCTCGGCCGCTTTGGCCCCGGCGGCGTGGACCTCCTCTTCGGTTGCCCCTTGATCCTTGGCCGTCTGTTGAGCTTTCGCCGCGGCCTTCTGTTTGGCCTCGGCCTCGATGGACTCCTTGGCGGCCCGCAGCTTGGCCAGGCGGCCCTCCTTCGTGGCCAGCTCAGGTGGGAGCTCGTCCCCCCGCCTGTCCTCGCCGAACTCGGCGTCTTCGGCGTTGTCGGTGGCCTCAGCTTCGGCCAGCATGGCCGCCACCTGGGCCTCGAGTTCTTCGATGCGCGGACCGATCCGGTCATAGGACATGGCCTTGTGTCTACTCGCAGACGCCCGCAGCTTGGTGCCGTCGAGGGCGACCCGGCCGAGTTTGACCAGTCCCGCCTCGGCGTACAGGGCCAACACCTGGACGAACAGGGCGTCGATACCAACAAGGTGGCGGCGCCGAAAACGCGAGAGGGAGCGGTAGTCGGGAGCCGCATTCGCGCTCAGCCAGCGGAACGCCACATCGACATGGCACCGCCGTTCCATCTCCCGAGAGCTGGTGACTCCGATCGAGTAGGCGAACAACAGCAGCTTGACCATCATGGCGGGGTCATAGGGCGGGGCACCCGAGGCCTCGGTGTAGGAGTCGTAGATGCAGCCGAGGTCGACCATGTCGTCCACCACGTCGGAGATGAAGCGGGCCTCGTGGTTCTCCGGCAGCCAGTCGTCGAGGGAAGGTGGGAGTAACAAGGACTGGGACTGGTCGTAGGGGCGGAAGCGCTTGTGCGCCCCCACCGGCGTCACCGCCCGAGCCCCAACTGGCTCGCTTTCCACCTCGAAGAGCTTGTCGCCGACCCGATCATCTGCCATAAGCAAATTCTCGCAAATCCAGGAGAGAATCGCGAGTACCCACACCGAAGCAAGGGCCAATCAGCCCTTTGGCGTCATTAGCGGGTTCTGACCCACGCTCCTAGCGGCGCTTGTCCTGTGAGGACTGATGTGAGACGGCGACCCTGGGGGGAGGCTCCCGGGCCCTGACGCCCGCAACGGTGTCGTCCCACGAGGACTCGTCCATCAGCACGGCGCTCGGCCCGAGGTCCTGTCAGCTCGGAACGGAAGGAGGCAGTGTGCTTGGTATCGGCATCGACTGGGCCGAGGAGTTCCACCTCGTCGCCATTGGTCGTCCCGGTGAAGGCGTGGTCGAGGTGCGCCGTGTGGAGCATCGACCCGATGCGCTGGCGGCGCTCGTCGCCGATGTGGCGGCGATGGAGCCCGATCCGGCCGAGGTGCGCGTCGTGCTCGAGACCCGTCACGGGGCGCTCGTCGAGGCGCTGGTGGACGCGGGCTACGTCGTGGTGCCGGTGAACCCCGATCTCGTCGCTCGCCGGCGGAACCCGGCGAGGAAGAAGGACGACGCCGAGGACGCCCGCATCGCCTGCCTGCTCGCGCTCGACCGCCACCAGCGGCTCAGCCCGTTGATCCCCCATGGAGAGCTGGCGGGGGAGCTGCGGGCGATAGCCCGAGATGACGAAAGGGCCGCCCGCGACGAGCGACGGCTGCTCAACCGGCTGCGGGCCGACCTCGTCGTCGTGTACCCGGCCGCGCTCGCGATCGCCGGCGACGATCTCGGGGCGCCCACCGTCTTGCACCTGCTCGAACGTTGGCCCACCCAAGACGAGCTGGCCCGGACCAGCGACGCCGAGCTCGAAGCCTTCGCCCGGGCCTGCCACCACGGCTGGCCCGGCCGGTTCGTGGCCAGGGTCCGCCAGGCGCTTTCGGTCGAGCACTTCGCACCCAAGGAGTACCTCGTGCGGGCGAAGTCCTCCACCATCGCGCTGGCCGCCTCCCAGCTCCTGCTCCTTGGCAACCAGCGTCGAGCCTGGGAGAAGCGCATGGGTGAGCTGCTCTTGGGCGGCCCACGCACCGGACGCGACAAGACCGTGAAGGACCCCGACATGGGGAAGGCGTTCCCTGGCGGCGTGATCTACCTGAGCTTTCCCGGCCTCGGTGACCGCCTCGCCGCCAGGGTCGCCGGTGAGATCGGTGATCACCCCGAACAGTTCGAGACGCCGAACTCGCTCGCATGCTACGCCGGCAAGGCGCCGGTCACGAGGCGCTCGGGCAAGTCCCAGATCGTCGTGGCCAAGCGCCTGGCGCGCAACCACTTCCTCGACAACGCTGTCCAGCAGTGGGCCTTTGCCAGCCTCACGTACTCGAGCTGGGCTCGCGAGTTCTACGACGCTCAGCGGGCACGCCACAAAGGCCACCACGCGGCGCTCCGAGCCCTTGGCAACCGCTGGCTCGAGGTGCTCTGGCATTGCCTGCGCCAGGGCGTGCTCTACGACGAGGGGCGTCACGTGGCGAACCGGAACCGTGCCCTTGGACTTGCCCCCGGACCATCGGCTCGGGCTGCCGCCTGAGTCCTCGCGCGACCCGCGAGGAATCGCTGGCTGCGTGGGGGTTGACAAACGAAACGGTGTCTCACCGCTTCACCTC
>JAJYWG010000209.1 GCA_021791615.1 Actinomycetes bacterium
CTCCCCGCCCCGAGCTGGACCAGGCTCGCCTCGCCCGCCGCGGCGAGCGACGCCACCCCGTCCGCATCGGTCTTCGCGACCTGGAGGGAGAACACCGTCGCTGCATTCGAGCTCGCTGGGGCCGCCTGGAGCGCGAGCACCGTCGCGTCGACCGGGCTGCCGCTCACCGTCGCGGTCCCCGACGACGCGGTCACCACGGGGACGACCTGGACCCGGTCGCCGGGCGCGAGGTCGGGCGGGAACAGCCCGGCCTTCAGCGCAACCGCCACCACGTCCGCGCCGGATGCCACCGCCGAGGCCGAGCCAAGCTCGCCCGGGGAAAGGAGCGCCCCTGCCACGAGCGGCACCGCGACGGGCCGGCCGACCACGCTCGCCTCGTCGGCCACCGGCACGACCCCGAGCCCTGCGCCGGTCGAGACCCGCACCGCCCGCAGATCGCCTGAGGCGAGGACCTGACCGGCGGCGAGCGGCTGGGAAACGGCGAGGACGTCCTCGTGGCTCGCGAGACTCAACGAGGCGTCGGCGAACCCGAGCGCGCAGCCCGCCACGAGCAGCACCCCGACCACGACCAGCGGCGTCTGGCGGCGCCAGCCTGGCTTGCGGGCCGGGCTCGGCCCACCGCGGGTGCCCTCGATCGTCGGGCGGCCGTTGGTCCCCGGGCGGCCGTTGGTCAAGGTTCGTGACGCTGCCACTGCCATGGGCTTCCTCTTTCCTCAGCTGCCCCCGGTGCTTGCGGTGTTGATCGCCTGGGACTGGACGACGTGGACGGTGACGTCGGTGGCCGGGCCGGCCTGGACACCGAGGCTCCCCCCGCCCGCCGCGCCGGTGGCGCTCCAGCTGACCGACCAGTACAAGGTGGCGGTCACGGTGAAGGTGCCCGCCGTCGACCACGTGTAGGAGCAGGTCGTCGTCGCATCGGGCGACGAAGGGTCATACGGGGTTCCGGGGCCGTCGCAGGTCACGGTGCTCCCGTCGCCCATGTCCCAGACGACCTTGGTCGGCGTGGCCGTCGCGGTGGTCGTCACCGACCCGGCCGAGGCCGTGGCGGTGAGGGGATGCCAGGCGGCAGGGCTCACCCACAGCCACGTCGCCACCCCCACCAGCTGTGGGTTGCCGTCGGGCGGGGCCATCTCGATCACCGGCGAGGCGAGCCCGAGGCTCTTCGCCGCCTGCTCTGCGACCACCACCGGGGCAACCTGGACGATGCCGGCGGCCGGTTGGGGGCCGGAGACCCACACCGGCGGCATGGGATTGAGTACGCCCGGGCCCGTACACGTCGGGAACACCCACTGGCCCGGCTGCGCACCGCCCACCCCGAGGGTTGCCGTCGCCGAGGCACCGCCGGCCGCGTAGGTGCAGCCGTAGGGCTGGTTGGGGTTGACCTTGCCCGCTGGCGAGTCCGAGCGGGCAGCCTTCCCCCACGACGAGCTCGTCGGCGGGATCCACTCCGTCACGCCGGCCTGCACCGCCAGCTCGCCGCCCGAGGCGTGGGCGCTCGAGTAGCTGTACTGGCCGTTCGGGTCTCCGGCCCACGCCGGTTCCGCGCCGATGACCACCGCGCCAGCGGCCGCCAATACGACCGCGGGGATCACGAGCCAGCAGCGCATGACCCATCCGTCACCGTCTGCTTGTAGACCTTCCAGGTGCTGCCCGTCAGGATGAGCGTCGAGCGCACCCCGTCGTTCTCCGGCGGCGTCACCGGCGGCACCGGCTTGCCCGTCGACGCGTAGACGAGCTCTGCGGTGCTGTAGGCGCAGTCCACCACCGTCGCCGTCGTCGCGGAGATCGACACGACCTTGGGGTGCAAGGTGGTTGTCCCCCGAGCGACCATCCCCTCGCGCTGGTCAGCCAGCAGGTTGGCTTTCACCGACTGGAGCTGCGGGTCGACCATGGTCGCAGGCAGCGCCGGGTCTTCTGGGTTGGCGGTCGCCAGTGCCTGCTCGAAGGCCCTCCAGCCGGCGCGGTAGGCGGCGAGGACCGCTGCCGTTGCCGGGTCGGTCGTCGACGGCGAGGTAGACGCCGTTGGCTTCGCTCGGACGGTGGTGGTTGTCGACGACGCGGCACCGCCGCCGCAGGCGGCGAGGAGCAGACCAGCCGCTGCGAGCGAGAGCATGTCGATCGCGAGCCGGCCGCGCTGGGATCCACGACCGCTCGCCCCCGTGGTCGCAAGTGCGTCCTCCGCCGTGCGGGCGGCGGACGATGCTGCGCCTCTCCGCGCCATGCGCCCGTTGGCGAGTCGGCTCTCCGTCATGTGATCGCCTTCACGTGTCTGCCAGTTCCTTCACCAGAGCTGGCATCGAAGGAGATTGACGGAGACGACCCGAGGCATGTCGCCGGGGGCCTCTTCGGTGCTCGAGTGACACCGGCCCACGATCAGGGTAAACCCGCCGCCCTACCGGCTGCCTGGTGGTATTCCTACTAGCAGTCTGACTACCAGGAGAGCGGTACGCTTCTTCTATGCGGACCACGGTGTCCGACCCCGCAGCCACCCGGCGGGCAGAGTTCGCCGCCTTCCTCCGTGCCCGCCGCGCCGAGCTGCACCCAGAGGACCTCGGCCTCTACGCTGTGGCGGGCCGGCGCAACACGCCGGGGCTCCGCCGAGAAGAGGTCGCCCAGCTCGCGGGCGTGAGCGTGACGTGGTACACGTGGCTCGAACAAGGTCGCCCCGTCGACCCGAGCCCCCAGGTCGTCGACGCGCTCGCCCGGGCGCTCCGCCTCGACGCCGAGTCCCACCGCCACCTCCGCCGCCTCGCCGGCCTCGCCATCCCCGAGCCTGACCAGTTGCCAGACGGCGTCGACCCCGAGCTCAACCGGCTGCTCGCCACCCTCGAACCCGCACCCGCATGCCTGCTCGGCCCGCGCTTCGACTTCCTCGCCTGGAACGACCCCTTCGAGCGTCTCTGGAAGCCGAGATCACTCCCCGAACGGCGGCGAAACCTCATGTGGCTCTACTTCGCCAAGGGCACGACCGCCCGCCGAACCGTCGGCTGGCAAGAGCGCAGCCGCCACCTCCTCGGCCAGTTCCGCGCCGCTGCCGCCGAGCACCCCGGCGACGAGCGCTTCGCCGAGCTGATCGAAGCCCTCCAAGACGAGAGCGAGCGGTTCTGCGAGTGGTGGAGCCGCTACAACGTCGAGCAAGCTCTCACCGGGAAGATCACCGTCCGCCACCCCGACGTTGGCACGATCCACATCGACGTCATCGAGGTCAAGTTCCCTGCCCACCCCTGGCTCACCATGTCCGTCCACGTCCCCGCCCGACCGACGGACCAGGACAAGATCGCCCGGCTCGTTGATGATCCGAGAGCCGCAGGGGAAGGAGCGCATCAGGATCTGACCAAGCGCTAGCTCAGGATTGCCGCCTTGCAGCGGCCCGTCACACCGTTCCCGTAACCTTGGGGTCGTGATCAGGAGTTCCGCGGCCGGAGCCGGAGCAGTCTCTCGATACCAGGTGCCTCGACCTGGTTGTTCGTCGTGCGCCGTCGGAGCTCCGCAT
>JAJYWG010000266.1 GCA_021791615.1 Actinomycetes bacterium
CGGACCCATGACCACCTACTTCACCGCAGACCAGCACTTCGGCCACCACAACATCATCAAGTACTGCGACCGGCCGTTCGACAGCGTCGGCGAGATGAACGCCGCGCTCGTCGCGAACTGGAACGCCGTCGTCGGCCCGCACGACACCGTCCACGTCCTCGGCGACGTCGCCATGGGTCGGCGGGAGGAGTCGATGCCGCTCGTCGGTCGTCTCGCCGGGCGCAAGATCCTGTATCCGGGGAACCACGACCGCTGCTGGTACGGACACGGGCAGCGAGCCCTGCGCCTGGAGCAGGAGTACCTCGACGCCGGGTTCGACGAGATTCGCCAGGGGCCGGTTGCGACAACCGTCGGCAACCGGGAGGTCCTCGTCTGTCACCTCCCCTACCGGGGCGACAGCGGCGACACCGAGCGCTACGCCAGGTTCCGGCCGGTCGACGAGGGAATGTGGCTGCTCCACGGGCACGTCCACGAGAAGTGGCGCCAGCAGGGACGCATGGTCAACGTCGGCGTGGATGTCTGGGACTTCGCTCCGGTCCCCGAGGAAGTGATCGCCCGGCTGATGGACGACGCGCCGCTCGGGAGTGCCTGATCGGCCGCACTTCGTGGCAACGTCATCGCTCGGCACTGCCACACGTCGACCCCGGGACAACCTTGGGGGCGGGCCGGCCCGGCCGATCGGCCGCCTCGAACACCTCGATGGCCAGGCGGTCCAGCTCACCTACGACCCGGGCCGCCCGTGGTGACCGTCGAATCGCGCCTTGGCCCCGGGGGCAACCGCCCGCTCCCGCGTGGTCCGCGGTCAAACTGCGACACGACCCCGGCCGCGCCAGCCGCAGAACCCGTTGGCGAACGTGAGTGTCGGAGGAAGGATCCGTACTCGACGCCCACGCTCGTGCTTCGGACGGAACTGGCGCTGGCAGGGTGAGCAACCCGGCGAAGGGCGCTATGCCCGGCGCCCGAGCCAGCGGACCATCACCCCGAGCTCCTCGGCTACCCGAAACTCCGGGTCGCCAGTGACCACCGGGCAGTCGAGCACCGACGCCGCGCCGGCGGCGAAGGCGTCGGCATAGCTGAGGCCTCCCCGCGCCTTGATGGCCGCCGCCCGGCGCACGAGGGTGTCGTCGACGTCGATCCAACGAACCTGCACCCCGCCGGGTCGGCTCTCCGCCCGGAGGTTCGCCCACACCTCGTCGGCGGCTCCGGCGCCGGAGGCGCGTTCAAGGATGTAGGCGACCTCTCCGAGGTTGACGAGCGTCATCCACGGCTCGCCGATTCGCAGGATCTCCTCGACCTCGGCCCAACCGGGCTCCTCGCCGAGGAAGACGAGGACCGCGTGGGCGTCAAGGACGACGCGGTCAGCCATCCTCGTGCGTGCGGTCCCGGGCGCGCTCCTCCAGAAGCAATGCCGTCAGCCCGTCCCCCTTGAAGCGCCCACGCAGCTGCTCGACCGACAGGAGTGGCTTGGGGATGACGTCGCCATCGCGCTCCAGCCACACGACCTTCGTGCCGGGCGGGAACCCGTAGCGGTCGCGCAGCGGCTCGGGGATGGTGACCTGGCCCTTCGGATTGACCGTGGTGATCATCGGTATTACCTCCGCGATCAGTGTACTACTGAAAAGGTACCGTGGTGATCAATGCCGTTCGCGGGTGCGCGGCCGGATCGACGTCCGTGATCTGAGGTGAGCGAGGTCCCCGTTCAAAGGGCCAGGCCCTCCCCTCGCACGGAGACCGACTGCCACGTAACATTTCCGGCAGTCAACGACGAGAGGGGGCCTATGGACCGTTACTCGAAGGCCATCTCGCGAGCGACTTGCTGGGCCAGGTCCGGCGTCGACGGGTTCCGCGGCGGCGCGCGGTACGCGATGGCGGTCCTGATCTGGTCTGCGGCGGTCCTGTGGATCGCCGCGCTCATGGTCGTCGCCACCGGCGGACTCGTCACCGACGCCGCCAAGAGCGGCCGCACCACCCTCACGCTGAAGCACCGGGTGTCCGACGCCGAGCGTGCCCACCGAGGTGCCATTCGAGAAGCCGAGGCCGAGCTGGCGCGCTGCCAGAGCGCCTACGACCGGGAGGTGGCTGTCGCCAAACAGCACCTCGACGCGCTGTGCGACGCGAACGGCAAGCGGCTCGGAAAGTGCCACGGCGTCACCTTGTTCGAGCGGATGATCGCCACCCCGCAGGGCACCGCCTCTCTCATCGGTGCGAGAGCAGACGTGGAAACCGCCGGCAACCTGGCGGTGACGAAGCGGGCGACGCTCACGCGCACGGTCGCCGGTGGGCTGGTGGCCGGTCCGGTGGGGGCGGTCGTGGGAGGGGCGGGGTTCAAGAAGACGAAGAAGATCGACGCCCGCGAGCTCTACCTGCACATCGAGGCGCCCACGCTGTCGTGCGTGGTGAAGTGCCCGCCGGACGCAGGGGCGCGGGTCCGGTCCTTTGCCGCCGCGGTCAACACCGCAGCGTCGAGAGCGGCGATCGAAGAGCCCCAGCGTCCCCAGAGAATCCGGGAGGCAGAACAGCGGCTCGCGATGGCGCAGGCCGCCCGTGGTCCGATCGAGGCGGCCCAGCACAGGGCTCAGGAGATCACCTCCAACCCGCAGCTGTTGGCCGGCATCGACTCCGCACGGAGAGAGCTGGAGTCGTACCGCACGTCGAAGTCACCACTGCCCGCGGTGCCGGGATCAACCTCGCTCGGGAAGGACAAACTCTCCGGCTGACGGTGCTCATCGGCATCACGCCCACACTGGTCGTCCTACCGAGGGCATTGCAGTGGCAAAGATGGAATACGACCAGTCACGACCCTCGCAGGAGAGCCTCAACTTCGCACGCGCCGCAGCTATAATCACACCCTTGTGGTTCACCTCCCGAGCGCCGCCAACGGAAGCGTGGGTGTAGTGGTTCGAGCCGAGACGGGGTACCGATGGCCTTCTCAAACCAGACCAAGAACGAAGCGATTCGCCGATCGGAAGGTAAGTGTGAGTGTCGTCGCCAAGGCCATTCGTGGCATCTCGGCAAACAGCGTTGCAAGAAAGCTGTCACCCCAGCCACCGCCGAGTTTCACCACATCGCCGCCCAAGCCGTCGGAGGTCACGATGGACTCTCCAACTGCGAGGTTCTGTGCGGCGACTGCCATCGGGCCACGCCTTCCTACGGGCGGCACTGACCAGACACCGACGTTGATGTGAGACCGTCTTCCGCTCCGACCCACAGCCCATACTCGTTGGCACGATGACCAACACCTTCGACTCAGACGATATTGACCTGCCCTACAACGAACGGGCCGTTCACGCGCTTCTCGGTTGCTTGTGCGCCGGCCCCCGAGACGCCACGGGCGGCGATTGGGTTCTGCTCCTCGAGGGTCCGCATGCCGAGCCGCTAGCGGGAGTTTCCGGGCTAGCTCCTGACCGGCTGACGTTCTTCCAGGTGAACGGCTGTATCTGAGCTGGCGGGCTGTATTACCTAACTCAGTGTTTGGGAGCGTAGGCGCCGAG
>JAJYWG010000350.1 GCA_021791615.1 Actinomycetes bacterium
TGGCGCCGTCTTCGAGTAGCTTGACGAGGGTGGGGCGGCTGATCCCGAGGAAATCGGCCGCCTCCTGGGTAGTGAGGAGCAGGCCTTGGGGCGCGACAAGGGTGGCCTTCCCCTGACGCATGACGTCGACCACCTGGCGCAGGACGCGGTAGATCTCGGCCGGCAGCGGGATCTGCTCGCCGTCAGGGCCGAGAAGCAGGCCTGGCTCGGTGTGGCCCTCGAAAAAACGGGCGAGGTCGAGGAGCTGGTCGAGGTCCTCGGGAGGGAAGACGACGTCCTCGTCACGCCCGTGGTCGGCGGTGGCGGTCGAAGGTTCGCTGGGAGCTCGGCTGGCCGGCGTCATGTCCTCCATGATAGCAGAAGTCGAAAAAAACGAAAGCCGCCCACCGGGTGACTGCATCCGGGCCTCGGTCGGCCCTGCCAGCCGTCGATTATCGCCACAGGTTCTGACCCTGATATTGCAGCGTGCTTGGGATTGACCAGCTGAAAGACGCGACAGGAGCCCCTCTACCTGCGAGAATGCGGGTTGTCAGAAGCCGCATGGTCGCAAGAGAGGAGCACCTGTCGGGTGAATGGTAGCTCGCTGGTCTTCGAGCTCGATGATGTGGTCGTGAGCCGGGCGGAGCGGTCGGTGGCGCATCCGGTGGTGGAGGCGTCGGAGGACTCGGTGACCGGGGTGGCGGGCATCGCGCTGTGGGGTGAGCTGGTCGATCGCTTGGGCCTGGTGGCCGAAGCCGACCGCCGGGAGCTGCGCCCGATCGGCCCGGGTGGATACAGCGGCGGGGAGTGCTACCGGGCCGTGGTCGAGACCCAGCTCGCCGGAGGTGACTTCCTCTCGGATGTCTCGTTGCTGGCCGACGAGGCGACGAGACGGTTGCGTGGTACCCATGCGCTGCCGAGCCACACGACGCTGTTCCGATTCTTGGCCGGGGCCGACTTGGGGCGGGCGCAGAAGGCCGCGGCGGTGAACCGGGCGATGCTGCGACGGGCCTGGGCGATGGGGGCTGCGCCTGCTCCGGGGATCTTGACCATCGACCCCGACGCCACCTGGATGGAGACCTCGGGGCGCAAGAAGGAGGGTGCTGCGTTCTCCTACTCCCACGAGGTCGGCCTCTCGCCGATGGTCGGGGTCTGCGGCGAGAGCCGAGACGTGCTCGGGCTGCGAGCCCGGGGGGGCAACGCGAATCCCGGCCGGGCGATGGGCAGCTTCGTCGACGAGTGCGTGAGCGCCGTGCCCGTCGAGGTCCGGGGCCGCTACCAGTTGTGGTTGCGGGTCGACTCCGCCGGCTACGAGGCCGAGGTCATCGAAGCGGCAGAGCGCCACAACATGGTCTTCACCGTCACGGCCAAGTTGACCGCCAGGGTGGCCGCGGCCATCGGGGCCCTCGCCTCCGACCCTGGGAGACCTGGGTCCCGGCGCTCGGAGCAGAGGAGAAGAAGGGATCCGAGGTCGCCGAAGCCGGCTTCAGCTTCGCCGGGCGGGACCTGCGCATGGTCGTGCGCCGCCAGCGCACGAGCGCCGGCGAGCAGCTGAGCTTCGACGACCTCGACGGGTGGCGCTTCCATGCGATCATCACCAACATCCAGACCCCCCTGCGCAGCGCCGCAGACGTCGAGCACCACCACCGTCTCCGCGGCGGCGGCCCAGAAGAAGCGATCCGCCAGCTGAAGGGCGACTTCGGTCTCTGCCATGCCCCGCTGCAGTGCTTCTTCGGCAACTGGCTGTGGTGGCATGCGGCCGCCCTCGCCTACAACGTGGCCCGCTGGCTCGAGGCTCCTCGCCCTGCCCGAGTCCTTCGCGACCTGCCGGGGCAAGCGGCTTCGCCTCGCGTTCTTGAACGTGGCCGCCAGAGTCGTCTCCCACGGCCGGCGCCTCGTGCTGCGCCTGCCCCGCGCCTATGCCTGGGCCGAGAGCTTCATCGAGGCGCTCGAGGCCCTGCGAAGGTTGCCAACCTTCGCCTGAGCGAGCCGGGAAGACCACTTCAGTCGACCAGGACTGGACCTGGCGCGCCCCGGAGCGGCCCGAAGCCGAACAAGCACGGCCCTCTCGGTGCCTCTCGCCGCCCCGCAGCGCCCACGCCCGGCCCCGAGTGGCCGGGACGTCCCCGACGCCCGGCCCCAAGTAGCCCGCACGCCACCGACGCCCCATCATTGGCGCCAGATCATGGCCCGAACCGGGCTAGCGGAGCCGGGCTGCAATATCAGGGTCTGAGCCTGATCGATCTGGGCTCAGATCCCCTGCCAGGTGGGCTTCGCCGACCAGGTCTCCTCGTAGTAGCCGCGGCGCTCGAGGCGCGAGGCGGCTGCCTGGTCGACGATCACGGTCGCGTGCGGGTGGAGCTGGAGCGCGCTGGCGGGGACCGAGGCCGTGACCGGGCCTTCCACGAGCCTCCCGACCGCCTCGGCCTTGCCCGCTCCCCACGCCAGCAGGACCAGGTGGCGTGCGGCGAGGATGGTCGCGACCCCCTGGGTGACCACGTGGTGGGGAACGGCGTCCAGGTTGCCACCGAAGAACCGGGCGTTGTCGGCCCTGGTGCGGGCGGTGAGGGTCTTCAGCCGGGTGCGGGAGCCGAGCGAGGAGCCCGGCTCGTTGAAGCCGATGTGGCCGTCGCTGCCCACCCCGAGCAGCTGGAGGTCGACGCCGCCGGCGGCTGCGATCTCCTCCTCGTAGCGGTCGCATGCGCCGGGTAGCTCTTCTTCGGGCACCGAGACCTGCGGCGCGCACACCCGGTCCCGGGCGAGGGCGGTGCGCGCGACGACCTCCCGCCCGACCGCCTGGCGATAAGAAGCCGGGTGCCCGGGCGCGAGACCGACGTACTCGTCGAGCAGGAAGGCCCTGGCGGCGGCCAGGGTGAGCCGGCCGGCGGCGAAGCGCGCGGCCAGCACGTCGTAGACGACCTGGGGAGAGCCTCCGGTCGCCAGCCCGAGGACCGCTTCGGGCCGGCTGACCACCAACTCGGCGACGGCGTCGGCGGCGAGCGCCCCGCCGGCTGCGGGATCATCGACGATCACGACTTCCAAGCTCAGACCTCCCCGCGGTTCGGCCCCCTCCGCCGGCGCCCCTCCCCGCCACGTTGCCAGGGCAGCGGGCCTGACGGTGGTCGGTAGCCGACGCCGAGCACGTCGAGGCGTGCCAGGTGCTCGACCACCCGCGCTTCGCGCTCGGCGGGGTCGCCACCCGCAGGAACCCACACCAGGTCGGCGAACGCCGAGGTACGAGGGAAGGCCATGTACTCGACCATTGCCGGCTCCTCCATGTGCTCGGTCCACAGTTGCACCTGGGCGCCGAGCACCCGCTTCGCGGCCGGGCCGTCGAGGTCGGGGGGGATCGGGTCGAAGGCGCACACATCCGCGAGGGTGGTCGGGCCCCGGCCGGCGAGGGGCTCGTCGGGAAGCTCGGACTGGTAGTAGTCGAGGTACAGGCTCTCCTCGGGGCAAATCACCACGTCGAGGCCG
>JAJYWG010000137.1 GCA_021791615.1 Actinomycetes bacterium
TGCCGTCTCGGGCGGCCTGCAACCCGGTACCAGCGATGCTGAGGCCAAGCTCTCCCACGACGACGCTCCCCGCTACGCCGTGGCGTTGACCAGGCGGGCATCGCCGCGGGCGGATGGGGGCGAGCCGTCGCGCTGGTAGCCGACCCCCGGCTGGGCGCCGAGGTAGGCGAGCGCGTCGGCAGTGGCGGCCACGCGCCGGGCCAGGATCTCCCGGTTGGCCGCCGACACCTGCTCGATGTGGGCGAAGTGCTCGAGCATCGCCTGGCGGTGCCCGGCCAGCAGCTCGCCCCACGGCTCCGGCGCCGCTGCAGCAAGGTCGGCGAGCGTCGGGGTGGCATCGAGGCCGAGCTCGTCGGCCAGCTCGGCAACCGCGTGCTCGCGCTTGGCGTCGGCAGCGGCCAGCAGGTCGACCACCTGTTCGACCTCGGCTGTGGCGCGAGGTAGCCAGGCGTGGTGCCCGGCAGCCAGGATCAGGTGCTCCTCGGCCAACTTGAAGCCCAGCAGTTCGAGCACGCCGCGTTCCTGCCACAGCAGGGTGGACAGCTCGTCGAAGCCCATGTCGGCACTATCGGCGCGCGCCCCTGCGGGGTGTAGGGGATTTTCAGGTCCAGAAGCCGCCCGGCCCCTCCAGCCCGGACAGTCTTCGAGACGCCCGAGCCGGTCTCCCCCGTCGAGCCGGTCTCCCCCGTCGACCCGGTCTCCCCTGTCGACCGTCAACCCGAGCTCTCGAACTGAGCACACCGAAGGCCACACTCGGAATCCCTCCACGTGGCGGGGCTCTATCCTCAGACCGACCCGGTCCAAGCTCATCTCCAACGGACTGATCTACGCCCCCGAGCACGGGTCGTCGCGTTCACCGTCCCGGGTATGGCCGACTTCATCAGTCGCCAAGCCGACGGCTGCACCGCAGACATCGTCGTCGAAGCGATCGAGCAGAGCTACTTCGGAACGCGAACTCCGGCTTGGTCGCAGCACTGCCCCGGCGCTGCCTGACGTTATCTGATCTGATAATCTAGCAGCATGGTTCCTGGACGTCCAAGAACCCCAAGCGGGACCCCAGCCGGCGGGCAGTTCGCCCGCAAGGTCAATCCCGAGCGAACGACCGAGCTGGCCTCCGACTCGACGGACAGCGGGGCTACACGAGAGCCAAGTGCAGCCGATTCCCCGAGTCCGCTGCTCCGTCGATTATTCGAGGCCGCCGCAGCGCTCCAAGAGGTCGTCCCGGACGCCACCCTTGTGGGAGGGTCCGCTGCTGCCTTCTACGCGGGGCACAGGGACTCTTACGACCACGATCATGTGATCGCTAACCTTGCCGACCACTATGACATGGTGCTCGAAGCTATTGAGTCCCAAGACGGATGGATCACCAACCGGATGGTCCCGAACAAGCTGATTCTTGGCGAGATCGGAGACATCGAAGCCGGCGTCCGGCAACTCATTAGAAAGACCCCCTTGGAGGTTGAGCAGTACCAGCTCCCGTCGGGTCGAGTGCTCCGAGTCCCGACGTCTGCCGAAACACTACGCATCAAGGCGTACCTGATCATCGCCCGGAACCAGACTCGTGATTATCTCGATGTGGCGGCATTGTCGGACTGGATGGGGCTCAGCTCGGCCGCGAGCGTGCTTGTAGACATCGACCACTTTTACGCTGATCAGCATCGTGGAGGTCTTGGGGTATCTACTCAAATCGCCGTTCAACTCGCCGATCCTCGACCCAGAGATGCGAAGACGACTCAACACCTGAAGCAATACAAGCGACTTGATAGACGCTGGCACGACTGGAATGACGTTCGATCTGTGTGCATGGCCGTGTCTCGCCTCATGGTGGAGCAAAAGGATTCCTAGTCGTGGCCCTCGCTTTCCGCAATCTGACCGTTACTCCGGACGACCCCGTGTCCGAGTGGGGTCTGGAAGGCATCCAGACAGCGCTCGAACGCGGCGATCTCTCACATTGGCGACGCATCGCTGCGGAAGTCCGTCGGGACCCATGGGGGAAGGTCGCATCAGATCTCGTAGACGTCCTGTCGTACTGCCGTCCCTACGGGGTGGGTGACTTGATGGCCGACGTGGTGGCATCAGCTAGAGCGGATGCCGAGCAGAGCGAACGGGCAAGCGTCTCCGCCGAGGTCCGAGAGATCGTGGAGGCGTCCGGGATGACCGCTGCCGAATTCGCCGCCCGGATCGGAACGTCGCCGTCGAGGCTCTCCACCTACGCGACCGGCAAGGTGATCCCTTCGGCCGCTCTCATGGTACGGATGCGTCGGCTGTCCTCCACACGATCCAGCCACATCGCCTCCTCCGTCGAGAACCACGTTGGCTAGCCATGCCCACACTGGCAGCCGACATGTCAGCGCCGGTGTGGAACTACGAGACCGCCGATCCGGCGTCTCCGACGACGTCGTCATCATGCCCTCGGCGTGCGCCGATCGGCAGGGCGGGTGGCCACGCGCTTCGACAACTGACCCAGCCAACCCCGAACCCGTTGGTCTCGACCGCATCCTGCACGGCGTCGTCACTGCCGTCCGGCCCGGTATGGGCCGTCTCCACCGGCAACATGACCTACGCCCGGCAGCAGGTCCACGTCAGCGGCTCAACCACGGGCTCAGGCACAGGCACGACCACGGACCCGACATCGGGCTCCTGGAAGGTTGCCTCCGACGGCGGGATCTTCGCCTTCGGCGACGCCCAGTTCTACGGCTCGATGGGCGGGCACCCGCTGAACGAGCCCATCGTGGGGCTTGCCTAGCGTCGCCGCTCGCCGTTGCGGCCGGGTGGTCACCCACTGGCGCCTTTGCCGTCGTCGGAAGCGGTCACTGGGTGATGAAGTTGGTGAAGTAGATGGCGCTGATCTGCTGAGCACCCTCGCTGGTGCCGGCGATCTGCTGGAACGCCTGGAGGAGTGCCGCTTGGGCGGCCGTGCGACCGGCCGGGTTGAGCAGGTCCGGCTGGGTCAGCGCCCCGAACACGGTGAGCTCCGCGTTGAGGAACTTCGGGTCGTCCTTGGCGATGGCCGTGGGCGAGGCCGGGGCGGTGAGCTGGAGGGCCACCGTTACCTGGAGAAGGTGCCCGTCGGACAGGTTGATCGTGTTCTGGGGCAGGGACACGATCTGACCCGCTGGGACCGGCTGGCCCGGACGGTAGTGGGGCGGGAAGAGCATGGGCTTGAGCACCAGCTCGAAGGCAGCACCGAGCACCAGCACCGCGGCCACGACGATGATGAGCAGCTTCTTCGCGCCGCCCTTCGTCTTGGGTGCACCGTCGGCCGGCGGCTCGCCGTCGCCCGAGGTGGCTTGTGGGGGTGTCAAGGTGGCAGTCATCAGGGCTGGGTCTCTCCTGGTGCGAGGATCACCACGTCGACCCGGCGGTTGCGCGCCATGTTGGCCGGCGACGTGTTGGGGACGATGGGACGCGTCTTGCCGTAGCCGACGATGG
>JAJYWG010000226.1 GCA_021791615.1 Actinomycetes bacterium
GAACACGGCGATAGCTCGCCCGCCGACTGACACGCTTGCTCCGGCCAGACCGTCGACGAGGCACAGCCTCGCCGCGCGGGCCCCACCGGCGAAGACCTTTGCGACCGCGTCGACACCGCGAACCTCTTCGTGTAGCTCCGGCGCGCCGGCGCTCGCTCTGGCGGTGGCCATCTCGACGGCCACCGTGTCGGCGCGAAGCACCACGTCGGGGTCCAACAACGCCAGCAGGCCGGCGAAGTCGCCGTGGCGGGCCGCCGCCAAGAAGGCGGCCACCAGCTTGCGCTGTTCGGCGGCGGGCGTGTCGGGAACGGCCGCATCGAAGCGCACCCGGCGCCGGGCCCGGCTGGCGAGCTGGCGTGCCGCGACCGGGGTGCGCCCCACGATGGGGGCGATCTCGGTGAAGGGGACCGCGAAGCAGTCGTGCAGCACGAACGCCAGGCGCTCGGCTGGCTCCAAGGTGTCCAGCACCACCAGCAACGCCAGGCCCACCGAGTCGGCGAGGAGCGCCTCGTCCTCGGGCGAAGTCCCGGCCGGCTCCTCGGGCGTTGCCTCCGCGGGAACCTCTTGTCTGCGCTCCCGGACCCGGAGCATGTCGAGGCACACCCGGGCCACCACGGTCGTGAGCCACCCGGCGAGGTTGTCGACGGACTCGGCGTCGGTGTGGGTGAGGCGCAGCCAGGCTTCTTGGACGGCGTCGTCGGCCTGGTGGGCAGAGCCGAGCATCCGCAGCGCGACGGCCCGCAGGTGGGTCCGTTGGCTCTCGAACTGCCGGGCGAGCAGGTCGCGGTCGGTCACGGTCACATCCTCGCGTCGGTGGTCGTCTTTACTCTTGACGACACCGACCGGGTCGATGTGACCCGGCGAGGAGAAGGAGAGCCCATGACCACCACGCCCACCGAGGGCATCAAGACCGTGCTGCACCCCGTCTCGGACCTGGAGAAGGCCAAGGCGCTCTACACCGCCCTGCTCGGCCAGGCACCCCAGCACGACGCTTCGTACTACGTCGGCTACGACGTGGCCGGCCAGCACATCGGGCTCGTGCCCGGCGGCGGACCCCAGCACATGACCACTCCGGTCGCCTACTGGCAGGTAGCCGACATCGAGGCCAAGCTGGCCGAGGTGACCGCGGCGGGCGCCGTCGTGACCCAACCGCCGAGCGACGTCGGCGGCGGCCGCCTCGTGGCCACCTTCACCGACCCCGACGGCAACATGCTCGGGATCATGCAGGACCGGTGAGCGCCGGTCCTCGTCCCCTTGCCGAGCGTCGCCGCGACACCGAGCATCGCCTCGCCCACGACGTCGACGTCTGGGTCGCCACCGCCTCAGCCGATGGTGACCCCTACCTGGTGCCGCTGTCTTTCGACTGGGACGGCGAGACGCTGCTGGTGGCCACCCCGACTGCCAGCCCGACCGGCATGAACCTGGCTGTCACCCGGGCCGCTCGCCTGGCGCTCGGCCACACCCGTGACGTGTCGATGATCGACGGCGGAGTCGAAGTCGTCGAGATCGACGCCCTGGCCGAGCAGCGTGCTGACCGCTTCGCGCAGCGCAGCGGCTTCGACCCTCGTGCGTCGGCCACGCCGTACCGCTGGTTCCGCATCTCCCCACGTCGTATCCAGGCCTGGCGCGAGGCGAACGAGCTGGCCGGCCGTGACCTGATGGACGACGGCTGCTGGCTGAGCTGACGTCGCGGCTGGGGAACTGCTCAGATCGAGCCAGGAACGCAGCGAGACCGACCAAGCCCGTCCCGAAACAGAGGAGACACGACCGACCATGAAGACCATGACCTGCAAGCAGCTTGGGGGTCCCTGTGACTTCGCGCACCACGCAGGGTCCCCCGACGAAGCGATCAAGTCCCAAGACCGCCACCTGAACGAGATGGTCGCGGGTGGCGACGAGACCCACCGTGACGCCCTCGAAAAGATGAAGGGCCGCTGGAAGCACCCCATCTCGGGGATGGGCTGGTACCGGGCTGCCAAACGAGACTTCGCCGCCCTGCCCGAAGACTGACGCGCAGCGCATCCGCCGTCCGACGATCACAGAACGTGCGCGGAGGCGCGATCGTGTTACGGGAATGCCGCGAGCACGGGCGGGGGTGGTGGGCGACGCACGATGACACCGCCCACCACCGGCCCTGTCAAGCCCGGGCAGCGGTGGCAGCTTTGATGAACTCCAGCAGCGCGGGGGAAGGACCGCCATGCTGCTGTTCGATGTGCTGAGCGTTCTCGGCCTGCATGCGATAGAGCGAGTCTCGGAGCCCCTCGTCGCCGCCGTGGAACTGTTGGAGCAGGCCCATCCACTCGGCCGCCAGCTTCTGTGCTTGCGGTGCAGCCGGGTCGAGGCCGGCGTCGACGGCCACCTGCACCTGGGCGATCAACTTTGGCCACGCTTCCTGCACCTGGGTGATGGCCTGCTCTCCGAGCTGGGCTCGCCGCTCAGCCAGATCGGCCAACTGCTCGTCGCTGAAGTACTGCTTCACTGTGTCGTCCACGGTGATCACCTTTCGGATGAGCTCCAAGAAGTCGGTGACCGAGACCGCCTCGTCGCCCTTCGAAGCGTCAGCCACGCTGGCCAGCTGCGCCCGCAGGGTGCGGATGGCGATCATCTGACGGTCCAGGTAAGCCCGGTGCCGTTCGAGCAATCCCTCGATCGACGAAGGCCCGTCTAGGACCTCGCCGATCGCGTCGAGCGACAACCCCAGCTGCCGTAACGCCAGCACCTGGTAGAGCCGCGCCACGTCGGACTCCACGTACAGCCGGTACCCGGCTGCGGTGCGTGCCGAGGGGCTCACCAGACCGAGATGGTCGTAGTGGTGCAATGCCCGTACCGTCAGCCCCGTCTCGGCCGCCAACTCGCCGACCTTCCAGACCTTGGCTTCGTGTGCGGTCATGACCAGTCACCTTCACTTCTACCGTCACGGTCGCGCCGGCAATGGTCACGCTAAAGCCTGACGTTACGTCAGGGTCAAGGATGAATCGCGATAACCGGGGAGAGCTCGAAGAGCCATGCTCCGCCCCGTGGTGAGACCGTGGACAGCGCCGCTGATGAGCTCCAGCGGCGAAGGACCCCCGGATCCCCCTCCTTCCGGTCATGGCCAACCCGCAGCACGATCGGGCTTCGGGACGAGACGGCGTCTTGGAGGCGCCTGACCACCAGGTCGCGGTGACTCTCGGACATCGCCGTCTCCGGCGGGACCTCCTCGTCACGATCCGGGTCGCCGACGTCCGCCTCGTGGCTGGCGGACCGGGCGCGCCGCCTCCTGGCTTGGGTCAAGTTGGGCGCGGGACAGTTCGCCGAGGCGATCCCACGCTGGCGACGCGGTGGCTACCTCGGCTGAGAGCAACGTGTTGATGGTGGAGATCGCGGTATCGGATTGTGGCAGGGCGCTGGGGGGATGTTTTGCCATCCAGGCGGCGACGTCGGCGGCGAGC
>JAJYWG010000500.1 GCA_021791615.1 Actinomycetes bacterium
CTGACCACCTCGGACCCGGTGTGCCAGGTGATCTCCTCGTCGAGGCCTCGGAGGAGTCGCTCGGTATCGTGAGCATTGAAGGCGTCGACGTGCTCCTCCAACACGGTGTTGGCGGCATCTCTTCAGGGTGGCGTAGGACCCTGTGGCAGCCACGCTGTTTGAGGACGTGATTGGACGAGAGAGTCCCGGCAGCGGGGAAGATGGGCGGTCCTAGAACGCGAGGGACCCCCTCCTCACCAGTTGGCACTGCGGCGGAGGGGGTCCAAGGCGGTGTTGCCACCGGTGTGCATCGTATGGCCCTGCTCCCTGTCCGTCGACACCTACGTGGCCGCCGGCCGCGATGTAGTGGTGCCGAGGCCCAACTGCCCGTCGTGCCTGAGCGTGATGGCCCCGTGGTCCGGCTATCGACGCCGGATCCGTCATGGCGGCCGGTGCTCGTCGATGTGGGTGCCGAGGTTCCGTTGTCCGGGCTGCGAGGCAACACACGCCGTGCTCCCAGCGTTCGTGCTGACCGGTCGCCTCGATGTGACAGAGACCGTCGGGGCGGTTGTCGACGCGGTGGCATCCGGCACCTCGGGCGTTCGCCCTGCGGCGAAACTCGTCGACGTCCCCCACTCCACCGCCCGGGGCTGGATGCGGCGGTTCGCCGGTCGGGCGAGAGAGCTCAGCGTTGCCTTTGCCGCCCTGGCGACCGAGCTCGGCGGTGAGGCCGCAGCTCCCCTGGTGGATGCCACCCGTGATGCGCACCGTGCCATCCGAGCCGCTTTCAGGGCGGCCGCGTCGCTGCCGGGATGGCTCGGGTGCGGCCGGTGGCGGTTCGTCTCGGCTGTCACCGGCGGGAGCCTGATCGCCACCAACACGAATTCGCTCTACCTCTTCGTCGGCAGACGGCGTTTCATGCCTCCGGTGCCCTAAGCGGGCACACGACACGGAGGAGAGGACATGGAGACGAACCACGCAGAGGCGATCGCCTTGCACCGCTGGGCGGTGATCGCCGAGGCGGCAGCCGAACACCTCACCCCAGCCGAGCGGGGTGCGCTGGTGCGTGCGGTGGCCGAGAAGCTGCACGCACACCCCGACGGGGACCTCAGGCGCTATTCGAGGAACACCATCGACCGCTGGATCCGGGAATGGCGCAAGGGAGGGCTCGACGCACTCCGTCCCGTCCCCCGCGCAGATACCGGTGCGGTGCGAGCCCATCCCGAGCTCTTTGCCGAGGCCGCCGCCTTACGTCTCGAGCTCCCCAGCCGCTCTGCCGCCCAGATCGCCCGGATCCTCTTCGCCCGCCACGGGATCACCGTCGCCGAGCGCACGATCCGAGGCCAGCTCCGACGCCGAGGCCTGCACCGTGAGGCCCTGGTTGCCGAACAGACCGCCTTCGGCCGCTACGAGGCCTCCAGACCCAACGAGCGATGGATCACCGACGTGCTCGTCGGACCGGACGTCCCCTGGCCAAAGACACCCGCGTCCAAGCGGGCCAAGCTCTTCCTCATCGTCGACGACCACTCGCGCCTCCTCGTCGATGGACGGTTCTTCTTCCACGAGAACGCCCGGGCCTGCCAGGACCTGTTGCGTCGGGCCATCACCCGAAGGGGGATCCCCGAGGTCCTGTATGCCGACAACGGAGCGCCGTTCAAGAACGCCTGGTTGGCGAGGACCACCGCCCTGTTGGGGATCCGCCTCGTGCACTCGAAGCCCTATGCACCCCAAGGCCGGGGCAAGCAAGAGCGGGCGAACCGCTACATCCGGGAAGCCTTCCTCGCCGAGGCCACCCACCGGGGCATCGAGTCCCTCGACGAGCTGAACGACTTGTTTGGTTCCTGGGCAGAGTCGGTGGCCAACCGGCGGGTCCACGCCGAGACCGGTGAGGCACCCATCGACCGGTTCGAAAAGACCGGTCCCCACCGCCAGGTAGACACCGCAGCGCTCGCCGAGGCGTTCCGGTGGTCGGTGACAAGGAAGGTCACCCGCACGGCAACGGTGCCCCTCGAGGGGAACATGTACGCGGTCGACCCGGCCCTCGTGGCCCGTCGGATCGAGCTCCGCTACGACCCCGAGGACCTGTCCTCCCTCGACGTCTTCTACGAGGGCAAGCCGGCCGGGGTGGCTGTGCCCTTCGTCATCGGGCGCCACACCCACAGGAAGGTCCCCCAGGCAAAACGACCCGAGCCCGAGGCCACCGGCATCGACTACCTGGGCATGGTCCACACCGCCCACGAGGAGGCGGGGAGTGCGACAGCACTCGACTTCTCCCAGCTGGCCATGTTCGACGACGGCGACGAGGCGGAGGTGGCACGGTGAGCCTTCCGCCCTGGGTCGCCCACTTCGGGCTGGAAAAGACCCCCTTTGGGAAGTCGATCGCACCGGGCGACCTCTTCGCCCGACCGGCTCACGTAGAAGCCGTCGCCCGGATCAACTTCTGTGTGGCCGAGTCCGCGCTCGGGGTCATCGTCGGTGACGTCGGTGCCGGCAAGACGGTCTCGGTGCGGGCCGCGGTCTCCGTGCTTGATCCGACCCGCCACCAGGTCATCTACATCGCCAACCCGGCATTCGGGACGAGGGGGCTCTACGTCACGATCGTCCGGGCCCTCGGTGCCGAGCCGCGGTACTTGAAGGCGGAGCTGATGGCCCAGGCAACCGACCTCTTGGCCGCCGAGGAGGACGAGCGCCACCGACGGGTGGTGATGATCTGTGACGAGGCTCACCTGCTCGAGCCCGCCCAGCTCGAAGAGCTCCGGCTACTCACCAACGCGCAGATGGACTCGGCCTCGTCGTTCGCCGGCATCCTCGTCGGCCAGCCGACCCTCTCACGCCAGCTCCGCATGGGGACCTTCGCCGCACTCGACCAGCGGATCGCTACCCGTTTTGCGGTCAAGGCGATGGACATCGGCGAGTCGGCCGCCTACCTCCGCCACCACCTGGCCCTCGCCGGCAGGCAAGAACCGCTCTTCGCCGACGATGCGATCGCCAGGCTGCACCGGGTCGCAAATGGCCTTCCTCGCATGCTCAACAACGCGGCGATCGCCGCCATGATCGCAGCGGCCACCGACGGCAAGGACCTCATCGACGATGCGTGTGCGAAGAAGGCAGCCGCAGAGCTGACAAGGGACTGACATGCACCTCGATCCCACCACCAGATCAGATCCGAACGTCCAGCGCATCCGGATTGCCGTCGACCTCATCCCTGGACCGCTCACCGAGGCCGTGGCCGGGCGACTTCTCGATCTCCTCACCGAAGAGCTGCACAACGTGGGTGCAGACATCGCGAACGTGGCCGTCGAAGTCCAGGGTCTCATGGCGGGGTGGTGAACGTTCTTCCTCGTCAGCGCGGACCACCGTCCCCATCGAGCGTGGCCGACTCATGTGCATGAAGTCCTGCCGGCTCATGTGCAAACAGCGTGGCCGCTAACAAGCTGCG
>JAJYWG010000163.1 GCA_021791615.1 Actinomycetes bacterium
TCTCGGGCAGCCCGGCGGGGGCTGGCCGGGAACGTTCGATGATGTCGCCAGGGCGGTCGACCGACTGCCTGGTCTGGTCGCGCGGGCGACCGGCGGCCTGGCCGACCCCGGCCGCGTGGTGGTCGCCGGGCACTCGGCCGGTGGGCACCTCGCGCTATGGGCCGCGGGTCGGCGGCGGGTGTCGCCGACCACCCCCTGGTACCGGTCGCGGGGCCCGATGTGCGCCGTGGTGGCCCTGGCCCCGGTCGCCGACCTGGAGTCCTGCTTCGACCAGGCCCTGGGCAATCAGGCGGCCGGCGTGCTGATGGGCGGCGGTCCTGCCGAGGTGGACGATCGCTACCGGAACGCCGACCCGATGCGACTGCTGCCGCACGGCGTGCCGGTGCGCCTGGTGCACGGCACGGACGACGACCGGGTCCCGGCCCAGATGAGCGTGGACTACGCCGCCCGGGCCGGTGAGGGCGGTGATCCGGCCACCTGCGTGCTGGTGCCCGGCGCGGGTCATTTCGAGGTGATCGACCCGCTATCGGGCGCCTGGAGTCAGGTGCTCGACGCGTTCACCTGGGCGGCCGAGCAGGGAGCCGGCTAGACATAGCGGGCACCGGACTGAGGGGGCCCACCCGCGCGCGGGCGCTGGCCGGATCGTGTATGCTCGCCTAGCGCGCCGCGCCAGCGGAGATTCTCTGGCCCTGGCAGGTCGTGCCCCCTTAGCTCAGTCGGCAGAGCGTCTCCATGGTAAGGAGAAGGTCTACGGTTCGATTCCGTAAGGGGGCTCCAGGTTATGACGATTATTCGAACGTTTATCCGGTGACCGTTTGGTGCTTGGGGGCACTTCGGGGGCATCTTTCGACGGGTCACGGGGCACTGACCTGGGCAGATGTGAGTTCGCAGGACATGTGAGTGGCTCCGAGGGCAGAATCGGTCAGCGGCCCGACTCAGGTGGCGACGGGCAAGGCCGAAACTGGCCACGCTGTGTCGCGCCAGCAATTTGACGTTCGGCGCGCGTACGGCTCGTTATGCGCTCGTCAGAACCCGGTTGCTCACTGGGTCTCGCTGGACAGAACCGCCGTTCGGCGCGGTTGGAGCCGCGCTCAGTGAGCGCTCTGCGCGGCGCGGAACGAGCTGATCTGTTTGCCGAGAACGCACTGTGGTGGCGATGTGCGTGCGTCGTCTGCGTCTTTGCGTAAGGTGCAGTTCGTGTTCAACATCGGCCAGCGCGCTGCCGTCACCGGGGCGTTCAAGCTGGCAGGCTACGAGGGACCTCTGCTGACCGCGCCCGTCACAAGCGAGGACGAGCGCATCTTCCTTCTTGCGCCGGAAGTGCTGAGTGCACTGCGTGAGCAGCGAACCCTTGAGCAGCCGCTTCAGCAGATCCTTGGATGCAAGGTCTGGGGAGCTGAGTCAACCGCCCAGTGGGGCACGCCTGTCCCATTCGAGTGATGACGCTCGGTCATCCGCCAAGGCGATCGACCCGCGGAGCGGGTGCGGCCTGGCTGTACCGGCCCGTGGATACTGGCTGTCGTGGACGAGAGCCCCAGCGGTGGCAGTGACGACGCCCCCGCCAGTCCCGATGTGTACCGCGGGACGGCGGGAACGCCCGGTCCGGTGTTGTTCACCCTCGAGGTCGATGGCGAGCGGTTCGCCATCAGGCAGGCCGGAGACGGCGGCACCATCTACGACTGGCTGAGCGGCCCCAGCAAGGGCTATGGGTTCGCGTCGAGCGGGACACCGAGTCGGTCGGCAGAAGAGTACCAGGAGCACATCCGCGGGTGACGTCCGGGGGCCGGTGTAAATGAGACGGGCGTAGGTTCCCTTGAGACCGACCAAAGTCTTCGAGGGAAGGACCCACGCCCGTGCCTGTCCGAGTATCGCCCACCGACCGCATCCGCCACCACATTGATGAGTTGTTCGCCGAGGGCCGGCCGCTGCCGGAGATCCTCGAAGACGTCGCCCGGCTCGGTGCCCAGCTGCTGATGCAGGCCGCGCTGGAAGCCGAGGTGACGCAGTTCCTGGGCCGCGACCGTTACCAGCGGGCTGCCACCAGCGGTGACGCCCGCCCCGGGAGCCGCAACGGGTACCGCGACGTCACCGTGAGGACCACTGCCGGGCCGGTGACGCTGGCGCGGCCGAAGCTGCGCGGTACCACCGAGGCGTTCGCGTCCCGGCTGTTCGGCGCTCATGTGACCAAGACGAACGCGCTGGAGACCCTGGTCATCGCCTCGTTCATCCGCGGCCTGTCCGTCCGTGACGTGGAGGCCACCCTCGCCGAGGCCCTCGGGGACCAGGCCGCGGTCTCCAAGTCCACCGTGTCGGCGATCTGCCAGGCCATCAAGGACGAGTACCACGCCTGGGCGGGCCGCCGGCTGGACGGCGTCACCCTGGACTACCTGTTCCTGGACGCCTCGTTCTTCCGGATGCATCCGGGCTCCCCGGCCGAGCCGGTGCTGGCCGCCTGGGGCATCACCACTGATGGCAAGCCCGCGTTCATCGGCCTGGCGCCCGGCACCGGCGAGTCCGCTGACGCCTGGACCGCCTTCCTCACTGACCTGAAGGACCGCGGCCTGGGCAGCCCGCTGCTCATCATCAGCGATGGCGCGGCCGGGCTGATCACCGCGATCGAGCAGGCCTACCCGAAGGCGCTGCGCCAGAGGTGCCTGATTCACCGATGCCGGAATGTTCTCGCGAAGATCCCAGCCGGGATGCAGGCCGAGGTCAAGGACGCCTACTGGGCGTTGTTCGATACCCAGGACCTGGACATCCCGCCCGGCCCCAAGCTCGTGGAGCTGATCGGCGCCCGGGTCAAGGCGATGGCCGCCAAGTACGGTCCGACCTACCCGGCGGCGATGAAGTGCCTGACCGCCGACGCTGCCGGGCTGACCGCCTACCTGCGCTGCCCCGCCGAGCACCACAAGCGGATCCGCCATTCCAACTTCATCGAGCGCACCTTCGGCGAGACTCGCCGCCGGACCAAGGTCATCGGCCGGCTCCCCGGCGAGACCAGCTGCCTGAGCCTGGTCTGGGCCGTCCTGGACCGCGCATCGAAGGGCTGGCGGGGAGTGAACACCACCAGCGACGGGCTCCGCCAGCTGCACGACCTGCGCCGCTCACTGCTCGAACCACCACCCCAGATCCACCCCCGCACCGCCACCACCAGCACCGCCGGCAGCCCCGCCGAGACTGTCAGAGCTACCGCATAACCTGATCAAGCCAACGGGAACCGCGCCCGCCATTTACACCGGGATCCGGACGTCACCCATCCGCGTGTTCCTCGCCATGATCGATCCCAGTACGGGCTACATCGAAGACGACTGAGCCGGAGACCTTCACTCTGCTCGCCGCCATTGATGAGTTATGCGTGTGCCCGTAGCGCCTTGGCGTACCACTCCCATGCTTCGATCAATTGGCCTACTCCCGTC
>JAJYWG010000079.1 GCA_021791615.1 Actinomycetes bacterium
CATACGATCGTCTACTCGGTGATGGCCGTCGTGATGCTGGCCATGGGCGTCGCCATGGCGGCGGGCTTCCGGCTGCCGATCCCGATGCTCGGCGTACGGGCCCGTCAGGGTCGCAGCGGACCGGGCTCGGTGTTCGTGCTCGGGGCGTTCTCCGGGGTGGCGACCGCTTGCTGTGCGCCGGTGCTGGCCGGGGTCGTCGCCCTCTCGGGCGCGGCGGCCAGCTTCCTCACCTCGCTGGTGGTGGGGGTGGCCTACGTCTTCGGCATGGTGGCGCCACTGTTCGTGATCGCCCTCGTGTGGGACGGCCGGGAGATCGGCGCCAGTCGCTGGCTCGCCGCT
Source organism: Actinomycetes bacterium (assembly GCA_021791615.1). Next base: position 340 of record JAJYWG010000079.1, read on the forward strand.
CGGTCCGTCCGCCTGCGCCTCGCCGGGCGTGTTCGGGCAGTGCCGTTGTCGAGCTTCGTCGGAGGCCTGCTCCTCGTCCTCATGGGCGTGGTGGTGGGAGTCCTGGCGGTGACCGGCCCCGACATGGCCACCCGAGGCTGGCAGGCCACCATGTCCGGCGACGCCCAGCACTACGCCCATGTGGTCACCACCTGGCTCGGGCACCTGCCGGGCTGGGTGACCGCCCTCGGCGTGTTCGCCGCCTTGGCCGTGCTGGTGGCCCTGGCGGTTCGCCAGGTCGCCGACCGAGACGAACAGGAGCCCGCTGCCGATGTGCCGGACGAGATCGGGGCAGGTTCGTGCTGCGTCGACGGCGAGGCGACCAGCAGCTTCGAACTGCCCACCGAGATCGAACCGCCGCTCGAGCCGGCCCCCGAGCCGGTCGGAGAGAGAGGATCCTGACCTTGGCTCCACGAACCGCGACCGGCTCGGGCCGACGACCCCCTGCCCGCACCACCCCATCCAACCAGCGCCCCACCCGCCAGGACCGCCGACCGAGCCAGGTCCAAGGGGCCAAGCGCCAGCGTGCCGAGCAGGCCCGGCGCGCCCGGCACCGCAAGGTCTGGATCCGAAGCGGCCTCGGCGCCGGGGCGGCCGTCATCGTCCTGCTGGTCGTCTTCCTGACCGGCGGGCACGGTGGTCCGGGCTCCTACACCTACAAGGTGGGCACGCCGGGTCCGGGCGCGGTGGCGCCGGACTTCACGCTGCCCTCGAACATGGGCGGCACCTTCAACCTGGCCGCCCAGCGAGGCAAGACCGTGTTGCTCTTCTTCCAGGAGGGCACCGACTGCCAGCCGTGCTGGACCCAGCTCCAGGCCATCCAGCACGACATGGCCGGCTTCCACCATGCCGGCATCGACGAGGTCGTGAGCATCACCACCGACCCCCTCGGGGCCTTGCAGCAGGCGGCGAGCACCTATGGCACCACGATCCCGGTGCTCTCCGACTCGACCCTCACGGTCTCCCACGCCTACGACGCCAACAGCTACGGGATGATGGGAACCAGCATGGACGGCCACTCCTTCGTCGTCGTCGGACCCAACGGTCGGATCGAATGGCGGGCCGACTACGGCGGGGCGCCGAACTACACCATGTACGTCCCCGTCCCCACCCTGCTCACCCAGATGCGCGCCGGCATGGCGCACCACGCAGCATCATGAGCGCGATCAGGATCACCGTGCTGAGTGCGCCGGCCTGTGAGCTGTGTGAGCACGCCAAAGCGGTGCTCGCCCGGGTCGGCGAAGACCACGACCTCGACATCGAGGAGCTGTCGACGCAGACCGAGCAGGGCCGGCGCCTGATGGTGGAGCACCGGGTGGCCTTCCCGCCGGGCATCCTCCTCGACGGCGAGCCCTTCTCCTACGGCCGGCTGTCGGAGCGCAAGCTGCGCCGCGAGCTGGAGCGCCGGAGCGCCCCCCAGGCGGGCTGAGATCCGAAGCGCCGTGCAGCCCACCACCACTGCCACCACCGGCGACGCTCCAGCCGCACCGCCTGACGTCGTCGCGCCCGAACGCACGCGCCCTGCGGCGACCCGGCGCCGCCGCCGGCGCAGCGTCCTGTGGGCGGCATTGGCCATGCTTCTGGTGGTCGCGGGGGTCGTGACCGTCCTCGGTCTGTCGCCGCCGGCGACCCAGGTCGAAGCGCAGAGCCCGCTCGTCGGCCAGCCAGCCCCTGCGATCCCCGGGCCGACCATCACCGGCCAGCCCTTCTCGCTCGCAGGACTTCAAGGCCACTTCGTCGTCGTCGACTTCTTCTCGAGCTGGTGCGTGGCCTGTCGGGAGGAGGCGCCCCAGCTGGCGCGGTTCGTCGCCCAGCAGGCCGGTCCCTCCGGGGCTCGGCTGGTCGGGGTCATCTTCGAGGACACGGTCCCCGCGATCCGCCAGTTCCTCGGCCACGAGCTCGGGCGTTACCCGGTCGTCCAAGATCCGGGGGGCCGGATCGCCCTCGACTACGGGGTCGACAACCCACCCGAGAAGTACCTCATCGCGCCCAACGGAGTGATCTTCGACAAGGTCATCGGCCCGGTCACCGCCGCCCTCTTGGACCAGCTCATCGCCAAGGCCAAGGCGGCAGGGTGGTGAGCCAGATCCCGAGCGTGGCGCCGAGCTGGGCTGCAACGCCGACCGTGCGACCGGAGTCCGAGCCAGGCGGCCCTCGATGAGCGCCAAGGGGCATCGTGTCTTCGCCGCTGTCTACGACCGCCTGAACGCGGGGGCGGAGCGCACCTGGCTCGGCAAGCGTCGAGCTGACTTGGTCGCTCGAGCGACCGGCCAGGTGCTCGAGATCGGTGCAGGCACGGGAGCGAACCTGGCCCACTACCGGGATGTCGAACGGGTGGTGGCAGCAGAGCCCGACCCCGCCATGCGGGCCCGCCTCAGGTCCCGGTTGGACCGAGCCGCCGTGCCCGTCAAGGTGTCCGACGCGCCCGCCGAGCATCTGGGGCTCCGCGACGCCAGCATCGACACCGTGGTCTGCACCCTGGTGCTGTGCTCGGTGGCCGATCCCGACGCCACCTTGGCGGAGCTGCGTCGGGTCCTGCGGCCCGGCGGGCAGCTGCTCGTGCTCGAGCACGTGCGGGGCGAGGGCCGCCGGGCGCGCTGGCAGGATCGAGTGACCCCGCTCTGGCGCCGAGTCGGGGCCGGATGCCACCCCAACCGGGACACGGTGGCTGCCATCGAGCGAGCCGGTTTTCACCTCGAGCACCAAGAGCGGTTCGACCCGCCCCGGGTGCCTGCGATCATCCGGCCGTTCGTCGAGGTCGTCGCTGGTCCAGGCTCGTGGTCGTGACGAGCGGCTCGCCAGCGGTTTCGCGCCGTTCTTCCCAGGCAGCCGAGATGACGGCACCCCCAAGCTACTATGGAGTGTCGTAGAATGCAGGTCGGACTGTCGCGTGCGCGCCGGAGCACGAGCCCAGAGGTCGATGGGTCACGGTCGCCTCAGGCCCACAGCGACGGCGCGGTCGGTGTCCGTGGCGCCCGGCGCCTGCTCACCCAGCGGCGGCTCCAGGTGGTCCTCGGGCTGATCTGGCTCCT
>JAJYWG010000213.1 GCA_021791615.1 Actinomycetes bacterium
CGTAGGTGAGAAAGTCGAGCGATATCGGCATAACGACAATTATCCCGATGTCGCAGTTATGCCGATGTTCACCTGAAGAGGCTGGTCAGGGTGGGATCGGGTCGAGATAGTTCGGCATAACTACAAGGCTTCGAGGAACGCCAGGAGCTTGTCGGTAGGGCTATATCGACCCTTCTTCGTGTGCGGCGGGGTGGTGCGCTCGAGGGCGCGTTGCTTGAGGCCGAGGTCTGCATGGAGATAGTGACGGGTAGCGGCCGGAGAGGCATGACCGAGCCAGAGGGCGATGGTGGTGATGTCGAGGCCACTCGCCAGCATTCTCATCGCGCAGGTGTGTCTCAGCGCGTGAGGGGTCACGGTCTTGACCTTGAGGGAAGGGGCCCGGGCGGACGCGTTGGTCGCGTGGAGCGCCACGCGTTGTGCGACGGCGTCGGTGCTCATCGGCCCGTTGCGTCCCCGAGCGCGGAACTGGGGTGCGTCGGACGGGGCGGCGTCCCGGTGTGCCCACTGGACAAGAGTGGACGCAGTGGGCTTGTCGAGCGGGATGATCCTCTCCTTGCGCCCCTTGCCGGTAACGACGATGTGGGCCGGTCTCCTCGTCGAGACATCGAGGCGGCGCAGGCTGACGAGCTCGCCCACGCGGATGCCGGTCGTGATCATGAGCAGCAGCCAGGTGTGGTCGCGCTGACCGCTCCACGTCCCGCGGTCAGGTGCAGCGAGGATCGCCTCGACCTCGACATCGTCGAGGTAGGTCACGTTGACCCGGGACGTCGACTTGGCGGGGATGGCGAGGACTCGAGCGATCTGCTCGGCGTGCTCGGGGTGGCGGAACGAGGCGTAGCTGAACAACGAGTGGATGGCAGCAAGGCGGGCATTCCGCGTCGCGACGCCCGCGTGGCGTTGGACCTCGAGCATGTCCAAGAACCCGGCGACGGTCCGATCATCGAGGTGGGCGAGATCGAGCTGGGCAGGTTGGACGCCGTGGCGGTCATGGGCATAGCAGATGAGCAGTCGCATGCAGTCCCGATAGGCCGCGACAGTGTTCGGGCTCGCGCCCCGCTGGCCGATGAGGTGGTCGGTGAACCACGACTGCAAGGTGGGTGCCAGGGCGGTCACTGCGACCTCCTCGTCAGCGCCGCCGCGATGCGGTCGGAGACGGCGGTCATGAGCTCGGGGCTCGCGGTGAGATACCAGTAGGTGTTGATCGGGTCCTTGTGGCCCAAGAAGGTGGACAGGACCGCTATTCGGGCGTCGACGTCGAGACCCCGGCGGTGGGCATCGACGAGCGAATCGACTGCGAGGGTGTGCCTGAAGCTGTGCAGTCTGGGTGAACCCGCGCCACGTTGCGGAGCGAGCTCGCAGATGGTGGTCAGGCGTCGGAAGGCGCTGAAGGCAGTGGTGGGGGCCAGGCGCTGACCCGTTCGCCCCACAAGCAGCGGTCCGCTCGCCCGGCTCCCGCAGTACGCGCGGAGTTCCTCGGCGGTGCTGGGATGAACGGGCACGAGACGCCGTCGATCGAGCTTGCCCCGAACGCTGAGGACGAGCCCGGAGCTGTCGAAGTCCTCGACGCAGAGGCCGAACGCTTCGCCGCTCCGCAGTCCCGTGACCGAGAGCAGGCCGATCAGGACGTACATGGCGTCGGCCAAGAAGGGCTCTTCGAGGTTCCGGGCAGCAGCCATGAGCTCGGCGACCTGGGCCGCCGAGTACAGGTAGGGAGTGACCCGTTGGTAGCCGCCGCGGATCAGGCCGGGAGGTATCGCCTCCGCGGCCGTGGGATCGGTCACCCGGAGCCAGCCGGCGAACGTCCTGATGACGCCCAGGCGCCAGGCGTGGGTGGCACGGCTGACCTCCGCACCGTCCTGGACGAACGCCAGCGCATCGGCGATGGTGATCCGCTCGACGCCCCTCGAGCACAGGGATTCAACGAAACCGGTCAGCAGGGGGCCTTCTTCCCTCAGCTTGTATCCCCGTGCACGCCTTTGTCCGAGGTACTCGGCGGCCGCAACCCTCAGGTCGGCGCTCATCGCCTGCCTCCCGGCCATGGGCGAGCCAGGATGGCGAGACCGGCGATGTCGGCACGGGCGTAGATGGCGGAGGCCGAGACGCTCGAATGGCGCAGCAACTGACCGGCCTCGACGAGCCCCCCTCCGGCTGCGATCACTCCCATCGCCGCGGTGTGGCGCAGCCGGTGGGCCGCCCCCGGTCCGGCGATCCCCGCTTTGCGCATCGCGTGTCCGACCAAGGTCGCGACTGCGGTCGGCTTGATCGGGACGTGGGGAGCGTCGATGGACAAGAACACCTGCCGATGCCCGGTCCCGACCGGCCGACCTCCTCGCAGGTAGGCGACGATCGCCTTGCCGACGTCGACGGGCAGTGGGACCTCGTCGATCCTGTCTCGCTTGCCGGCGACGGTCACGGTCCCTGCCCGCCAGTGGAGATCCTCCAATCTGAGCGAAGCCGCCTCTCCGGCGCGCAGACCCAGCCTGAGCATCAGCACCACGAGTGCCGTGTCACGAAGCCGAGCCGCAGGAGCGCTCGACAGCGACGCATAGAGCGCCGTCACCTCCGAGGTGCTCAGCCCCCGGGGAAGCGGCGGTCCGCCGGGTGCGTACATCGAGAGCACCTGCTCGTGGAGAGGCCCGGAGATCAGTCGCTCGCTCCACAGCCACCGAAGCAGCGCCCGGAGCGCGTTGATCCGCACCTGCACCGAGCGCGGCGGCTGGGCAGCCGCCCGCTCGTCGATGAAGGCCCTGACCCGCTCGGTTGTCAGTGACGCCCATGTCCCTTCGGCGACCGACCACACCAGCGGGCGCACCTGCGAGCAGTAGCTGGCTACCGTTGCGTCGGACAGCCCCCGAACCTGGCGCAGGTACTCCTCGAACTCAGTCAGGATCCATGTCGGCGAACCCTCGGCCACGACCTTCGGCGACGGAGACGGGACCAGACCTTCATCCCGAAGGACGCCGAGCAACGTTGCCATACCTCGCGATGACCTCAGCGTTCGAGTCCGAGAGCGTCGCTGCGACACGTAGGTCTCGACCACTTGGTTGTCCACGGCCGACAACGCAATCTCACGGTCATCGAGCCAAGCCGACAGGTCTCGCAGCATCCGCATGTGGCAGTCCACAGTCCGGGTCGAATACCCCCGGTCCCACAACACCTCGGCGAAGCGCTCAGCCATCCCAGCCAGCGGCCCGCGGACTGGGACGTACTGACCCACGTAGTAACCCGACATCGCGTCTCCCATCGTCGTTGGAGACGCCAGCGTTGCCGAAGGGCGTGCATTATGCCGAACTATCTCGACCCGATCCCACCCTGACCAGCCTCTTCAGGTGAACATCGGCATAACTGCGACATCGGGATAATTGTCGAAGCTGACGGCGAAGTCGGTCGTAAAGCGCAGCACGTCTCT
>JAJYWG010000108.1 GCA_021791615.1 Actinomycetes bacterium
GGCGAACCTCCAGCGTGACGGGGGTGAGCGGAGGAGAACTGTCGGCATAATCACAGGGCTTTGGTGGATCCTTCCCTCCTCGACCCAGAGAAGGAGGAGAGGATGGCCAGACCGACGACGAAGCCCGCGAAGGTGGTGGTGCAAGGACCGTTGGCTCCGTTCACCGCCGAGTACACCTCGAGGCTGCGAGAGCTGGGCTACACGCCGCTGTCGATCGTCAACGCGCTGCGGCAGCTTGTTCACTTGAGCAGGTGGCTGGTCGAGGAGGATCTCGACCCGGCACAGCTCACGACCCACACGGTCGAGCGGTTCCTCGCGTTGCGGGCACAGAGCGGTCCGGGAGCGCCAAGCAGACTGACCCTGTCACTGCTGCTGGAGGTCCTGCGTGAGCAAGGCGCGCTCCTTGACGCACCGCCAGCAGGTCACAAAACGGATGTCGACGCGCTGTTCGGCGAGTTCGAGGCCTACCTCAGAAACGAGCGTGGGCTCGCGGACGAGACGACCTCTGCCTACGTCGGCCGCGCTCGGCGCTTCCTCGAAGGCTGTGGCGGGATCGCCGCGGTGGACTCGGCGGCCGTCACCCGGTCCGTGCAGCGCGAGGCGGCGAGGGTCTCGGTCGGCTCCACCCAGTACTTCGTGGCCGCCGTGCGGGCTTTCCTGCGGTTCTGCGTGGTCATGGGCCACGTGGAGTTCGATCTGTCGGCTGCCGCGTTGGCGGTCACCGCCAGACGTCGGTCGTCATTACCGCAACGCATCAGCCGGCGAGAAGCGCTGGCGTTGCTCGGTTCGTGCGACCGACGGCGATCGGAGGGACGCCGGGACTACGCCGTCATCCTGGTGCTGCTCAGGCTGGGCCTTCGGGCGAACGAAGTGGCCAGGCTCCGCCTCGATGACGTCGACTGGCGAAACGGCGAGGTCGTGATCCACGGCAAGGGCCGGCGCGAAGACCGCTTGCCCCTCCCCATCGACGTGGGTGAGGCCATCGCTGCCTACCTGCGGCGGGGCCGGCCTCACATCTCCCGGCGCGAGATCTTCCTGCGATCCCTGGCGCCGATCGGGCCGCTCACCCGGGGAGGCGTGGCCTGCGTCGTGCGGCGTGCCTGTCGGCGCTCCGGCGTGGCCGAGGTCGGACCGCACCGGCTTCGTCACAGTCTGGCCTGCGACATGGTCGCCTCGGGCGTCGAGCTGGCGGTTATCGGCCAGGTCCTGCGCCACAGCGACCTCGGCTCCACCTCGAACTACGCGCGGGTGGACGTGGAGGCCCTCCGGGCGCTGGCTCGTCCGTGGCCGAAAGGTGCGCATCGATGACCACCCTTGCCGAGCATGTGGACGATTACCTGGCCATGCGCAGGTCGCTGGGATTCGAGCTCGAGTTCCCCGGCCACGTCCTCCCGCAGTTCGCAGCGTTCGTGGAAGCGGCGGGCTCCTCGTCGGTGACCGTGGAGCTGGCGGTCACTTGGGCATCCCTCGCCAAGGGGTCCAAGCCCATCTCCCTCGCCCATCGCCTCGGCGCGGTGCGGGGGTTTGCCCGGTGGCTGAAGACCATCGACCCCGCCACCGAGATCCCGCCCTGTGGCATCTGGCCGTCGGCCACGCCAAGGCGCACGCCCTACATCTGGTCGGACGCCGAGATCGAGGCCTTGCTCGAGGCTGCCGGTCGTCTTCCCACTCCACTCGGGGCGCTCACCTACGAGACTCTCTTCGGCCTCGTGGCGGCGACCGGCATGCGCCTGGGCGAGACCCTCGGGCTCGAGCTCGGCGACGTCGACCTCGCTGGCGGGCTGCTCAGCGTCAAAACGGCGAAGTTCAACCGCGCACGCGTGGTCCCGCTGCACGACACCACCACCGAGGTGCTCCGTCGATACGTCGTGCGGCGCCGCGATCTGCTTGGGGCCGAGGCGCAGCCGTTCTTTTCCTCACGCGTCGGCACCCCACTGTCGACGTCGAATGTCCACAAGACGTTCAACGCGTTGACGACGGCGATGGGACTGCGCACCGCCACTGTTCGCCCCCGCGTGCATGATCTGCGCCACAGCTTCACCGTTCGCACCCTGCTCGATTGGCACCGTCAAGGGCTCGACGTGCGCGCTCGCATGACGCAGCTCTCGACCTATCTCGGTCACGTAACGCCACAGGGGACCTACTGGTACTTGTCGGCCGTGCCCGAGCTCATGGTCCTGGTCGCCGACCACCTCGATCACCAGGACGTCGACCGATGAGCGCGCTGGCTCCGACGCTCCAGGCGTTCTTCACCGACCGGCTGCTTCAACAGCGAGGTGCCAGCCCGAACACGGTTGTCGCCTACAAGACGGCACTCGGGCTGCTCGTCCGATTTGCCGGGGAGCGGGCAGGCAAGCGGCCCTGCGACCTCGACATCGTCGATCTCGACGCCACGGTTGTGGTGTCCTTCCTTGAACATCTCGAGAAAGACCGTCGAAACGGCACTCGCACCCGCAACAACCGGCTGGCGGCCATCCACTCGCTCTATGCCTACGCCGCCCTCCGTCATCCCGAGCATGCCGCACTGATCCAGCGGGTGCTGGCCATCCCGGCCAAGCGCTACCAACGGAACCTCGTCACCTACTTGAGCGATGAGGAGGTCGATGCCGTCCTTGCCGCCTGCGACGTGACAACGTGGACCGGCAGGCGCGATCGAGCGATGTTCGTCCTCGCCATCCAGACCGGACTGCGCATCTCCGAGCTCGCGGCGCTTCGCTGCTCAGATGTGACGCTCGGCCCCGGGGCCAATGTGCACACTGTCGGCAAGGGGCGGCGGGAGCGGCGAACCCCGCTCGTGGCCCACACCGTCGAGGTGCTACGTCCGTGGTTGGCGGAACGCCACGCTGATGAGGATGCTCCTCTGTTCCCCACCACTACCGGCCGACGCCTGAGCAGCGACGCGATCGAGCGGCGGCTGTGGCTCTACGTGCGAAAAGCCGGGGCTCACTGTCCGTCCATCGCCACCAAGCGCGTAACGGTGCACACGCTCAGGCACACCTGTGCCATGCGGTTGCATGCCCAAGGCGTCGACGTCGCCGTCATCGCTCTGTGGCTAGGTCACGCACAAGTCTCGACGGCCAATGTCTATTTGCACGCCGACATGGCACAGAAAGAGAGGGCGATCGCCCGCGTCGCACCGTCGGCGGTCAAGCCCGGGCGTTATCGCCCACCTGATCCGTTGCTTGCGTTCCTCGAAGCCCTGTGATTATGCCGACAGTTCTCCTCCGCTCACCCCCGTCACGCTGGAGGTTCGCCCAGAAGTCGGCATAACGCCCAGGTCGGCATAATCTGCATACAGGATGTCAGGTATGCCCCGGTGCACGATGGCCCGGCGCAGCAGCGTCTGGCAGCTCCGGGCGTTCTCATGAGCGTAGAACACGCCGTCAACCAGCAGGCGGGAGTGGTC
>JAJYWG010000419.1 GCA_021791615.1 Actinomycetes bacterium
CGGCGCGTCGCAAGCCGGTGAGCACGAGCTCCCGAGCGCGGCCGATGTCCTTCGAGCGAGCCGGCTGCTCGCGCCAGTCGTGCGCAAGACCCCGCTCGAGCCAAGCGAGCGGCTCACCGCCGCAACCGGGGCCGAGGTGCTGCTCAAGCGCGAAGATCTCCAGATCGGACGCTCCTACAAGGTGCGGGGGGCGTACAACGTCGTCGCTTCCCTCTCGGGCGAGGAGCGCGGCCGTGGAGTCGTCACGGCGAGCGCCGGCAACCATGGCCAGGGAGTTGCCTTTGCCTGCAACTCGCTCGGGATCCATGCGAAGGTCTTCCTCCCGACAACCACCCCGCGCCAGAAGCGGGCGCGCATCGAAGCCATCGGAGGACGCTTCGTCGAGCTGGTGGTCGAGGGAGCGACCTACGATGGGGCCAGCCACGCGGCGCACCTCGACGCCGAGCGCACCGGTGCGGTCTACGTCCACCCCTTCGACGACCCTCTCACGATCGCAGGCCAGGGCAGCGTCGCCGTCGAACTGACCGACCAGGCCGGTGCGGGCCTCGACGCGGTCGTCGTACCCGTTGGCGGCGGCGGGCTCGTCACCGGGATGGCCCTCTGGCTAAACCTAAAACAAGCGAGGGAGTAGGGGGAGAGCTGTCTGAGGTCCCGATAGTTCCTTCTCCTGCAAGGGTTTGCGAGCATGCGGCAGTGAGACTGGGTGTAGCCGCTGGGCCGTTTCAGGTGAAGACCCACAGAGCTTCACTCTGACGGGCCTCTCCTGCCCGGTGGCTGGTCGAGGTCTTGAGAGTCCTGTTCGAAGATCTCCATGGACAGGGCCTCGAGGTCCGTGAGCAGCTGGCGTAGGCGTTTCGCGTTCTCGAACCACTCCTTGTAGCGCTGCCACTGCTCGTCGGTGAGATTGCGAGTCACGGTCTTGCTGTTGATCTTGCGCGTCCATTGGATGGAGGGCCTGTGCAAGCGCGGCGGGTCTGCGTGGCACCCGCAGCTCTTCTTGCCGCACGTGGTGCGCACCAGCACTGTGCCTGGCAGGGCGAAGCCGACCTGGCCGAGCTGGGCGGCGATACGGGCCTGTCTTGTCCGGCGGCGCTTGTCGATCGGGTCCTTGTTGTTCAGGGTCATCGGCATCCATCCACCCTATCCGCACTCCAACCAAGTATGATACTTGGATAGACGGAAGGGAGGCACGATGACCAACAACAAGGCGAGGCGGCAGCGCAAGCTCGCAGCGCACAAGGCCGCGATCGAGCGGCGGCTCGAGAACGCGGTCGCGATCAACTTCGACGGCCCGGTGCTCGGACGGGCGAACATCGCCTACGAGCTCTCGACACGCACCAAGGCGGTGGCGCACGGCGGCATGGGGATGATCGCAAAGCTCGTCGAGGCGGTCGGGTTGGCTGGCGAGATCGACTCCTCGTTGCATCTGCTCAAGATCCACAAGCCCTACCACGAGTCCGACCATGTGCTGAACATCACGTACAACTCACTGTGCGGAGGACGGACTCTTGATGACATCGAGGCCCGCCGGGGTGACGCGGTGTTCCTCGACGGTCTCGGGACGAAGTCCATCCCCGATCCGACGACGGCCGGGGACTTCTGCCGGAGATTCGACAAGAACCAGGTCCTCGCGCTCCAAGAAGCGGCCAACCGGGCCCGTCTTCGGGTCTGGGCCGAACAACCCGACTCCTTCTTCGAGTGCCCGGCAGTCATCGACGCGGATGCGACCATCTTGGGAACCGATGCAAAGACCAAGGAGGGCATGGACATCTCCTACAACGGGATCTGGGGGTACTCGGCTCTCCTCGTCTCGCTCGCCAACACCAAAGAACCGCTCTACCTGGGCCTGCTCGGCGCGAACCGGCCCAGCCACGAGGGGGTGGTCGACTATTTCGACCGGGCGATCGCGCTCTGCCGACAGGCCGGGTTCGAGCAGATCCGCCTGCGCGGCGACACCGACTACGCCCTCACCTCGCAGTTCGACCGATGGGACGACGACGGCGTGGCCTTCGTCTTCGGCTTCGACGCCCGGGAGAACCTCGTCACTCGGGCCGAGAGCGCGGACGAGGAGATGTACCACGAGCTCGTCAAGAGAGCCGAGCGACAGATCGCGACCAAGGCGCGCACCCGCCCGGCCAAGGTGAAGGACGCCGTCGTGCGCGAGCGGAACTACAAGGTGCTGCGCCAGAAAGCCGAGGATGTCGTCGAGTTCTCCTACCGGCCGGGCAAGTGCAAGGCGGACTACCGGGTGGTCGCGCTCAGGAAGAACATCTCCGTGGAACGCGGCGAGAACGTCTTGTTCTGTGAGTATCGCTACTTCTTCTACATCACGAACGAACGGGAGATGACCGCCAGTGAGGTGGTGGACCAGGCGCGGCAGCGCTGCAACCAGGAGAACCTGCACGCCCAGCTGAAGTCCGACGTCCGCGCCTTGCACGCTCCGGTCAACACCTTGAACGCCAACTGGGCCTACATGACCATGGCCAGCCTCGCCTGGAGCCTGAAAGCCTGGTGCGCGCTGTTGCTGCCGGTGAGCGGCCGCTGGGCCGAGCGCCACAACGAGCAGCGCCGGCGTCTGCTCACCATGGAGTTCCACACCTTCCGCGCAGCCTTCATCGACATCCCCGCCCAGATCGTGAAGACCGGACGGCGTGTGCGGTGGCGCATCCTCGCATACAACCCGTGGCTGGGAGCGTTCTTCCGCCTGCTCGACGCGATCTGACCGGCGCCGAGCTCGCCCCGACAACCGGCCGGAGCGCCGGGGGCGTCAGCGACCCCAAAAACCGGTGATGACGTGTTCTGGCGCGTCGGCGCGTGCCAATTCCCAGTCGAACGACAAGTCCGGGCGCCCGTTCCGACCCACCAGGACCCCCCCACGTCTCGTCGCGCCCGTCCGGAGCGGTGGGACAGGCTTACAGCCACCGGGATCGCTTGTTTTAGGTCTAACCTTGTCCCCCCGAGGTGCGCTGCTCGATCGACTGGCGCTACCGCAGCGGATTCACGAAAAGCACGGTACCCGTGTCCTCGTGATGTTCGATGAGTTCCAGGACGTTCTGACGGCGTCGGAACACGCCGACGGCGTCATCCGGTCGGAGATCCAGCACCACGGGGACATGGCGAGTTACGTCTTCGCCGGGTCCCAGGTCGGAATGATGAACGCTCTCTTTGGCGACCGCAGCCGACCGTTCTTCTCCCAGGCGGCTCCAGTCGCCCTCGGGCCGCTGCCGGACCCTGACCTCGCTGAGTACATCGCGAAGCGCTTCGAGGCCACGGCGCGCCACGTTGGCGGTGAAGCACTCGGACTGCTCCTTGACCTAGTCCTAAAACAAGCGAGGGAGTAGGGGGAGAGCTGTCTGAGGTCCCGATAGTTCCTTCTCCTGC
>JAJYWG010000115.1 GCA_021791615.1 Actinomycetes bacterium
GAGCGCCACGTCCTCTCTGTGTGTGAGTCCATAGCAGCAGCTTGCCGTCTCTATCACCTCGACCTGGACGCTGCGCCGGTCGATCAGGTCCCCGAGCACCTGTGGAAGCAGCACCTCGTGCTCGGGACCAAGAGGCTCGAACGGCGCAATGGCCTCCGACAGGTGATCCAATATCGAGGGGGAGAACCCCCAAAGGTTCATCGATACGAGACTCTCCGGGTCCAGCACTCGGGCCGAGCGTCCGAGGACGGCACCGCCCTCCTCCGGCGTGAGCGGTAGGGCATCGAAACGACCGTCGGCGCGGAGTCGCACCCTGTGCTCACGGATAGCCGCCAACTTAGAAGACCCGCCTACTTCGCACACGCCGCGCCTCACCTCTGCGTCTGTGAGCACGGTCTTCGAGAGCTGATACGCGACGAGAACGTGTGTCGGAGTGCTCGAACCGACCATAGCGAAGTGCTCTCTTATCGCGGTCAACGCGCGGGAGCCGTAGAGATCATCGGCGTTGGCGACTGTGAAAGGTCCGTCGATTGCAGGTGTGGCCGACACGACCGCGTAGACGGTACCAGGACGCGCGGGCTGGACGACCACGTCGACGGGCAAGTCTTCGGGCCATCGGGCACTCACGTGAGATGCCACGAGATCTCGGATCTCCTCGCGCACCACGAGGACGACTCCCTCGTAGCCCGCCGCGAGCGCGTCCCGAGCGGTGTAGTCGATCAGCGCTTCTCCGCGCGGGCCGACGGGAGCAAGCTGTTTCAGCCCGCCGAACCGCACTCCACGTCCTGCTGCAAGCAACACAAGCTTCACGTCGCGCCTCCGCGTTCTCCTGAAGACTGTGGCGCCCGACGGCGCCCACATCGGCGTAGGTGACGCCCCAAGCCCAGGCTGCTCGGAGCAAACGCCGACAGTGCTTGTCAGATCACCGAAAGAAACGTCATATCCGCAAGCAGTGGCTGGCTTGTCGGTCACCGCATGCTACGTGTGACAGCAGGGACTCGCAAGCGCGCCCCGGGAACTCGTGGGCGCTTCTCCCCAGGACAGCCAAAATCCTGGCCTCCTCACGCATCTGGTGACCGCGCCCGGCGAGTAGCGCCGTCGCCTTCGAATGGTGATCCCGCAAACGGGCAAGTCGGTCTTCTTGTCGTTGTCTTGTGCCAGTTCCGCCGCCTGCCGCCCATGGCGTCGCATGTGGACCATCCTGGCAGGGCAGCGACAGGCCGTGACTTGGGCGCGCCGAGCAGCTCCCAGGACCAGCCCACGTGGTTGGTGTAGTCGCGACGGCCACGATGAAGATGACGAAGGAAGACACGTGGGCACGGCACTATTGGCGACTGGACACCTCCAGCTCCGATAAGGGTGTCCCGCGCGACACGCGTTGACCTGGTGACTGTACGTGCCGATCTGCTCCATATAGCGCAGTCGAGACAAAATAGTTGTGGATAACCCTCTGGCGGGGCCTCGAACTGTTGGGAGGCATGTCGCGCCACGGTAGCGGTTCGTGTGAACGCGCAATGTAGGGAATTAGGGTCTCCGGGCTGCGTGATCGCGCAATGCGTGTTGTTCAGAACGCATTTAGTGGCTATTGGGCCTTCTTGTGCTGACGGCCGTAGCGTGGAGGTGCTTGCCACAAGCAGTTTGGGGCCATGTATTCTGGGCTACGTGACAGCGAGGCCCCTGCGGGGGTGTCACGGGGTCAGGGACGTGGAGTGAATGGAGGACATATCCACTGTCCCGATAAGTGGTAATCGCGGCCGGGTTCAATTGATTGCGTGATGGTCGCGGACTCGAGATGACAGGCCGTCGGGCCGCCTGTCGACGGGATTGATATTGGCCGCGTTGTGGTCGCTGGAGGTTTGCACGGTGAATGTTGTCGAGGAACGGCAGGGTGCGTCCGGGCGCCTCGAGATGCTGGATGTCGTCCGCACCAAACGGGCGACTCGGCTTGGTGTGTACAACGACGTGAGGCCTGTGAAGCTCTCGGTGATTATGGCTGCCTTTAACGAGGAGAAGACGATCGGCGAGGCGATCGCTGGCGTGCTCGCGGTCCGGGCCCCGTTCGAGGTGGAGCTCGTGGTCGTAGACGATGGAAGCACCGACTCGACGCTCGCGGTCGCCCAGTCCTTCGACGATCCCCGTCTGAAGGTCCTGGCGCATCCGGCGTGCCTGGGCAAGGGCGCATCCGTGCTCGACGGAGCGAGGGTGGCGACGGGCACGCATGTGCTGATATTCGACGCGGACCTGGAGTACGCAGCCGAGGACATCCCGTCGCTCGTGGAGCCAGTGCTACGGCGGGACGCGTCCATCGTTTACGGAGTCCGTCTTCGAGGAAGCCGGACGGTCTTCCCGTCGTTGAAGTTCGCGCTCGGCAGCAAGGTGACGACGATGTTCGCCAACGTCGTGTTCAACTCGTGGCTGAGCGACATGCACACGTGCCTGAAGCTCATGCCGTTGTCGCTGTTCAGGGAGCTGTCGCTCAGCGAGGCTGGTTTTGGACTGGATACCGAGATCACCGGCGAGATCTTGCGACGCGGAATTCGTCCCTACGAGGTGGCTTGTGCATACCATGGACGGTCAGTCGCCGACGGGAAGAAGATCTCGGCGCGAGACGGCCTCGAGTGCTTGAAGCTCGTCCTGCAGGTCCGCCTTCGCGGTCGTATCAAGGACGACCGGAGCGCCGGCGAGCATCTGCGGGTGGTGGAGGGCTACGCGGAGCGGGAACCGGGTGCGGAGCCCGTCGCCGTGGGGAGCTGAGCTGGGTCTCAGGAGCGGGCGGTCTGTGTGGCGGCGCAGGTGCAGGCAGACGCGGTTCGGGCGCGCTTGTAGGTCGGGTTTGGAATTGGCAACGGCGTCTGGGCGCGTGCTCCGGGCCGTGTCACCTCACCTCGATGATGCGGTCCTGAGCTGTGGGCTGTTGCTGGCGGGAAATCCGGGATCGCGCGTGACCACCGTGTTCGCGTCGGGCCCTGCGCGAGTAGATCCGCTAACGGAGTGGGACCGGGCCTCGCGCC
The DNA here is from genome assembly GCA_021791615.1 of Actinomycetes bacterium. Next base: position 3,012 of record JAJYWG010000115.1, read on the forward strand.
TGTTTCGTGACGGCGATGACGTGATGTCCGCTCGTCGAAGCGAGGAGGCCAGGGCGGCAGCCGTTCTTGGAGTGCTCTCCCAGCCGCTCGAGTTTTGGGACGCGCAGTACAGGTTCGACGAGCGCTTTGGGTACAGGGGGCCGACAGGCCAGGATCTCCTCGATGCGGTCGAGCGCGAGCTTGCCCGCGTCGCCGCAGCGGATCCCGTTGATGCGTGGCTCATTCCTCTCGGACTCGGACACGATGACCATCGGATCAGCGCCCAAGCGGCAATGGCCGTGGCGATGAAGAGCGGGGTTGACGTCTACGTCTACCAGGAGCTTCCCTATGCGCTCGAGAGTGCGGTCGAGGTTCGG
>JAJYWG010000223.1 GCA_021791615.1 Actinomycetes bacterium
CTCAGCGATCGCCTTGCGTGCTGCGGGCTGGGCGGACTTCGGCAGCGCGTTCAACACGTTCGCCGCCTTGTGCACCCAGCAGCGCTGGGCGGTGGTCTGGGGGAACACGTCGCGCAGTGCCGCCCAGAACCCGAGCGCGCCATCCCCGACGGCGATCACCGGGGCGGTCATCCCACGGCGGCGCAGGTCGCGAAGCACGTCCGCCCACGACTCGGTCGACTCCCGCTCACCGTCGGAGATCGACACCAGCTCCTTGGTCCCATCGGCGCGCACGCCGACGATGACCAGGGCGCACAGCCGGCTCTCGTCCAGTCGGACGTTGAAGTGGACGCCGTCCGCCCAGACATAGACGTAGTCCCTCTCCGCCAGCGAGCGGGCGGAGAACCGCTCCCGCTCCTCCTGCCAGGCCTTGGTGAGGCGGGTGACCACCGACGCGGAGAGGCCGGCCGAGGACCCGAAGAACTCCCCGAGCGCAGGAGCGAAGTCCCCCGAGCTCATCCCGTGCAGGTACAGCAGCGGCAGCACCTCGGCCACCTTCGGGCTCTTCCGCGCCCACGGCGGGATGATCGAGGACCGGAACCGGTACCGCTCGCCGGTCTCCTCGTCGGCTCTCCTGTCGTTCACCCGAGGCGCCTCGATGTCGATCGGGCCCGATCCCGTCGCCACCGACCGGCGCCGGGCGTGGCCGTTTCGGACCACCAAGCGGTGGCCGTCCTCGTCGAGCTCGCCGGCCAGGGACTGCACGTAGGCGTCGGCCTCCGCCTCCAGGGCCGCGGCCAGCATGCGCCGGGCTCCCTCCCGGCAGATCTCATCCAGCCCGAGCGTCAACTCCGCGCGGGCAGCTTCATCTACGGCTACGGTCAACATCGGCGTTCCTTCCTCGCCGGCGTTCTCTCGCCGGTCGTCTCACTGGTTCAAGGAGGAAGGTACGCCACGCCCGGGCTCAGATCCAGCATCCACAAGTTCTGGTTATATCTCCGTGGGTCACGAGGGAGGCGGACTGCACCGAGACCTGCTCGAGGCGCAGTGGTCCGACCCCGTCGAAGATTCGGAGCCCGTGGTCGATGACGATCGGATTGATGTTCAGCAGCAACTCGTCGACGAGTCCGGCCGCAAGGTAGGCGTTGGTGGTGCTCGGGCCACCGGCGATGTGCACGGGGCGATCGCCGGCAGCGTCCCTCGCCCTCTCCAGTGCGGCCCCCACGCCGTCGGTGACGAAGTGGAAGGTCGTGCCACCGGCCATCACGATCGACTCGCGTGGGTAGTGCGTCAGCACGAACACAGGCGCATGGTAGGGCGGATCCGTGCCCCACCAGCCCTGCCAGTCGCCGGTCCACTCGCCGGTGATCGGGCCGAACATGTTCCGTCCCATGACGTAGGCACCGGCGCCCACGATGGCGTCGAAGGCGTCGCGATTTTCGTCTGGGGTCTCGTTCATCCACCGGTAGAACGTGTCCTGTGGCAGATCACCGAACGGCTGCTCGTGGGTGACATGGTGACCGGCACCGACACCGTTCAGCGTGATCGACATCGTGGCGACAACAGGCGACACGTGCGCTCCTGACTTGTTGGTCCTGCCCTGCTGGCGTTTCGACAGAGCCATGTGACCTGGCCTCACCCGATCGGCAGGGTCTCGTAGGCAGGGGTCAGCTCTTCCCAGCGCTGCTTCCACGACGATGGCCGGCCGGACAGCGAACGGCCGAGGCCTTCCAGGTGGGCTTGCCAGCCGGCGCCGTGCAGGCGGATCTCGGCGAGGGGGATGCCGCGGTCTTCGACCACGAGGTGGGTCTTGTTGCCGTCGGTTTTCAGCCACGCCTCGATCTGCTGCTCGTCGTCCGTGCCTGGCAGCATCGTGACGAGGAGGTGGTGCGGTCGCTCGCAGACCTCGATACGTCCGGGGCCGGCCCCGGAGCTGGTGAAGGTGGCGTGGAAGGTTCCGCCTACCCGTAGGTCCCCGGAGACGTCCGCGATCCAGCGCGCCAGTCGTTCGGGGTTCGTGCATGCCTCCCAGAGGTCGTCGATGTCGGTGTCGTAGGAATCTTCGACCCTGACCGTGCCGCGGTGCTGATCGATGGGGCGCATGGTGGCGACGGTCTTCATCGGTGGCTCCTGTTCGCTTTGGGCTTCTGTCGGGCAACCTCGGTGTGCAGGGCATCGAGGCGGTTGCGCCACACGGCGCGGTAGTCCTCCAGCCAGGCATCCAGCTCGGCCAGCGGCGCGGTGCGGAGGCTGTAGATCCGCCGCTGTGCCTCCTGGCGGACCTCGACCAGTCCGGCCTCGCGCAGCACCCGCAGATGCCGCGAGACGCCCGGTCGGGCGATCGGCAGCGCAGCGGCGAGCTCGCCGGCCGTCGCCGGGTGGCCGCGAAGAATCTCCAGCAAGGTACGACGGCTACCGTCGGCCAGGGCCTGCAGTGCGGCGTCCATTACCTCCCAGTGTACCTGATCAGTTACGTAACAGCAAGGGTACACAATCGCAAATCTGTCGGGTTCCGTGCACGACCTTCATGCTCCAGAAAGCCGCGGGTTGGTACCGGAACGACCGTCTGAACAGATAGCAGCGCCAGCCGCCGGCGCCCGGTAGGCGATCGTTCCATGGGACGTCGCCAGGGTCAGCTGGGTGGCGCACGCGGGGCGGGGGGCGGTAGACAGCTGATGATGGGCACGAACGCCGATGGCCCGGAGGGGTGGATGACCGGGCTGGATCCGACGGTAGGCACGGCTGACAACTACCGACGCTTCGCCCTGCGGGAAGCGGCTGGGCGGTCCTCGGCCTACGAGACGCTCGCCTCGGCCGTCGCCGCTGACGTCAGCGTGCTGGAGTTCCTGACCGGGCTCCCCGCCGCGAAGCGCCAGCCGAATCTGTTCTTCGCCGCCGCCCGCTTCCTGCTCGGCGCCACTCCCGATCCTGACGCCCTGCATCACCTGATCGAGCGCCGCCCCGGCGACCTGCGCCGGGTGATGCTGGCCCGGCGCACCCAGACCAACGAGGTCGCCCGCTGCGCCACGCTGCTTCCTGCGCTTCGTTGCCTCCGACAGCCGCTGGCGCTGATCGAAGTCGGCGCTTCCGCCGGACTGACGCTCCTCGTGGACCGCTTCTCCTACGACTACGACGGGCATCGGGTGGAAGGGCTCGACCCCGCAGCTCCCACCCTGCTCTGCCACCTGGAAGGTCCCGTCCCGGTTCCGGAGACGGTTCCCGAGGTGGTGTGGCGTCGTGGCCTGGACCTCAACCCCCTCGACCCTGCCGACGACGCCGACTTGCACTGGCTCGAGTGCCTGATCTGGCCCGGCGAGGAAGGCCGAGTCGAACGCCTCCGCGCCGCCGCCTCCACCGCCCACCGGCACCCGGTCAGCGTC
>JAJYWG010000002.1 GCA_021791615.1 Actinomycetes bacterium
CGACCGCGTAGTCCCAGGTCACAGCGTCGCGTAGTAACACGACCACACCGGGCTCTCGCGACCATTTGCCCTGGTCACGATGACTTTCTGGCCCCATTGCGTGCCTACTATCTCCGGAAGTCCGGCCAGGGAGCAGGTGGCCAGGGAGAGGCGACGACGCAGCCGGTGACGAAGGTCAGGAGCTCGCATCCACCAGGGTCGCGACGAGCCAAAGGAGCAGAACCGATGAACGACGAGCAGCTCGAGAAGATCGCGAGAGGGACCGGGTTCATCGCCGCGCTCGACCAGAGCGGCGGCAGCACGCCGGGCGCGCTCGCCCGCTACGGCATCTTCCATGAGCGCTACAGCGACGACGACGAGATGTTCGAGCTCATGCACGAGATGCGAACTCGGATCATCACCAACCCGAGCTTTTCGGGCGATCGGATCCTCGCCGCGATCCTCTTCGAGGACACGATCGACCGCGAGATCGAAGGGATCGGCTCTGCCGAGTACGTCTGGACGAGAAAGCACGTGGTGCCCTTCTTGAAGGTCGACAAGGGTCTCGCGAAGGAAGCTGACGGAGCACGATGCATGAACCCCATGCCCGAGCTCGACGCCCTCCTCGCCAAGGGAGTGCGACATGGGGTCTTCGGCACCAAGATGCGCTCGTTCATCCATCTGGGGAACCCCACGGGCATCGCGGCGGTGCTCGACCAGCAGTTCGCAGTCGCCCGGCAGATCTCCGCCGTCGGCTTGGTCCCGATCATGGAGCCCGAGGTCGACATCACGAGCCCCGAGAAGGAAGCCGCAGAGACGCTCCTCCAAGACGCCCTCGCCCGCCGTCTGGACGAGCTCGCCCCCACCGAAAAGGTCATCTTGAAGCTGACCCTGCCCGAACGCGACGACCTCTACGCCCCGCTCATGGGGCACGCCAACGTGCTGCGGGTCGCTGCGCTCTCGGGGGGCTACAGCCACAAGGAGGCGACCGAGCGTCTGGCGCGCAACCACGGCATGATCGCGAGCTTCTCCCGGGGGCTTACCGAGGGCCTCAGTGTGACCATGACCGACGAGGAGTTCACCAAGGCGCTCGAGCGCTCGATCGCCGAGATCTACGCCGCGTCGATCACGTGAACGTGGAGCGGCGAGCAGTCACAGTCACCGGCAGCCAGCTCGTCGATCCGGCAGCAATCACCAGCCACGAAGGAGGACCGATGCGCATCGAAGGCGCGGACATCGACACGAGGTGCGTGAACACCATCCGGGGGCTGTGCATCGACGCGGTCGAGCGGGCAGGCTCCGGGCATCCGGGCACCCCGATGGGCATCGCGCCCGCGGCATACGTGCTGTGGCAGCGCGTGCTGCGCTTCGACCCCATGGACCCGATCTGGGCGAACCGGGACCGCTTCGTGCTCTCCGAGGGCCATGCCTCGACGCTTCTGTGGTCGCTCTTGCACCTGGCGAAGGTCCAGGCGGTCGACGCCGACTACGAGGTGCTCGGACGCCCTGCGGTCACGATGGCCGACCTCGAGACCTTCCGCCAGCTCGACTCGCGCTGTCCGGGTCATCCCGAGTACCACTGGACGAGCGGTGTCGAAGCCACCACCGGACCCCTCGGCCAGGGACTTGCCAACTCGGTGGGGATGGCGATCGCCGAGCGCTGGCTGGCCGCGCGCTACAACCGCGAGGGCTTTTTGGTCTTCGACTTCGACGTCTACGCCTTGGGCGGCGACGGCTGCATGATGGAGGGGATCTCCTCGGAGGCGGCGTCGCTCGCCGGGCACCTCGGGCTCTCCAACCTCTGCTGGATCTACGACTCGAACCGGGTGACCATCGAGGGCCACACCGACATCACCTTCACCGAGGACGTCGCGGCCCGCTTCCTCGCGTACGGCTGGAACGTGACGGTGGTGGCCAACGTCAACGATCTCGACGCCGTCTCCCGGGCGCTGCACTGCTTCGAAGCAGAGCACGAGCGCCCCACCTTGGTGGTCGTCCACAGCCACATCGGCTTCGGCTCGCCGGTCGAGGACTCCCCGAAGGCCCACGGCGAGCCGCTCGGCCCAGAGGGCGTGCGCCTGACCAAGGAGTTCCTCGGGCTTCCGACCGACGTCGAGTTCTTCGTCGCCGACGGCGTCTACGACGCCTTCGCCTCGGGGATCGGTGCTCGGGGCTCGCGCCTGCACGCCGAATGGGACGCGATGATGGCTCGCTACGCCAACGCCTTTCCGGGCCTGGCGAACGAGATCGAGCTGATGCAGCGCCGAGAGCTGCCCACGGACTGGGAGGCCAGCCTCGCGCCGTTCGCACCCGACGACAAGGGGATGGCGACCCGGGACTCCTCGGGGTATGTCTTGAACGCGATGGCCGAGCAGGTCCCCTGGATCATCGGAGGCTCTGCGGACCTCTCGTCCTCGACCAAGACCACGCTCGCGGACTCAGGCGAGATCCAGCGGGCGAGCTGGGAGGGGCGGAACCTGCACTTCGGCATCCGCGAGCACGCGGCGGCAGCGATCACGAACGGCCTCGCGCTCTGCAAGCTGCGACCGTTCTGGTCGACCTTCCTCATCTTCTCGGACTACGCGCGCGGTGCGATCCGGCTCTCTGCGCTCATGGAGCTGCCCGTCGTCCACATCTTCACCCACGACTCGATCGGCCTCGGCGAGGACGGCCCCACCCACCAGCCCGTCGAGCAGCTCGCCTCGCTGCGGGCGATGCCGGGGCTGCTCGTCTTCCGGCCCGCGGACGCCAACGAGGTGGTGGAGACCTGGCGGGTGGTCGGCGGGCTCCGTCACGAGCCCGCGGTGGTCGTGCTCTCCCGCCAGGCGCTGCCGACGTTCGACCGCTCGGCGTACGCGGGAGCCGAGGGGGTCGCCCGAGGCGCCTACGTTCTCGCCGACACCGACGGCAACGGCGACGGCGTGCCCGACGTGGTGCTGCTCGCGACCGGCTCGGAGGTCCAGCTCGCGCTCGCCGCGCGCGAGACCCTCGCCGCCGACGGGCTCTCGGCACGGGTGGTGAGCATGCCGTGCTGGGAGCTCTTCGACCGCCAGGACGAGACCTACCGCCACCAGGTCATCCCGCCGGAGGTACGGGCGCGTGTCGCGATCGAAGAGGCATCCATTCTCGGATGGGACCGGTACGTGGGTGACGGCGGAGAGGTCGTGGGCATGCACACCTTCGGAGCCTCCGCACCGCTCAAGAGCCTCATGACCAAGTTCGGGTTCACCCCCGACAAGGTGGCCGACGTCGCCCGACGATGCGTGCAACGCGCGAAGGAGCACCGATGAGACCGGCCCAAGGCGGTCGCCTCGGGCGACGACGACGCGATCCCCAGGCTGCCGGGCTCGTCGACCTCGTCGCCGACGCGTTGGCCCGCTCTCCGAAGCTCGAGGAGCTCGCCGGGCGGGTGTCGGACTCGGGCGAGGGCCGCTGGACGCGCAGGCGCGCCGATCAGCTGCTCTGGCTGGTCACCGGCACCGACAAGCGCGACGCGCTCGGCCGTCTGCTGGGTGGCGACGACACGATCCCGGCCGGGCGGGTCGAAGCAAGAGCGTCCCTCGTCATCGCCGACGACGCGGCGGCGCTTAGCGGGGAGCGAACGTGAGCGTGTCGACCCCCGTGCTCACTGAGAGACCGGCGCTGGCACGGCGTGCCATTTCTCCTGCGCACGGGCAAGTGCCTTGGCGAGAAGCGCCGGTCGTGACCTCGGGCTTCCATCAGCCCGCCCTGGGCATGTTCGACCTCGACACAAAGAGAGTCGCGAAGCTCGCCGCCACGCATCGCTGGCATCTGCCCACGAGGGCGCGATGACGCCGACAACGTTGCCCATTCGCCTCCTGCTCGCAGACGTCGACGGCACGCTCGTCACGCCGGCCAAGGCGCTCACGGAGCGAGCCATCTCGGCAGTGCGAGCACTCCACGATGCCGGGATCGCGTTCGCGGTGGTGAGCGGACGGCCTCCACGTGGGATGTCGATGCTCGTCGGGCCGCTCGAGCTCACGACGCCGATCGCGGCGTTCAACGGCGGGCTCGTCGTCGATCCCGAGATGCACACCTTGGTCCAGCATGTCCTGCCGGAGGAACTGGTCCTGCCCATCGGCGCGTTGCTGCGCTCCTTCTCCCTCGACGTCTGGATCTACCGAGGCGCGCAGTGGTGCATCCAGGATCCAAAGGGCCCCCACGTCGCCAAGGAATCGGCGACCGTGGAGTTCGCCCCGACCATCGTCGAGGACTACACGGGCCTCACCGACGACGTCATCAAGATCGTCGGGGTGAGCGACGACACGGAGAGGGTCACGGCCGCTGGGCAAGCCGCACGCGAGCAGTTCGGCGACCACGTCTCGGCCGCTCGTTCCCAGCCCTACTATCTCGACGTCACCCATCCGGACGCCAACAAGGGGACGGTCGTTCGCTGGATCGCCCAGCATCTCGGCATCTCGACCGAGGAGATCGCGACCATCGGCGACATGCCCAACGACGTGCTCATGTTCGCGCACTCAGGGCTGAGCATCGCGATGGGCAACGCCAGCCCAGACGTCCAGCGAGCTGCGCGCCGGATCACCACCGCCAACGACGACGAAGGTTTTGCCAACGCGGTCGAGCGCTTCGTCGTGCGTCCTTCGACGGCGCTGACGCAGGCTCGCGCCAAAGAGTTGGGATAGCCGGACATGAGCGACGCATTCGGTGCTCCGGGCATCGCTCCCACGTGGACCTCGAGCGCGAAGGACGCCGTGACGCGTGCGCTCGGCCGAGCGCGCCTGTGGGCGACGCTCGGCTACGGCATCGTCAACGAGGTGTACTGGCCGACCACGAGCCAGCCGCAGGTTCGCGATCTCGGGTTCGTCGTCGCCGGCGAGGGCTCCTGGATCGAGGTCAAGCGCGCCCATCGCTACAGCCTGACGACGCCCGAGGCCCCGATCCCGCTGCCGCAGGTCGTCCACGAAGGCGAACGGTACCGCCTGACGCTCGAGGTGCTCCCCGACCCTGCGCGCGACGTCCTCCTCATCTCCTACCAGCTCGAGGGCGACGGGGTTCTCCTCTATCCGCTTCTTTCGCCGCACCTCGGGACGAGCGGGTGGAACAACACCGCCTGGGTTGCCGACGGGTTGTTCGCGCAGAGCGACCAGAGGAGCCTCTGCCTCCTTGCCGACACCGGCTTCTCGCGTGCGAGCGCCGGCTACGTCGGCGCCTCCGACGGCTGGCAGGACTTCTCGGCCCACGGGCAGATGACCTACACCTTCGAGAGGGCTGGCCCCGGCAACGTCGCATTGATGGGAGAGCTGCGCGCCGCATCCGGCGTGCTGGCCCTGGGCTTCGCGCAGACGCCAGAGGGTGCTCGCACGCTCGGCGCGTCGAGCATCGCCGAGGGCTACCCCGCGATCCGCGAGCGGTTCTTCGAGGACTGGCAGGAGTGGAGCGAGCACCTGACCCTGCCGAGGTCTACACCAGAGGTTGCCCGTGAGGCCTTCCTCTCGGCGACGGTCCTTCGTGTCCACGAGGACTCCACGTTCCCGGGCTCCGTGGTCGCGAGCCTCTCGGTCCCCTGGGGCAACACCCGCAACGACCCCGGCGGCTACCACCTGGTCTGGACCCGCGACGCGGTAGAGGCCGCCTTCGGCCTGCTCGCGGTCGGTGCCGTCCACGATGCACGCCGGATCCTCGCCTACCTCGCCGCCACGCAGCGGCCGGACGGCGGCTGGTACCAGAACTTCTTCCCCGATGGCAGGGCGTTCTGGACCGGGGTGCAGCTCGACGAGGCAGGCTTTCCGATCCTGCTCGCAGCGAAGCTCCGCGAGCTCGGTGTTCCCGAGACGGCCGAGGCGGCCGAGACCGCGCAGATGGTCGCCCGGGCCGCCGCCTTCGTCGCGCAAAGGGGCCCGGTCAGCCCGCAGGACCGCTGGGAGGAGAACCCGGGCTCGAGCCCCTTCACCTTGGCGGTCGAGGTCGCCGCGCTCGTCGCCGCGCTCCCCTGGCTCCAAGGACACGACGCCAGCTATGCGCTGGAGCTCGCCGACTGTTGGAACGAGCGGATCGAGGATTGGACGTACGTCTCGGGCACCGAGCTCTGCCGGCGCTTCGGTGTCGAGGGGTACTACGTGCGGATCGGCCCGCAGGCCTCTACCGGCGGTCTGCGAGGCAGAGTCGAGGTGCGCAACACGCCCGGCGACGTCGTGCCGGCAGCGGCCATGGTCGGGATGGAGTTCATCTACCTCGCGCGCCTCGGTCTCCGCTCGGCGAGCGACCGCCGGATCCTCGACACGTTGAAGGTCGTCGACGCGCTGCTGCGGACCGACACGCCATGCGGCCCCGTGTACCACCGCTACAACGACGACGGCTACGGCGAGCACGCCGATGGGAGCGCATACGACGGCACCGGCATCGGCCGCGGCTGGCCGCTGCTCGTCGGCGAGCGGGGTCACCTGGCGCTCCTCGCCGGAGACGACCCCAGTTCGTACCTGCGCGCCATGACCTGCATGACCGGACCCTCGGGTCTCCTCCCCGAGCAGGTATGGGACGCGGCGCCGATCCCGGCTCTGGGGCTCGAACCGGGCAAGCCGACCGGCAGCGCGATGCCGCTCGTCTGGGCCCACGCAGAGTTCCTGAAGCTCCTCGTCGCCCAGGATCGTCGACGGCCGCTCGAGCTGCTCGACTGCCTGTGGCAGCGCTACGCAGGCACGCGCCCCGCCGCTCCAACCTGGTTCTGGCGGTCCGAGGTCCCCTTCGACATGCTGCCCCGGGCCCGGTCGCTCGTCATCGAAGAGCAGCGGCCGTTCACGCTCCATCTCGGCTGGAACGGCTGGCACGACGTCGATGACCATCCCTCGCAGCCCCTCGGCTTGGGCATGCACGGCGTCCGGCTCGACGCCGCCCAGCTCCTGCCAGGCACGGTCGTCAATTTCACCCGCCGATACGACAACTCCGGCTGGGAGGGGATCGACCACGCGGTGACCTGCACGACGTGACACGTGTCACCTCCCCCGCACGCCCCTGCTCGTCCCATCGACCTGTACCCGTCCCCTTCAATGCCCGTCCCCTTCAATTGCCAGAAAGTGACAGCCCATGAGCACACGACACCATGTCGAGCATGTCGACGTCATCACGCTTGGAGCGGGTGGCGGCGCGTACCCTGGCGCATTCGCCTTGGCCGATGCCGGTCGCCACGTGGTGATGGTGGACCCCAAAGGCGTGATGAGCGGCAACTGCCTGGCCGAGGGCTGCGTGCCGTCCAAGGCCGTCTACGAGATGGCGGAGCTGCGACGCCGGATGGCGGCTGCACCGGTCGAGCGTGCGCTCGGAGCGCTCCAGACATCGGTCGACTACGCCGGGATCGTCGCCTGGAAGGACGAGGTGCAGGAGCACCGCTACCGCCAGCACGCCGCCGAGCTCGACCACGCCGCCGAGCGCCTGCGCCTCGTGCGCGGGTCCGGGCGCCTGCTCGACGCCCACCGCGTCGAGGTGTCCTCCGACGGCGCCTCTCGGACCTACCACGCAGACCAGATCGTCATCGCGACCGGAGCCGACGTCTTCGTCCCGCCCATCCCCGGAGCAGAGCTGTGCGTGACCAGCAGGGACCTGTTCGCCCTCCATCCGAGGGTCACCACCCTCCCCGAGCGTCTCGCGGTCATCGGAGGCGGCTACATCGGCCTCGAGGTCGCCTGCATGCTCCACGCATTCGGCAGCGAGGTCTCCGTGATCGAGGCACTGCCCGAGTTGCTGTCGGGCATGGACCCCGACTTCGTCTCCCTCCTCGCCGCAGGGATCGACCCTTCGATCACCATCCGTCTCTCCTCTGCGGTCACCGGCGTGACCAAGCAGGCCGGTGGCGGGTTCACCGTGCACGTGCGCGACGGTGACACCGAGGATGCGGTCGACGCCGACCTCGTGCTCATGGCGGTCGGTCGCAGGCCCGTGATCCCCGACGGCGCGGCCGACCTCGGGCTTCGGATGGAGGGCCACGGTCTGGCGGTGGAGCCCTCGATGCAGGTCCCCGGCCACCCGCACCTGTACGCGCCCGGCGACGTGAACGGCCGCTCCATGCTCTTCCACTCAGCGGTGCGCCAGTCCCTCGTGGCCGCGCACAACATCCTGGCTGGCGACCATGTCGTCGATCGGATGGACTTCGATGCCGTGCCGGCGACGATCTTCACCGCACCCGAGGGCGCCTATGTCGGCCTCACCCGGGCGTCCGCCGCGAAACGGCATCTGGCCGTCGCAGAAGGCGCCTATGCGCTGGAGGGCGACTCGCGGGCGCAGATCCTCGGTGAGACCTACGGCGAGATCCGGCTGTTCTTCGACGCCGAGAGTCTCCGCCTCCTCGGCGGGTGGGTCGTCGGCATCGATGCCGCCCAGCTCATCGGCCAGATCGGAGAGGCGGCCGCAGCGGGTCTCACCGCCTACGACCTGGCCCGTTTCGCCGACCAGCATCCCACCGCGGCAGAAGGCATCGGCAAAGCGGCCCGGTCCCTCGTCGGCTGAGGCCAGTGCCGCCCGAGGGTCGCGACGACCGACGATCACCACCAGCCGGAGCTTGTCGCAAGAGGCGCGGCGTCAGCGTCTCCAAGGGCACAGTGGGAAACGCGGCCTTGGTGAGCGCCAGCCTTCGCCGCCGCGCGTCGCTCCGCCCGGGTCCTGGTCGCCTCCGCACTGCCCTCGGGCGAGTCGCTCGAAAGTGCTCCCGGTGCGGTAGAGGGACGAGCAAACGGTTCCGCTCACCACGGAGCAGCCTTCCGTAGTACCCTGGCAGCCGAGGTAATACCGATGATCACCACGGTCAATCCGAAGGGCCAGGTCACCATCCCCGAGTTGCTCCGCGAACGCTACGGGTTTCCGCCCGGCACGAAGGTCGTGTGGCTGGAGCGCGATGGCGACCTCATTCCCAAGCCGCTCCTGTCGGTCGAGCAACTGCGTGGGCGCTTCAAGGGGAGCAAGTTGACCGCGATGTTGCTGGAGGAGCGCGCCCGAGACCGCGAGCATGAGGATGGTTGATCGCGTCGTCCTCGATGCCCACGCGGTCCTCGCCTTCCTCGGCCAGGAGCAGGGTTGGGGTGAGGTCGAAGAGACCCTGCGGAGCGGCGAGCCGTGGATGACGCTGGTCAACCTCGGAGAGGTCGCGTACATCCTCGAGCGCACCTCCGACGCGGGGGCGGCCGACGAGGTGTGGGCGAACCTCCGCGCAGAGAGCCGGCCCGGGGGCGTGCCGGTGAGGTGGATCGACCTTGACGACACGCTCGTGCGCCGAGCGGCGGCCATCAAGGCGCGGGGAGGACTCAGCTACGCCGACGCCTTCGCCTCCGCCGCTGCGGCAGTGCTCGACTGTCCAGTGCTCACCGGTGACCCCGAGTTCCGCGCGGCCGAGAGGCTCGGAGTCGCGGTCCGCTGGCTCGGGAGGAACGTCACATGAAACCCGTCGGCACCGGCGCTCGCCCTCTGTGTCTGCCCTGTGGTCGCGGTATCGACGCATCGGGTTCGTGGACATCTCCGCTCGCGAGATCGGCGCGGGACTCAGCAGCCTTCTTGCAACGACATAGCCGGTTGCGCGTGCTGAGGCAACCCGCAAGACGCTGACGCGAGCCCAGCGTCACCGCGCTGGCACGTGGGTCGTCCTCAGCCGCGACATCGCCTTTGTTGCTGACGGACGGCGACCGGTTGCCTCCGGTTCGAGTGATGGAGCCAACAGCCGAGGACCCCATGCACCCGATCTTGACGCTTCGCCTTGCGCTTGCAACCATCAGGGAACCTCGGCGGCGCTGCGTAACGTCTGCCAGTTGTGTCGAGTGTCCGGTCGGGTCGAGAGGAGCCAAGGAGATTCATGAGCGTGAGTGGATCGATGTTTCCGCCCTTTGGTCGGACGACGAAGGAAGTCTCGCTCGTGACCGCACCGGGTGGAGAGCAGGTGAGCCGCCCCAACGTCATCGTCATCCTCTTGGATGATTTGGGCTTCGCTCAGCTGGGGTGCTTCGGGTCGGACGTCGACACGCCGGCCATTGACCGACTGGCGGCGGAAGGTCTGCGCTACAACGCCTTTCACGTCACCTCGATCTGCTCGTCGACGCGTGCCGCACTGCTTACCGGCCAGAATCACCACGCGGTGGGGATGGGTGCACTTCCAGATGTGCCGATGCGGTTCCCCGGCTACTCCGGGAGAATTCCGCCGACGGCCGCGACCATGGCGCGGGTGCTCCGAGACGCCGGGTACTCGACCATGGCGGTGGGGAAGTGGCACCTCACGCCGTCGTCCGATCGGAGCGCTGCCGGGCCTTTCGACCTCTGGCCGCTCGGCCTCGGGTTCGAGCGCTTCTACGGCTTCCTCCACGGGTACACGAACCAGTGGACGCCGAACCTGGTCTGCGACAACCACTTCGTCGACCCGCCCCGGCGTCCCCAGGACGGATACCACCTCACCGAGGACCTGATCGACCAGGCGATCCGCCAGCTCCTCGATCAGCGCCATTCAAGCTCCAGCAGACCGTTCTTCTTGTACCTTGCCACGGGGGCCATGCACTCGCCGCACCAAGCCCCGACGGAGTGGCTCGAGCGATATCGGGGTCGCTTCGACATTGGCTGGGAACGGTGGCGTGCCCAAGCGTTCGAGCGACAACGTGCGCTAGGCATCATTCCCCTCGAGACCACGTGCACGCCGCGACCAAGCTGGGTCCAGGAATGGGACGCGCTCCCGACGGAGCAGCGACGCCTCTTCGCCAGGATGCAGGAGATCTACGCGGGATTTCTGTCCCACACCGACGACCAGATCGGAAGGCTCTTGGACTTCCTCGACGTGTCGGGACTCGCAGAGAACACCGCCGTCTTTCTCATGTCGGACAACGGAGCGAGTGCAGAAGGCGGCCCGATCGGCTCGACCAACACCAGCCGCTGGCGCCTGGACGCGGAGACCGTCGAGGAGAACCTTGCAAAGGAGCCTGCGCTCGGTGGTTTTCGCCTGCTCAACCACTACCCGTGGGGATGGGCATGGGCGGGCAACAGCCCTTTCCGCCTCTGGAAGCGCTACACCTGGCTCGGAGGCACGCGCGTCCCGCTGGTCGTCCGCTGGCCGGACGGGATCGCCGCCCACGGTGAGATCCGAGGGCAGTTCTGCCACGCCGTTGACGTCATGCCGACGATCCTCGAGCTTTGCACAGTCGCCGTACCCGACGTGGTGGACGGCGTCACTCAGCGTCCTCTGGACGGCGCCAGTTTCCTCGACACGTTCCGCGATGCCAGCGCGCAGGCTCCAAGGACCGCCCAGTACTTCGAGATGCTCGGCTCCCGAGCCATCTACGTAAACGGCTGGAAGGCCACCACCGACCGGGTGCTAGTGGGCCTGGCGGACGAGCGGCGCCTGATCCCGGGCAGTCATGACATCGAGACCGACTCGTGGAGCCTCTTCTGTCTCGACGATGATTTCTCTGAGGCACATGACCGTGCAGAGGAACGGCCGGACATTCTTCGACAACTCGAGTCTCTCTGGTGGGCGGAGGCCGGGCGCAACTCCGTGCTGCCCATGGGCGACTGGATGGGCGGAGTCGCCGATGTCATGACGGTTTCACCTCCTGATGCGCTTCGACACAAGGTCTTCCTGCCGGGATCCGGTCCGATCGCGGCCGAAGCGATGCCGTCCATCGAGTCGGGAGGGAGAATCGAAGTCGACATCGACGCTCCGGCTGACGGAGGAGACGGTGTCCTGTGGGCCCAGGGCGAATGGACCGGCGGGTGGGCATTGCTCGTCCACTCAGGACGCCCACAGTTCGTCCTGAACGCGTTTGGAGCCGACGTGTTCCGAATGACTGCTCCGGATCGTCTCGTGCCCGGTCACCACTCGATCACTGTGACGTACGAGCCCGCCCCCCGCTCATCGATCGCCGCCCTCGCTGTCGACGGATCTGTGGTGGCCTCCATCTCGCTTCCCCCCGGTCCCCTGGTCCCGTCGCCAAGAGCCGCGGTGGCAGGCCCGCTGCGGATCGGCTACGACAGCGAATTCCCCGTGAGCGACGACTACCGGCCGCCCTTTGCATGGAGCGGTACGATCCGGCGGCTCATCATCGAGTCGAGCCCACCGCCGGCGGATGCCTCCCAGATTCTGGACATCGCATTGCATGCCGACTGACCAACGGGGCTTCGGCCGGAATTCCTCTTCGAGCCGACCGACGAGCGGCAGCTCGAGAGCTCGCCCTTCCATGGGGCAGTGCACATCGACTGCACGTCGACAGGTCCCCGCGCCCTTATGTGCGCTTCATCGTGCGCTTCGGCACGAGTCGCAGGCCGGCCATACCGCCGTCAACTTCGATGGCCGTGCCGGTAGTCGATCCAGCACTCGGTGAGGCGAGATAGGCAATCGCCGCAGCAACCTCCGCCGCCATCACCAATCGGCCGTGGGGCTGACGCGCCACGAGCTCGGCACGCTCGGCCACGGGATCCGGAGCACTCGCCAGTAGCCGGCTGACCCACGGGGTCTCGACGGTCCCGGGATTGACGCAGTTGACGCGGACACCCTCGTGCAGGTGGTCCGCTGCCATCGCCCGCGTCAACGCGAGCACGGCCCCCTTGCTTGCGCTGTACAGAGCTCGGCGCACGAGCCCCGTCGTCGCAGCGATCGAGCAGGTGTTGACGATGGCTGCTTGCCGCGACGCGCGCAACGACGGCAGGCAGGCTCGCGTGACTCGTACGATGCCGAGCACGTTCACATCGATCACCTGGCGCCACTCGTCCTCGGAGTTCTCCTCCACGGTCCCCTGTGCACCGATGCCGGCGTTGTTGACCAGCACATCCAATCCGCCCAGCTCGTTCACCGCCGACGTCACCGCCTCGCGCACCCATGCATCGTCGGTCACGTCGACGCGTTGGTACAAAAACGGCACCGCGGGTGGCTCTGCGACGTCGAACCCACAGACGCGAGCCCCACGAGATGCAAACAGCTCTGCGGTCGCGAGTCCGATACCCGACGCGGCGCCCGTCACGATTGCCCTCATCCCACCGAAGTCCGATCCGGGCATGTCTCCTCCGTCCTACAACGTTGCTGAATCTCGACGTGCACACAGGCCAAGTCTGCTCTGCCCGCGAGAGCCGGGGTCCGATGCAGCTGCTCGAGGCGCATGAAACAGCAAGACGTTCACTGCGTGCTCAGGCCGAGCGAGCGCGCCTGGATTGTCCAGTGCGCCGGTGGTCCCGAAGACGGCTGTCCTGATGACAGACCAGATGCCGAAGAGAGCCGTCGCATCCTCTGGCCCAGCAGCGGAAGCCCCGATGTGCTTGGCGGTCAACACTCGGCCGGCAGCAGGCCGCGGTGCGCCAGCTCCTCGAAGAGCCCTTCGGGAATCTCCAAAGAGAGATAGCTGACGTTGCGGGTCGCTTCGTCCGCCGTAGCCGCCCCCACTACGAGGGCGCCGACCGCTGGATGTGCAGCAACGAATTGCAACGCGACCGCAGGGAGAGGGACCCCCCACCTCGTACAGACGCTCTCGATCGCGCGCACACGGGCCAGCACTGCGGCACTTGCCGGTGCGTAGTCCAAATGGGCTCCCTCATGGGGAGCGGCAAGGACGCCGCTCTTGTACACGCCCGCCGCCAGTACCGTCACTCCGCGTTCCCGGCATGCCGGAAACAGCGTCACCGCGGCAGGGGTCCCCAGCAGCGAGTACTCGCCAGCGATCAACACACAATCGAGCTCTGCGCGCTGGACGAACCAAGTGGCGACGGAGCTGCTGGTCGTGCCTACTCCGACTGCTCCGACAAAGCCCTCGGCTTTCAGATCGACAAGCGCTGGGTACGCCTCGTCGAGGGCTTGGCGCTCGTTCCCCTCTGGGTCATGAATGAGCGCGATGTCGAGACCGCTGCGCCCAAGTCGTTGGCAGGATTCCTCGACTGAGCGACGCGCGCCGTCGCTGCTGTAGTCCCGGATCCGTCTACGGCGTGGCGTCCCATAGAACCCGTCGACACCTTCGACATCCTCATCGGTCGCCACGAGAAGCCGTCCAATCTTTGACGAGATCGTCACACTCACGTCAGGGTGCGAAGCAAGGAACCTGCCGATTCGCTCCTCGGAGAGCCCGACCCCGTAGTGCGGAGCGGTGTCAAAGGCACGCACGCCTGCGCTCCACGCCGATTCGAGAACCGCCTGGGCCTGATGCTCGCTGACCGGAGCGAACAGTCCCCCGATCGAAGAGCAGCCCAGGATGAGGCTCGTCACTTCCACTCCCGTCCGACCGACGTCGACTTGCTTCAGCGGCAGTGCAGTCACCTGGAAGGCCAGCCCCTCCACGTCTGCGCAGCACCTCGCGGCCGGCCCGTGCCGACGGCAGACGCGACCCGGCCGTTCAAGCGAGGCATGAAGGTTCACGTGAGCGAAACACTTTGTACCCGAGCTGGAACTCCTGGTGTCCGAGAGACTCCGATCGCGTCAGGGTTCCACCGGCGATCTCGCCAACCATCGAGTAGATCTCTCGGCCGATATCTTCGATCGTCGAGGTGCCGAGCAGCACTCGACCTGCATTGACATCCATGTCGTCAGACATCTTCGCATAGGTCTCAGGATTTGCACACACCTTCACGACGGGAGAGATCACCGATCCCACAACCGAACCGCGACCGGTCGTGAACAGGATCACATGGCAACCGCAGGCAATGAGCTCGACCACCTCGGTCGTGTCGTTGATGTTCGGGTAGCCAAAACGCGGCTCACCATCGGGCACGACGTCGAGCAGGAACAGGCCCCCGGACGGAGGGGCTTCCCCGGGCTCGATGATGCCAGCTATCGGCGCGCTGCCGCTCTTTGCATAGGCGCCGATCGACTTCTCCTCTATCGTCGTGATCCCACCGACGAGGTTTCCCGGAGCGATGCTGGCGTGCCCCATCTGCTGGTAGTACGCAGCCGCCTTCAGCACGCGGTTCCGCAGTTCCTCGCCGATCACGTCGTTGACACCGCGACGTCGAAGGGACTCCTCGCACCCGATGAGCTCACCGGTCTCCTCGAAGATGCAGGCTGCTCCGTCTGATACGAGAAGGTCGAACGCTCGCCCGACGGCGGGGTTCGCCGTCAGCACGCTCGTGCTGTCAGAACCGCCGCAGATGGTCCCCACGACGAGCTCGCTGGTCGTCATCGGCACGCGATCAACCCGGTCGATCTCCCGCAGCGCCCTGACGACCAAGCCGCGCCCTCGGTCGATGGTGGCCGACGTCCCGCCGTCTTCTTGAATGACGAGGCGCTCACCCCAGCGACCGCTGGCACGAACACTCTCGAGGAGCGACATCGAGTCGAAGCTCTCACAGCCCAGTGAGACGAGGAGGGCGCCCCCGACGTTCGGATGGGTGCACAGGGCACGAAGCACTCTCTGTGCGTACTCGTTCGGGTAGCAGCCGGGAAACCCCACGACCTGCACGTTGACCGGTGCTGTCGACGACAGCGGTTGGGCGATCCGGGAGGCCACGTGGTGGGCGCACTCCACCGTGTAGACGACGAGGAGCTGGTTACGTATGCCTTTACGCCCATCGGCGCGCAGGAACCCCGAAAACGCAAGGGGCAGTTCGTTGCACACAAATGTACCGCTTGGCAAGGGTCCGCGTTCTCGCCGGACCCCGCGTGCTCGCCCGAACGGCGGGTCCGAGTCGAACATCACCAGGCCCTCCGGCAAGGTCTCTGCTTCGCGAGTGCCGGTGAACGTCGTCCCCGGCTCGACCGCTGCGCCCCCAACGAGATGCGCTGGCAGGTAGCTGGACACGATGTTGTGCACGTGCAAGTGGGACCCCGCCCGAACTGGCGTCGACGTGCGGCCGATGATGCCTCCGCACTTGCGGACCTCCTGCCCCGCCTCGAGGTCTCTACGTGCGATCTTGGACCCCACACCGAGTGCGGTCTCGAGCTCGACGGAGGCGCTTTCGAGCTGCAGAGGCGTTCCAGCTGTCACTGCCACTCGCGCCACGAGGCAATCGTCATCGGGGTGCAGCAAGAGAAGCCGGTCATCGAGGACCGGGAAGGCAGTCATCGTTCGAGCGCCAAACCGTAGAACCTCACCGCGGTCTCACCGAGGAGGTCACGACGCTCTTCGGCGCTGAGCTCCTCGAAGAGCCTGAAGAGCGCGCCTACGACGGTTTCGTAGCCACCTGCCAGCTCGCACACGGGCCAGTCGCTGCCGAACATGAGCCGCGAGGATCCGAAGAGCTCGAGAGCTCGGGCGAGGGCGGGACGGATGTCTTCGAGGGTCCACGGTGCGCGATCGCCGGCGGCGGGATAGAGGCCGGACACCTTTGCAAAGACGTTGGGCGCTTCAGCTGCGCGCGCCAGCAGGTCCGACCAGGCGACGAGGTCCTCACCGATCGGGGGCTTCGCCAGATGGTCGATCACGATCCGCAGCTCGGGATGACGTTCACAGAGGGTGGGGACGTGTCTGAGATGCCGTGCAAATTTTCCCAGGAAGTCGAACGGCAGGCCACGGGTGGCAACAACGTCGAGACCTCGTGCCACATCGGAGCGCAGCAGCCAGTCCGGATCTGGCTGGTTCTGGGCGAGGGTCCGGACGCCGACCACGCGATGAGCGCGCCCGAAAGTCTCCAACAGCGCGTCGGTGCGCTCGGCGTCCTCGATCGGAACCCATGCGACGATGCCTGCGACCCGCGACTCGGACCGGGCGATCTCGAACATCACCTCGTTGTCCTCGAGGGACTCTCCCGACTGCACGAGCACAGTTGCCTGGACACCGCAGGAAGCGAGGTGCGGCTCCAGATCGGCAAAGACATAGGGGCGGTTGAGCTCGGGGTAATCCACTTCGAGCCACGGGTAGTCCACTCGAACGGGGTTCCAGAAGTGCTGATGCGCGTCGACCACGATCACGAGCGCGTTCCTTCAGTCGTCGGACAGGACAGCGCGTCGCGGGCGGGTCGGCACCGACTCCACGTCCAACTCGATCGTCTCCCCGCAGACCCTTCCGAAGCACACGGCACCGACCCCGCCGCGTTGCCCACGGGTGGCATGCCGAGCCGTCGCCCGGCTGCCTGCCTGTGCTCTCGTCGTCGCCTCCTCCCCCGCATCGGCCACACGTTGCCCCATCTCACGAGTTGGTTATACTCCGAAAGTTGTAATATCGCCAGGTACGTAGGTCAACTGACAACTTTCGCGTCTGAGCTGGCGGGGTCGGGCCCTGGCTCGATCGCGCTCACGCGTCCCACAGGGAGGGGGAGGATCGACCCAGCCTGAGAATTCAGCGTGCCACGCCCTGGACGTGGCCGATCTTGCTGCCTGACCGGCAGGTGCCGGTGCGATCGCGAATCCGAATCACAAGGGCGGACGTTCCAACCGTCACCCAAGGAAGCCGGGTTGCGCCTCGTCACCACTTCGAACCTTGGCCCGCTCGACATGCCAGGACGTATCTCTCTAGGGAGTTCTCGTTCGGCGGCGGGCACGCGATCGGTCACGGCGCCGTGGACCGGTCAAGTGCAGAACCGGGGGTGGCGCCGCCCCGTCGCTGTTCGACAGAGGAGATCTCCGTGCCATCTGCATCTGACACCACGACCGCTACGAACCCAGGAAGAGACGGTTCATACCGCCTGCCCCGCAACGTAGAGCCCGTTCGGTACCGGCTCGAGATCGAGCCGGACTTCGAACGGTCCGTTTTTTCCGGGAGCGTGGACATCGACCTTCTCGTGCACGAGGAGGTCGACGAGATCGTGCTCAACGCCGCGGAGCTGTCCATCACCGGGGCCACCGTGGCGGCGGCCGGGGCAGACCCTGCTCCCGCCACGGTCTCGATCGACGCGCCACGCGAGCGGGCTCGTGTCAGTCCGTCGATCCCCCTGCCAGTCGGCGACGCAACGCTTTCGATCACGTTCAACGGCCCCCTCACCGATCAAGTCCGAGGTTTCTACCTCAGCACGTTCAAGACCTCCGACGGCGCCACGAGCACCGTCGCTACCACCAAGCTCTTCTTGGCCAATGCACGCCGGGTGTTCCCGTGCTGGGACGAGCCGGACCGCAAGGCGACCTTCAAGATCACCCTCGTCATCGACGACGACTTGACCGCGGTCTCCAACGCTCCAATCGCCGGCGAAGAGCAGCTGCACCCAGAGAGTGGCGCGTCAAAGCGGCGCGTCCACTTCGCTCCCACCGCGAAGATCTCAACGTACTTGGTCGCATTCGTAGTCGGACCGCTCGAGATCACTGATCCCGTCGATGCGAGTGGGACGCCGGTCCGAGTGGTGCACGCGCCGGGAAGAGGTCACCTTGCCGCGTACGCGTTGGACGCTGCTCAGCACGCGGTTGCGTTCTTCAACGAGTACACGGGGATCCCATACCCGTTCGAGAAGCTCGACCTCGTCGGCATCCCTGACTTCCCGGGCGGTGGCGCCGAGAATCCTGGCTGCGTCACCTTCCATGAGGCGTCGCTTCTCGTGGACCCCCTGACTGCCTCCAGGGTGGAGCTCGAGCGCGTCGCCACTGTCGTCCACCACGAGATCGCCCACATGTGGTTCGGAAACCTCGTGACCATGGATTGGTGGGATGGAGCCTGGTTGAACGAGGCGTTCGCCACGTTCATGGACCTGCTGTCGGTCGACGCCTACCGGCCCGAGTGGGAGCGTTGGACGACCTTCGGCATGGATCGAGACGGTGCGCTATCGGTCGACGGCCTGCATGCGACGCGTCCGATCGAGTACCACGTGGAGTCGCCGGACGACGCGTTGGGGATGTTCGACGTGCTGACCTACCAGAAGGGCGGGAGCGTGCTTCGCATGCTCGAGCAGTACCTGGGAGCCGATCCGTTCCGGGATGCGGTCCGGTACTACCTACGGAGCCACGCGTTCGGCAACTCCGTGACCTCGGACTTCTGGGAGGCACTCGAGCAGGTGAGCGATGAACCAATCCGGGCGGTAGCCGAGAGCTGGATCCTCCAAGGCGGTCACCCGCTCGTCCATGTGAACGGGTCGACGCTCTCCCAGGAGCCCTTCTCCTACCTTCCATCGCCCCGCCACGGTGACTCAGCCATCGGGAACCGCTGGCAAGTTCCCCTGCTCGTACGCGACGTCGACGCCGGTGCACCAGAGGAGGCCTGGGAGCGCTTGCTCCTGGGCGGCGAGCCCATCTCGATCGGATCGGTAGGCTCGGGCCTTCTCCTTGCGAACGCTGGCGGCTGGGGCGCGTACCGCGTCACCTACTCAAGCGGTGCGCTGCAGGCTCTTGCCGGACGATGGACAGCGCTTCAACCTCTCGAACGCTGCGATCTGGTCTCGGACACCTGGGCGCTCGTCCTTGCGGAGCGCATGGAGCTCGGAGAGCTCTTCGACCTCGCGAGCCGTGTCGGCGATGAGGAGCAGCCGGGGGTCTACCGCCCGCTTGTCGCTGCGCTCGACCTGTGCCAGCGCATCGCTCGCGACGGAGCTCGTGACGCGGTCGCAACAGCCACTCGCACCCTTTTGGGCTCACGGCTGGCAGCGCTCGGGTGGGAGCCGAAGCCGGGAGAGAGTGTGCACATACCCGCGCTCCGTGCCCTGCTCCTCAGGACCCTCGGGACGCTCGGCAGGGACGCCACGGTGCGCGAAGAGGCGGCTCGGAGGTTCGCAGCCGCTCACGCCGGGGGCGCGCCAATCGAGCCCGATCTGGAGCCCGCCATCCTCTCAGTGGTCGCAGACCTGGACCGAGAGGATGACTACGAGGCGATCCTCGAGTGCTACCGGCATCCTTCCACCCCCCAGCAGGAGCGTCGGTGCCTCGCCGCGCTCTCCGAGTTCCCCGACACCGTGCGCTGCCTGCACACCTTCGAGATGGCGCGCACCGAAGCGCGCAGCGTCGACCGATCACTGATCGTGCGCTCCCTTCTCGCCAATCCGGTTGCTGGGCCAGCAATCTGGCAACGGGTGAAGTCCACCTGGAACGAGCTCCTCGAGACCATGCCCAAGGAGCACCACGCCCTCATGGTGAGCACGGTCCCCACGCTCTGTGCCGATCCCGCTCTGGCCGAAGACATCGACAGCTTCATCACCCGACAGGGCTTCGCATCGAACCACCGCACGGTTCGTCAGACCCTCGAGCGTCTCGCCGTGAACGTGCGGCTTGCCGACAGGCTTAGAGACGGTGGTCGTCTGGAAGCTGCGCTCGCACGGGTACGCCGGCCAACACGCTGATGCGACGGCCGGGCCGACCCCGCGGCGCGTCGATCCCGGTCACGAGCACGGCAAGCGGCCGTGGCACGGCAAGCGGCGGTGGCACGGCAAGCGGCGGTGGCACGGCAAGCGGCGTGAAGAGGGACCGGGCGCAGCTCGAGGCGCTGAGTGGACACGGTGTTGGTTCTCCTGTCGGCCTCCTGCTTGTCACCGAACCGCAACTCTGCTAGCTTCTCAGGTTGTCAGAAGCCCTGGTAAGCAACTCAACAGACAACTCAGAGACGGACAACTCAGAGACGACCTGTACGTCGAAGCCGGGGGACTCCGAGACGCTCCCTGGCTCCCGAAGAAAAGGGGGGACCCAGTGATCCAGCCGCGACGCG
>JAJYWG010000278.1 GCA_021791615.1 Actinomycetes bacterium
GGTGACTGAGCTTCAGGTCGAGGCATGGGGCGGCGGTGGCGGCGGCGGTGGTGGCCCCGGCATCAGCACCGGCGGCGGTGGTGGTGGTGGTGGTGGTGCAGGCGGCCTTGTCGAGGCATTGGTGCCTGTGACAAGCGGGGTAACAGAATGCTCCGTCGTGGTCGGCTTCGGCGGCCCCGGCGGCGTCGGTGACATCCAAGCCGGCGGCAGCTCCAGCGTCACATGTGGCACATCGAGTGCTACGGGCGGCGGCGGCGGTGCCGGCGGCGGCGGCACCAGCGTCGGCGGTGCCGGTGGCGTCGGTGGTGGTACCAGTTACAGCGGCGGCGCCGTACCACTGGCTACAACCTCGGGTGGAGCCGGCTCAAGTGGCACCTCCAGCATCGGCGGTAACGGAGGTGGCTACTACTACTTCACCCCCAGCAACGGTGGCACCGTCGGTGGCGGTCCCGGCACCGACGTAGGCACCGGCGGCGGCGGCGGCGACAGCGACGGCGGCGGTGGCAATGGCGCGAACGGCCTCGTCATGATCACGCCGGTTACCTCCTGATGTCTGCGCCCGTGCCGGATGGCTGGCACAGACCTACCCCCGGCCGTTTCGGGGCACAAGGGGGGACAGGGCCGCTCTGACCCCAAGAGGTGGGTGCATAGCCATCACCGCCCGCCCCGTGGCGCACCGTTGGCCCCGAACGGCCTGGCTGGTACCTGATGAACTACCACCCGGCCGTTTCAGGACTCTTTGGGCCGATCCGTGACTCTCTGACGCCAAGCACGGATCTGCCGTCCCGCAGTGAGGTTCGACCCCACGGCACGGCCCTCTAGGGGATACCAGAGCTCGGCGCAAGCGAGGCGTCCGGCGCGTGTCAACCTCTGCAAGACAGGTTCCATCAGGAACACTGTGCCGTGGCAGCCAGCTTTTCTGGCTCGTAGAGCCAGGCGAGGATGGGCAGCAGCCGAGGCTCGGCGACCTCGGAGCCCGGTTCCCGTCAGCTCCTCCCCCCTCTCTCAGCTCAACGAATCGGGAGCCCGATCTGACTCACGGGAGGTTGGCACCGAGAGCTCTCTCGTGGACTGGCTAGCGTGCCATCGTGATCGCCGCGAGCGACAGAACGAGTGCCGCTGCTGACCGGCTTGACCCGACGCTCCCCAGTCACCTGCGCCCTTGACCGGACGCCGGTTTTCCGCACCCCAACAGCCCTTCTGAGTCCGGACTGAGAAAAGCCCGAGCATGGTCATGAAAGACGGCCGCTCAGAGGTCTATATGGTGTGATGCCATCGTCGGCGGCGCTAGAGAGCGACGGCAGGGACGACTTCGAGGAGTTCTTTCGGCGGGCTGAGCCGAAGTTGAGGCGGGCGCTCTCAGCCGCCTACGGGCCCGAGCGAGGTCGGGAAGCGGCCGCTGCCGCCCTTGCCTGGGCATTCGAGCACAGGGAGAAGATTGCCAGTCTCTCCTACCCGCTTGGGTACCTCTACCGAGTCGGGCAGAGCAAGGTCCGCCGGCGAAGGCTACGAATCCTCCACCAGCCGCCCGACTGGCGTGAGCCATGGGTCGAGCCGGAGCTCGCCAGCGTCCTCCGGGAGTTGACTGAGCACCAGCGGGTCGCGGTGGTTCTCGTCCACGGCTACCAGTGGACCCAGCGCGAGGTGGCCGAGCTGCTCGGCGTCAGCCCGGCGACTGTCCAGAGCCACCTCAGCCGGGCTCTCGAACGTCTCCGCTCCGAGCTGGAGGTGAACAATTGAAACCGACTCTGGAAGAGCGCATGCGCGCTGCCATCGACAGCCTGCCGCCGATCGACTCGGATGAGGCCCGGAGAGCCTCGGGTGGGTTGCCGAGTCGCCAGAGGAGGATCATCAAGGTAGCGGTGACGGCGACTCTCGTGCTGGCCACTTTCGCAGTCGTCTGGCTGGTAGGACTCCGCCGGACATCCGAGCCGAAGTACTTTCCTACCGCGCCCGGCTTCGTCGTTCCCTGGCTCTCTGCTCCAGCGCCTCCGATGCCAGCGGTGACTCCGCCCACAACGACCCCCACCAGCCTTGCGCCAGCTGCTGACTGCTCCTCGGCCGACCTGCGACTCCGAACCGGTCTTACCGGCGCGGCAGCGGGAAGTGTCGAGACGAGGATCGTCGTAACCAATGTCGGCCATGTCACTTGCCGCTTGAACGACTACCCGAGTGTCTACGGCGTTACGAGGGGCGGTCGGCGGGTGAGACTGAACGTGAGCCACCAGACCATGTTCCCGAGTTTCGTGCCGGCCGACCTCAGACCCGGGGCTAGCGGGGGCACCTTTATCGGAGGCAACGACAGCTGCCTTGGCATGCCAGGCGGGACAGGTCTCGGCACGTCGAAGCTTCCCTACCAGTCGCTCTCAGTCGTCCTGCCCCACGGAGAAGGAGCGATCTCCCTCTCGAAGTTCGCGCCCTGTGGACCACTCAGCGTCAGCCAACTCGGTGTACCGCCCGTCGAGACCGTCTCACCTGCACCCGCTCCGGGCACGATCGCCATGCTGCGAGCTTCCTCAACACTCCCGACAAAGCTGGTGGGTGGGACGACAGCCCACTTCCAGGTGACCCTTGAGAACCCAGGGCAAAAGAGCGTCTACTTCCGAAGCTGCCCTGGCTACACCGAGCTCCTCGCTCTGGTACGTCCAAACAGCGTCCACGTCGACAAGCACTCCTACATGCTGAACTGCAAGCCGGTCGGGCGCCTAGTGCCCGGCCAGAGCGTGACCTTCGCCATGGAAATGCCCGTCAGCACAGTCTCGCGGGAAACGGCGGCGAAATTCGAGTGGGGCCTCGACATCGGACGCCAGCCGCTGGCTCCAGATGGCGTCTACTACTCGACAGCTCGCGCCGTAGAGATACTTCCTGGCAGTTAGGGAGCGACGTGGGGGCCAACCGGCACGCCGGTCATTGGCGGAGCATCGCCAGGTAGCTGCCGTCGCTCTCGTAGGCCTCGGCCTCGTCGAGGAGTCTCGGCCCCGGAGCGACGAGACGGAATTCCACCGCCCTTGGAGCCGAGGGGCGAAACGGCATGGATCTGCAAGATCAGAGACGGGCGAGGCGTCGTAGTGATGTGAGTTGTTTCACACCCCGCAGCTGGCGACCGAAGTCCCTCACGACGCGGGGCTTCCTCCTCGTGGGTCTCGTCCTGGCGGTTGGTGTGCTCAGCGCTGGGTGCTCAAGGTCACAGGCTCACTCGTCGCCGAGCACGGCCGCCGCCGTCACAGAGAAAAAGCCGGCAGAAGCGACGACGCCTGGCCTCCCTAGGGGCTTCCAGCCCGCATCGATGGTGACAGTCCCGGGGGCAAGAGAAAGCGGGGCCTCCCGGCATGAATGTGGGTTGATTCAGGGAT
>JAJYWG010000489.1 GCA_021791615.1 Actinomycetes bacterium
CCATGACCGACTCGGCCATGTCACCCGCCAGTAGCATGGGACCACCCGGCGCCACAAACATGGGACCACCTCGGGCATGCCACGACCGGTCGAGAACCATGATCCAGGGCTCGAGGTGACTTGTCAAACTGGGGAACTGAGGTCGCTGTCGCCTGCCGGCGTCGGCGAGCGTGGAGCTGGGGAGACGCCTGCTCTGTGTTGCCGGTCGGCACGCGGCTGGTCGGCTAACCCGGCGACAACGGCCCCCCTAAGGGGGGCCGGCGTCAGTGGGGGGGCTGGGCCGAGCTGTGAGCGCTTTGGAGCTCCGCGAGGGCTTCGAGCGGCGGCTTCCAGGGGCGCGTGGACTGGCCATTGAAGTGTGTGACGGTCGCAATGTCGTGTCGTTCTGCGGTCCTCGGGGTGTCGCGCAGCGCGATCGAGGAAAGTCGCGCTGCGCAATGACCGAGTTCGCTGGGCCTCGCGGCTCTGGTTAGCAACCACGTCGTTCGAGAAGGTCACTAATGGCCACGGCGCCGTCGCAGTGGGGGCAGGTACCGCCCAGGCCGATTGCCCTCATAAACGTCCTGCAGTCGGCGCTTATATAGGTCGCCTATGGCCCTTTCGCCGCAACTGTCGCACTCGTAGGCGGTGACCGCCCGCTTGGAGCCCTTGCGCGGCACCGGGACTTCGCGGCTCCTGGCTGGTGGCGCCGGCGGAAAGCCTGCTGCCGGCACTTGTCGTCGCAATAACGGCGCCGCCCCTGGGGGGTGAAGCTCCGGCCACAGACCGGGCAGCGCCTCGTCGTCGCCTTATCGTTACGGCTATCGTTACGCGACGGGTTGGTGCTCATTTTGCGCCACCTCCCTTGGGGACACCCGGCCGCGGGCCGACCGCCGGTTTCTCCCTCCGCCTGTACGATTCGCCTTCGATCACGAGCTCGAAGGCGGCACTTTGGAGGCGGTCGACGGCCGACTGGGCGAGCATCGGGTCCGCCATCAGCGCCAGCCACTCGCTAGGGTCGCGATTGGAGCTGACAACCGTAGCGGCCCGACGGTGCCGCTCGACCACAAGGGCGTAAAAGTCAGACGTCTCCACCTGGTCGAGCCCCTGCAGTGCGAAGTCGTCGATAATGAGCAGGTCGGTCGCCACGAGCTTCCTCATCTCGGCGTCGTAGCTCGCATCGAGGCGTGCCGCCTTCAGGCGCTTGAAGAGCCGGTCGGCGCGCTCGAAGTAGACCCGGACGCGCCGGCGGCAAGCGATGTGGCCGAGCGCCGTAACGAGGAACGTCTTCCCTACGCCAACAGGCCCCAAGACGAACGCGTTGTAGGCGTCCTCGACGAAGCGCAAGCTGACGAGCTCGTCCAGCACGGCCTTGTCGTAGGCGACCGCAGCGCTGGCGTCCCAGCGCTCCAGTGTCATCTTCGGGTCCAGGTGGGCTGCCTTGGCGCGCACCGAAGCCGAGGAGCGGTCCCGTCTTGCCACCTCGTCGGAGAGCACCGTGGCCAAGAAGTCGAGGTGGGATATGGAGTTGGCCTTTGCGAGCGCGGCCCGCTCGGGCAGGGTGTCCATGGCCTGGCCGAGGCGCAACCGGCGCAGCAACGAGCGGAGCTCTGGGGGGACAGAGGGCACTGGCTGGGTCACTTCGCCCGCCCCCTCGCCTCGAACTCGGCACTGTCGCGGGCAAAACGCCCCGCAGTGCCCTTCGGCGCGCAGCCAGGCCCGGCACCGGGCTCTCCTGCCTCTTTGGCCTTTTCGAGCATCCTGGCCACCAGGTTGACGTTGACGGCCTCTGCCTCCAAGGCCTTGGTGCAGGCCGCACCTACCTTCTCGGCGCCCCATTTGTCGACCAAGGCGAGCAGGCGGTAGGCCTGGCGCATCTTCGTCCACGGCAACTTGGTCGCCATGAGCGCCTCTATGTAGGTGCCGACTGCCTCGTGGGCTGCGTGGCCCCGGGCGACCAGGGACTCGATGTTGCGCATCGCGTAAGCGGTCCGCTCCTTCGGCAGGTCGGCTGGGTCCGTCGAGCGGCCGCCGGGCGCTTTCCGGGGGTGCAGCTTTATGAGCTGGCCCTTGTAGTAGAACTTGGCGGTCGTCGAGTCGACACGGGCCGAGACCGTCTTGCCCACCATGTCGTCGCCGGGTATGGAATAGATGGCCCTCAGCACCTCGACGTGGTGGTCGGGGTGGACCTTGGGCTCGGCTGTGTGGGGCGTGTCGTAACGCTCCGTGGGGGCCGGGAGCAGCGCCGGTTGTTCGAGCGCCCTGAAGGTTTCGACAGGCCGGCACCGTGTCGTGCCGTGGACGCGCTCCCCCGCCCCGTCCAAGCACCACGCAACTGCCCGGCGCCTGCCGTCAGCCAGGTCGACGAAGTCCTCGCCTGCGAAAAAGCGTGACCGTACATACGGTACTTGCCTCTCACAGCGGGCCTTGTCCTTGGGGTGGCGGACACGGGCGGCGTCAATTAGGAAGCCCCGCTCTTGGGAGTACTCCAAGAACGTGTCGTTTATGCGCGGTTCGGTCGGCTCTGCCTTGGTGACGACCGGCGAGAGATTGTCTGGGATTAGGACAGCAAATATACCCTGGAAGAACTCCCAGGCGGCCTCCAGGCCTTCGATGACGTCCTCTGTCGTCTGGGTGAAGGTGAGCCACACGAACATGTGCCGGGACAGCACGGCGACGAGCACGAGCGCGTGCACGACGCGCCGGCGCGCCTGGAGCGGGTCGAAAAGCAGGCCCATCCGGCCGAAATCGGCTTGCAGCTCCTTGCCGGGCTCGGGGTCCGCCAACCGGACCGTGTCCCTTTTGCCCCCGGTGGGGCAGTGCTCGGCGCAGTAACGGTGCAGGGTGCGCTCGGGCACGACAATGCCCTGGCGTGCCAGCAGGTCGCCTGCCTTCACGACCGTGAGGCCCTTCACCACCACGAGCTCCTTTACTTTTTCGTGGTGCGCCTCGAGCAGTCCCCACGCTTCGCCATGGCCAGCGGGCCGCCCGGGACGGACCTCGTCGACCACGGCGGCGAGGAGCTTCTCGGTGAGCTGGCCCTCGCCTCCGTCCCTTTTCACGCCGAGTGACTCGGCGGCTTCCACGTAACGGCGCGCCGTCTTCCGGTCGACGCCGGCGCCGTCTGCTACGCGCCGGAGCCCCTCGTTGCCGCTGAGCCACCTCCGTAGCACTTCTCGTACTTGGACCACTGATACCTCCTTGAACATTCAGGCACCTCCTCGGTGCCCGAGTCGAACAGATGTCCGACCGGAGGTGGTGGACCCTCAGGTGGTCCCACGACTGGCGGCGGAGCGGTCCCTAGTTCATGGCGAAGGGTTCCTCAAGTGGTCCCTAGTTTGTGGCGGCTGACACCAACATC
>JAJYWG010000118.1 GCA_021791615.1 Actinomycetes bacterium
CAGGCCCGGCACCACTGTCGCCCGCCAGCAGCATGGGACCACCTTGAGGTGAGTTCCGCCATGAAGATGGGACCACCGCTCCGCCAGTGATGGGACCACCCCGGAGCATCCACCAGCGGCGGTGCCGCTGCCGGTGGACTCGCCACCTTCGGCCGGCCAGCGGCCGTCAGGAGGTGGCGATGTTCCGGGAGGTTCGTGTGTACGAGATCCGTGAAGTGTTGCGCCTGTGGCTGCGCGGCGAGGCCTTGCGCTCGATCGAGAGGCTGGCGGGGATGGACCGCAAGACGGTCCGCCGCTACGTCGCCGCAGCGCTCGACGCCGGCGTGGACCGCGACGGCGGCGAGGGGCAGCTGAGCGACGTGGTGTTGGCGTCGATCTGCGAGAAGGTCCGTCCGCACCGCCCCGCCGGCCGTGGGGCGGCCTGGGGGCTGCTGGTGGCCAACCACGACCAGCTGAGGGCGTGGTTGGTGGACCAGGACCTGACGGTGGTGAAGGCCGGCGAGTTGCTCGCCCGCTCCGGGACGGTGGTCCCGGAGCGCACGTTGCACCGCTATGCCCTCGAGGTGCTCGGGGTGGGCCGTTCCGCCCGGGGGACGACGGTGCGTGTCGCGGATGGTGAACCCGGCGTCGAGTTGCAGGTCGACTTCGGCAAGATGGGCCTGATCGACGATCCCGGCTCGGGTCGGCGCCGGGTCGTCCAGGCGCTGATCTTCACCGCGTGTTTCTCCCGGCATTGTTTCGTGTGGTTGAGTTTCACTCAGACCACCGAGGCGGTGATCGCCGGATGCGAGGCGGCGTGGTCATTCTTTGGCGGGGTGTTCAAGGTGCTCATTCCTGACAATATGAGCTCGGTGATCGTCCGGGCGAACCCGACCGACCCCCGCTTCAACGAGGCGTTCGTCGAGTACGCCCAAGCCAGGGGGTTCTTGATCGACCCGGCCCGGGTTCGGACCCCGACCGACAAGCCCCGGGTGGAACGCCAAGTTCCCTTTGTCCGCAACAGCTTCTTCGCCGGCGAGACCTTCGTCGATCTCGCCGACGCGCAGCGCCGGGTCGAGGAGTGGTGCCGGGGCCGGGCCGGCCTACGAACCCATGGGACCACCCAGTTGCGTCCCGCAGAGCATTTCGCTGTCGAAGAAGCACCCCAATTGTTGCCCGCACCGACATCGGCTTATGACCTGCCGATCTACGCCAACCCTAAAGTGCACCGGGACCACCATGTTGAGGTGGCCAAAGCGTTGTACTCGATTCCTGGAGACCTGATAGGTGCCCGGGTCGACGTGCGCGCGGACCGGGCGTTGGTGCGCATCTCTCATCGGGGTGCGGTAGTCAAGGTCCATCCCCGCCAGGCCCCCGGCGGGCGGTCCACCGACCCCGCCGACCTACCAGCAGAGAAGACCGCCTATGCGATGCGCGACCTCGACCATCTGCGCCGCCTCGCGGCGGGCCACGGCCCAGCCATCGGCGCGTATGCCGCCGCCATCTTGGACCACCCGCTGCCGTGGACCAAGATGCGCCAGGTCTACGCGTTGCTCGGCCTGGTCAAGCGGTGGGGGACCGAGCGGGTCGAGGCTGCCTGTGCCCGGGCGGCCGACGCCGAAGCGTTCAACGTCGGCCTCATCGCCCGGATGATCGAGCGGGCCACCGAAGCTGACGCACCCGCCGGCGCCCCGGCGCCAACAGCGACCGGCCCGGCGCGCTTCGCCCGCAATGCCGAGCACTTCGCCACCACGAAGCCCGAGCCACACAAGGGTTCTTCGTCCACTGAACCGGGCAACCAGGCTGCCGAGGGCGACGGGGGTCCCGCATGACCGCCCCGACACCGCTCGTCAGCCCCGAGCTGCGTTCCCTGCTGCGCCGGGTCAAGCTCGGCAAGGCACTCGACACCCTCCCCGAGCGCCTCGCCCTGGCGCGCTCGCGATCCCTCGGCCACGCCGAGTTCTTGGAGCTCGTGCTCTCCGACGAGGTCACCCGCAGAGATACCCACTCCGCCGACCTGCGGGCGCGGACCGCCGGACTCGACCCGGCCATGCGCCTCGAGAACTGGGACGACACCGCAGCGGTCAGCTACGACCGAGCCGTCCTCGACGAGCTCGTCAGCGGCCGCTTCGTCGAAGCCGCCCACAACGCGTTGATCCTCGGACCGGTCGGGGTAGGCAAGACCTTCCTCGCCACCGCCCTCGGCCATGCCGCTATCCGCCGGCGACACAGTGTGCACTTCGAGCGATCCGATCAACTCCTCGAGCGGCTCAAGGCCTCCCGGCTCGACAACAGCCACGACGCCGAGATCCGCAAGCTCATCCGGGTGGACCTACTCATCATCGACGACCTGTGCCTCCAGGCCCTCGACGCCACCGACACCGCCGACCTCTACGAGCTGGTAGTGGAACGACACCGCCAAGCGGCCACCATCGTGACCTCCAACCGGGAACCGGTCGAGTGGCTCGCTCTCATGGCCGACGGCCTCCTCGCCCAGTCCGCCATCGACCGCCTCCAGTCCTCCGCCTACGAGCTCGTCCTCGACGGCGACAGCTACCGGCGTCGCCAGAAGCCCACCCCGGGCGTTCCCCCAGAGCCCCCACCCACCCACCCACCGGCGGCGGCGAGCTTGACCGCCCCCGCCTCCGGCCGTCATCATCGCCACCTCGACGCTGGAGGCACCCGGACCCGGTGGGACTGTCGCATGAACGGTGTAACCGGTCCTCGGTGATTGAGGCTTCTCGGCTACTTCGTTGAGGCGAGTATACGCCCTGGGAACGCGACTGTGAAGGCATTCAGGGCTTCTTTCCAGCGGTTCGACCAGCGTTGCCGGCCGACGCCGGTCGGGTCGAGGCTCATGACCGCCATGTACACGCACTTGAGCGCCGCGGTCTCGGTCGGGAAGTGCCCCCGGGCCTTGACCGCCTTGCGGATCCGGGCGTTGACCGACTCGATCGCGTTGGTCGTGTAGATCACCTGGCGGACAGCGGGCGCGAAGGACAGGAACGGCACGAACTCTGCCCACGCCGACTCCCACAGCTTGACGATCGCCGGGTACTTGGCCTCCCAGACGCCGGCGAAGTCGGCCAAGCGTTCGAGGGCGGCGGCCTCGGTGGGGGCGGTGTAGATCGGCTTGAGGTCCCGGGCGATCGCAGTCCAGTCCCGGCGCGACGCGTACTTGAAGCTGGCGCGTAGGAGGTGGACTACGCAAAGTTGGGCTCCTCGCTAGATCGTGTGGGTAGCTCCACCCGCCGCTGGTGCCCTCTCGGCGTAGCGTTGTCGCCCAAAGTCGGTGCTCGACGGAGGGAACACGGTGGACGATCCAGGGGTGTT
>JAJYWG010000206.1 GCA_021791615.1 Actinomycetes bacterium
CTCGGTCTATGTCAATCCGAGCACGGCGGGCAAGGGCATCGGCCGCCTGCTGCTCGATGCGCTGATCGCCTCGACCGAGGCGGCAGGCATCTGGACTATCCAGTGCGGGATCTTCCCGGAGAACCTCCCGAGCCTTGCCCTGCACCGCCGCACCGGGTTCCGCGAGGTCGGTGTGCGTCACCGGCTCGGCTACATGGGCTACGGCCCGCTCGCCGGGCAGTGGCGTGACGTGATCCTGCTCGAGCGCCGCAGTGGCGTAGCGGGGAAGACGAGCTCTCTCGCTGAACGATCGAGTGGGAGTCGTACTGGGTAGCTGCCGAAGCCCGTCTGATGCGTCACAGCCCCCGGCGCATAACCGGACGGGTGGGAAACGTGCGGCCCGCCTCGATGAAACCGGCCGCCGTGAACATGGCCCTCGTCCCGGTGAAGAGAGCGGACCCGCTCGTTCGCTTCGCCGTCAATTTCTCCAACCCCAAGCTCAAACGGTGATCCCGGGTGTTCCACTGCGACACCTGTGGGCTCGACATCGGCCGTGATGTGAATGCAGCAAAGAATCCGGCAGCTCTGGCAGAGCTTGCCTGTGTGTACCTCCTGGTACAGCTATGGACCGGGGAACCGGTCGACTGGTCCAGCCTTCCCATCCGCCCAGCGGAGTGGAAGAAGGACCACAACACCCGCAGTTCGCGGGGGTGCGCCCGGGCCGGAGGCCCAAGGACCGAAGGAGAGGGGAGGAAGACTGCCCGTGCTCAGACAGGCGGGGACTACCCCTTTGATCGGGAAGCTCCGTCGCCACCGGCACTGTCTCAATCTTGGACGGTGCCTCACCCAGCCCCAAGAAGGCGGTGGCCTGATGCCTTCGGCATCTGTCCATGACAGCAGCATGGCCAGCCTCCCTGGCCACCCGAGAGACTCGGAGACGAGGTCTCAGTCAGCGAGATGTTTGCTGATGGTTCGGGGAACGGCAGGCTTCCGATAGTCACGTTGGAGTCGCGGATGCGGCGTGGGCTTGGAGCGGCCAACGAGTATGACAATCTGATTTCATGCGGGAAGTCTCAGCCACGGAGGCGGCCAGGCAGCTTTCCGAGCTCCTCGATGCGATCGAGCACCACGGCGCGCACTTCACGATCGTGCGCCACGGAAGGGCCATCGCGAAGCTCGAGTCGGCAAGCCACAGGCGCGGCAAGGACGCCAAGGAGCTCTTGCGTCGCCACCGGCCGGACAGGGAATGGGTCCGTGACCTCAGAGAGGTTCGGGACCTCCTTGAGACCGACGCCAAGTTGTGAGCCGCGTCCTCCTCGACACGACCTACCTCGTTGATCCGGAGCATTCCGGGTCGGACGTGGACCAGCTGATCGACGATGAGGACGATGTGGCCATCGCAGCGATCAGTGTCGCGGAGCTACGGGTGGGAGCATTGCTGGCGACCGGGAAGCGCCGTACTGCCCGGTTCGTCTTCGCTGACGACGTGGTCCTAGCTCTCGACGTTGTGGACCACGGCGTCGAGGTAGCCGAGGCACGCGCTGAGCTCCTCGTCGCTGTGCGGTCGGGGGGGTAGGCCTCGAGGCGCGCACGATCTGATCATCGCCGCGAGTGCCCTTGCCACGAATCGAGAAGTGGTGAGCGCGGACAGCTCGGCTTTTCGTGATCTTCCTGGGATCAGGACCCGCATCGTTCGCTCAGATTGACGTCAGGGGTGCCCCGGTGCCGGCGGTCGGAGACACGAGCCGCAGCTCTCGTGCGCGATCTATTGGCATACCCAGCAGTGTCAAGGCACGAGGTCGAAGGCTGGTGCGTGGGACGGTCGCACGACGGAGAAATGTC
The DNA here is from genome assembly GCA_021791615.1 of Actinomycetes bacterium. Next base: position 1,822 of record JAJYWG010000206.1, read on the forward strand.
GTCTGTCGAGAGTGGCCAGCGAGGTGATCTTCCGACGCTCGGCGACGGCGACGACCGACGCGTCCACGGTGCCGAGGGGAAGGTCCCGGTACGTAGAGACAAGTTCCGCGATACGGAGCCAGTCCGGGGCGGCGACCGGTTCAGCGAGGAGGTTGCCGGCGGCGAAGTCACCGAGGAAGCGGACCTCGGCGTCAGAGCCCAGGCGGGACTCGAGCAAGTAGGCGACCTTGGTCACCACGAGCAGCGGCACCAGGAGGGGCCCTGGGTGATTCTCCAACAACCGGAGGCATTCATCATGGTGACGGTCGTCTGCGTCGACGTAGGCATAGAGCGGGCCAGCGTCGACCAGCAGGGCTATCGCTTCACCTCGGCTCGAAGGATCTCTTCGATTCGCTCCGAGACATCCGGCGCTCCGCCTCGGCCAGCTCCCGCGGCAATCAAGCGGCGTCGCCCCCTCCGGGCTCCGAGGTGTTCCTCGATCGCCTCTCTGGTCAGTTCTGAGATCGTCGTCGCGCGACGCTCCGCCTCATGGCGTAGGCGTGCATCGAGATCGTCCGGCAGCTTTACGGTGGTTCGCTTCATGATATGCCAGCATATCCTCTTGTAGGGGCGAGATCGGTGTCGCTGCGGCAGAGGAGTCAGATGAGCTGGAGGACGCGACAGAAGGCCCGCCAGAGGAACGAGAGAGTCACTGCCGGATGCTCGCCGCGTCCGAGTCCTGGCGTCAAAGTGCTGGTTGCAGGCCATGTATGGCACTCCCGCCGCTGACAAGTTGGACCCGTCAGGATGGCGACGCTTCAGGCAAGCTCCGCGCTCGTCTTGCGATATCATCAAGTAATCATGAGATTAGTTGAGACCGACACCGGAGGAGTCGGCACCCGAGCAGCTAAGGGAGCGCTGTTCGACGCGCTGGCCGAAGTTGCCGGGGCGCTGTCGGCGGGGCGCCGGGTGGAGATCGTGGACCTCTTGGCCCAAGGCGAACGCTCCGTCGACGAGGTAGCCGGTGAGATCGGGCAGAGCATGGCGAATGCGTCGCACCACCTGCGTGCCTTGGCCCGGGCCGGACTGGTTCGCTCACGTCGGGAGGGCACCAGGATCTACTACCGCCTGGCCGGGGAGGAGGTCGAGGAGCTCTGGTCGGCGCTGCGTAAGGTGGCTGCAGTCGACCGTGACGATCTCGGCCGCCTGGCCAGCGCCTACCTCGGCCCGGTGGCGGACCTCGAGGTAGTCGGGCGCGCAGAGCTTCTCGAACGGCTGCGTGCAGGTGCAGTCACCGTCCTCGACGTGCGTCCGGTGACCGAGTACCGCACCGGGCACATTCCCGGGGCTCGCTCGGTTCCCCTCGACGTGCTCCATTCGGTGCTCGGGGAGCTTCCTGGGGACATCGACGTCGTCGCCTACTGCCGTGGGCCGTACTGCGTCTTTGCCCCGGCGGCGGTGCGGGTCCTGCGCGGTGCCGGCTTCGGTGCGCTGCACATGGAGGACGGCTTC
>JAJYWG010000077.1 GCA_021791615.1 Actinomycetes bacterium
GACGTCGCCCCCCTCCGAAAGGTCGCCGAGATCCTCGACCACCACGTCGCCATGTCCATCGGCACCCTCCTCACCCCGACGCTGCGGCGCGTCACCTGGGGCAGCGGCAACCCGATACTCGCCCGCGCCGACCACGTGGAGGCCACCCTGGCCGCTGCCGGCTGGCTCGTGGACCCCGGCACCGAAGATGACCCGCTCTGCGATGCTCGACGCGTCGCCGCCGAGCTCGACATCTACCCGACCACCGCCCGACGCTGGATGACCGACGGCACCATCCCCACCGTCACCCTCCCCGACGCCACCGGCGTCTCCCGCCGCTACGCCCGGCTCTCCGACGTCTGGTCCCACCGGGACCGCCTCGCCGGGCGGATCCTCCTGCCCGACCTCGCAGAAGAGCTCGGCATCACCTACCACGAGGCCTACCACGCCCTCCGCCGGCTCGGGCTCGCCGTCGAGCAGCACCCCACCAGCCGCCAGTACCACCTCACCCCTGATGCCGCCGACGCGCTGCGAGCCGAGCACCAGCGCATCCAGGCCCTGCACCGCCGCTCGGTGAAGCTCGCCGCCGCCGCCCGCCAGCTCAAGGTCGCCCTCAGCACCGTCGCCTTGCTCTCCCGCACCGGCCAGCTCGAGGTCGACCCCGAGACCGACTCCTCCGGCGCCCGTTTCGTCACCCGCACCTCGGTCGAGGCGTGCTGGATCGCCCGTCACGCCGCCAAGCGCCGTACCGCCCAGCCGGTGGCCGCGGTGCCGATCGCGGAGGTCACCCGCTTCACCGGGCACAGCACCGCCGAGATCATGGACCTCGTCCACGCTGGCGTCCTCCAACAGGTCCCCGGGCGGCGCGCCGTACAGCTCACTGCCGCCAGCCTGCGAGCATGGATGGACCGGCGCGCCCAAGTTGGCGAGGACGTCGTCGAGGCTGGCCCCCTGGCCGCCGACGGCACGATTGTGCCCCTCTCGGGAGCTCACCAATGAGCAGACACAACGCCTATCGCGACGGAAGGGTGCACGTCTGCGAACGATGTTGCGACACCTGCGTCTTCCGACCCGGCAACCTGATGCACCTCGAACCCGGGCGGCTCGCCGACATGGTCGACCAAGCCGTCGCCGAAGACTCAGCCATCATCTGCCACTCCACGTTGTACCGAGACGACGTCGACAACGCGGTCTGCCGTGGCTTCTACGATCGCCATCGCACCCAACCACTCCAGGTCGCCCAGTGGCTCGGCCTGATCCGATTCGATCGACCCGAAGTAACGCACGCCGTTGCGGCAGACCGGGTCGCGTGTGTCGGGATCGAACAGCACATCGCAGCGCAGAAGCACGGGTCGAGACGACCGTTCAGACGCAGTGTGGTCCGCGTGCCATCAACGCCGAGGGCGTGGTCCCGGCCGCCGATCGGAGGTGATGAGCGGCTTGCCCGCCTCCCGTCCGTCCAGCCGCGCTTGCTCGGCGGTGGACTGCCGGTACGTCCTCACCATCTCGAAGAGGGCCGCCCCGTCGGTGGGAGCCGCGAGAATGAGTGAGGCGACCAGTTCCTTGCGGCTGGTGCGGTCGAAGGACGATTCGGCGAACGAGACCAACCGATCGAGGCGGTCGTTGATCGGATCACAGAACGCCATCCCGACATTGCGCGCAGGACAATTGGGTAGCGGCGTGTCGGCCGCGATGCGTTGCCGCTTGCTCATGACAACCACCGTCGACGGAGCACCGGGTCCAGGATAATCATATGTTTGACACGTGTCTATCATATGATTAGGTTGATGTTCGTGTGCTGGACGCCAGTCGTTGCCGGGGTGGTGGGGCGCAGGTGGTGAAAGCCGACAGCGCGCTGGCCGTCCGGTCGCGGCTACCCACTCCGGCGATCGTCGATCCGGTCAACTTCCTCCTTGCCACGCGTGACACCGGCTATCGGAGCAGCGCGCAGTCGATCGCGGAGTTCGTCGACAACGCCTTCCAGGCGCACGCTGAACGGGTGACGGTGGCGGTCATGCAGAGCCAAGACGGGGACTGCCCGCTGGAGATCACCGTCACCGATGACGGTGAGGGGATGGACGCCGCCGCGCTCGGCCGAGCGCTCACCTTCGGAGGCTCGACTCGTTTTGACGACCGAGGATCCCTCGGTCGTTACGGTATGGGATTGCCGAACGGCGCCCTGAGTCGTTGCCGGAGGGTCGAGGTGTACTCCTGGCGGAGCCCCCAGGTCCTCTGGAGCCGCCTTGACCTCGACGAGATCGCTGCCTTCGGACATCGTGCTCTTCCCCCCATAGAGGTGGCACAGCACCTCCCGTTCTCACCCGCGACCCCGACGGGGACCGTGGTCCGCCTGTTGCGTTGCGATCGCATCGAGTACAAGCGTCCGTCGTGGCTGGTACGCCAGCTGCAGGAAGAGTTCGGTCGGATCTACCGCCGCTTCTTGATCGCCGGGAAGCGGATCGCCGTCAACGGGCGCGCCGTACCGGTCCACGATCCGCTGTTTCTCGCTTCAGAGTCCGAGATCCACGGGGGCCGTCTTTTCGGCGACGAACTGGTCTATCGCCTTGTCGGCCGACAGGGTGAAGGCGAGGTTCGCGTCCGCTTCGCCGAACTCCCAGTCGAACGCTGGCACGGCTTGTCAGCTGACGAGAAGCGGCACCGCGGGATCACCAACGCTCCCTCGGTATCTGTGCTGCGGGCAGACCGTGAGATCGACCGCGGCTGGTTCTTCATGGGAAGCAAGCGCCGAGAGAACTACGACGACTGGTGGCGGTGCGAGGTTCGCTTCGACCCCACGCTCGACGAGCACTTCGGTATCACCCACTCCAAGCAGGCAATCGTTCCGTCGAGATATCTACTGGACGCCCTGGTGCCCGACCTCGAACCGATCGGTCGCGCCCTCAACGCCCGCGTACGCCAGCGTTTCGACCTGGTGCGATCCGCCGAGCCGCTGGGCGCCGCCGAACGGCAGGCCAGCCGGGCCGATCCTTCCCTCCCGCCGCTCCCTAGGCGAACTGACCTGGTCCCTGAGCCCTTGAAGGGCGTGGTCAAGACCGCCGAGCGGCTCAACCCTGGATCCCCGTACCAGATCGTGGCGTCGGAACTTCCCTCCACGGCCGCCTTCGAGGTCGTGGTGCGGGCTGGTCGACTCCTCCTGCTGCTGAACTCCCGTCACCCCCTCTACCGAGACCTCTACGGTCCGCTCGCCACGAGTGAGTCCTCGCGAGACCAGGACATCGCCAAGCAGGTCGCGCTGGCCATCCTGGCCGCGGCGCGCGCCGAGGTGAGCACGTGGAGCCGCGCGGACGGGCCTCGGGCGCGTGTCTTCCGCCAGACTTGGGCAGACGTGTTGTCGACCTTCATGAGCGCCTGACGTGACGCCTGCCGTTCCCTGGATCCCCCTGCCCACCCCACAGGCACTGCGCCCGGCTGAGGCGCGCACGTTCCTGGCCGTCGCCCGAAGCCTGGCATCGCCGAGCCGCCGCTCGGCCACCACCACGCACAACCAGGAGCGGCAACCCCATCCTGCTCTTGTGGCCGCCACCCGCGTGCTCGCCGATCTGGTCGACCAGGGCTGGGCGGTCCGAGTGGATGGACAGCAGCGTGTGGCTGTGCGGCCACCGAAAGGGGCGAGGGATCCGGCGCGGGAGAAGGCCCGGGTACGCAAGCAGGAACTGCTCAAGCGGGACGAGCAGCTGGCAGTTCCTTCGGTGCGACGCTTCGTGGCCGAGATGGAACGGCCCCGGGAGTTCCAGGGTCACTTTGTCTCCATCTTCTCCTTGATGCGCGACGGCGAAGCCCTACGGGCCGCCCTGGAGACCCTTGAGCCAGGCGACGACCCAGCGAGATGCCTTCGAACGGTCGTCGACCCCTACGTGCAGGTCGTCGACCCCGCCGAGCGGTGCGCCCACACGGGGCTCCGGCTGGGGGATATCTGGAGGTACTTCAGGCACACGTGGTCCAACCAGTACACGAGCACGCCCGGGCGGACCTTGCTCCTTCTCATCCGCGACCGAGCGGCACCGTGCCACCCGGTTATCGGCATCGCCGCCTTGGGCAGCCCCATCGTCCAGATCAAAGAGCGAGACGACTGGATCGGGTGGCAACCCACCCAGTTCACCGAGATGCTGGCCAAGCACCCCTCAGCCCGGCTGGCCCACTGGGTGAACCAACGGCTGGAACGCGGACTGCGGGACCTCTACCTCGATGACCTCATCGAGGATGGGCTCTACTGGCCCTCGCTGTGGACCGCACCGACAGAGGACGCCATCGAGCGCCTCCGCAAGGAGTCAACGGCCCGCAGAGACGACCACCGTCGGTTCGTGCAGCGCCGAGAGTTCAAGCGCCGTATCGAACCCGCCGACGCCGAAGCGTGGCGTGCCCGCGCCGAGTCCGACCTGTTCCGCAGCAAGCGCTGCCTCGCGCTGGCGGACCTCTTACGCAGCCGAGCAGCGCTGCTTCCCTTCTTGTCTCCACCGACTCGTGCCGGGTTAGCCATGGCTCTTGCAGATCCCGAGGGTCGTCGAGCCATCGCTGACCTGGTGCGGCGGGCCAAGGCAGAGACCGTCGGCACCGAAGTGGCAGACCTCACCGTCTGCGGCGCCATCGCGCCATACAACGCACTCTTGGGCGGGAAGCTCGTCGCGGCGCTGGCTGTCTGCCCGACGGTGGTGCGTGCCTACCACGAGCGCTACGGCGACTACGCCAGTGTGATCGCCTCGTCGATGGCCGGCCGGCCCGTTCACCGTCGGAACAATCTCGTCTTCGTGGGTACGACGTCGCTGTACGGAACCGGCTCCAGCCAGTACAACCGCCTCCACTTCCCGGCCGAAACGCTCGGAGGTCACGGTCGGATCGAGTTCCGTGAGCTCGGCCGCTCCCGCTCGTTCGGCACCTCGCACCTGTCGTCCGAGACGGTTGCAGCCCTCGTTCGCCTTTCGGAGCAGAGCCGCACCGGGGTGCGAGTGAACAGCATCTTCGGTGAGGGTGTGAACCCCAAGCTGCGCAAGGTGAGAGATGGCCTCGACCTGCTGGGTTGGCCCTCGGAGGCGCTGCTGCAGCACGGTCGCCAACGCATCGTCTACGGCGTCAGCCTCGTCTCCAACCTCCTGCCGTACCTGCTCGGCGTCGAGACCGAACCGAGCTACCTGTTCCGTCGCAACGTGAAAGACGACGTCACCAAGATCACCGACTGGTGGCTGAAGCGATGGCTTACCCCTCGCGTCCGCTCCGCCGAGGTGCTCGATACCGTCGCACTCCACCGATCCGGACGTCCGTCTCGCCACGGTGCCCGTGTCCCCAACGTCAAGTCGACCAGAGGCTCTTAGCCGGCGCCGGTCAGCGGGAACACCTCGGAGGCACTGGTGAGCACTGCTACCGGAAGTGTGACCTCCTCGTCCTCCTCCCGGCGCAGACCCAACAAACGCAGGCGGTCGCCGATCCCGAATGGCACCGACTCGCTCGGCGTTCGCAAAAGCAACACCGGCTCAGCCGTCGTGGCGAGCAGCCAACTCCGACTGCCGTTCTGATCGACGACCGTGCCCTCGAAGTCGAACCAGTCGCCCGCCTCGCCTGGAAGGTTCGTCTGGCTACCCCAGTAGTCGTTGCAGAGCTGACGGACACCGCAGAAGCCGCAGATCTCGGGTCGGGGGACTGCCGGCGGGGGACGCTCTTGGAGTGCCGACTCGGCCGCCTCGATGGCCGCGGTCGTGGCGACCGCGAGCGCGTCGAGGGCCAGCTTGTCGAGCGGGACGATGTCAACATCATGGGTCGGGTACGACAGCGTGAGTCGTCGGGCGGGCAGGGAGCGAGGGTTGTGCTCGTCGTCCCGGCTCCAGATCAGCGAGTAGAGCCGTAGCTGGTCGGCATGGTGGTCGTCGGGAGCGCCGGTCTTGTAGTCGGTGATCTCGCACCCCTCGTCGTCGACGACGAGGAGGTCCACGCGGCCGGCCAACCGCAGCGCGGGCGCCCTGAGCTCCACCTCAGGATGGGCACCGGGGGTGAGCGAACTCGAAGGCCCGGCATCGCCGCCGTCGGTCGTCGGACTCAGGAGGAGCGGCGTCCGTGCGACTAGGGCCTGGACTCGCTGGCGCATGTCCGGAGTCCTGGCGCGCAGCGCCGTGCGGAGGGAGTCGATGCGGTCGGCCATGCGGGGGTTGTCGGCCAGCTCGCCCAGACGGTGCTCGATGCCGTCTTCGACCAGCCGGGTGTAGCCGCCCAGTTCCTTCAACAGCCCCACCACCGCGGGGTCGGCCAACGACGAGCAGCCGGCGTCGCGGATGCGACGAACCAGAAGCTCGAGCACCCCATGCACGATGTCGCCGACCAGAGCTGCCACCGGCGGGCGCGAAGGGTAACCCCAACCCGACCACAGCTCGGGGTAGGTCGCCCGGCTCAGCATCCAACGGCGCGGGCACTGCTCCACGTCGCGCAGGCTGGAGTAGCTCCACGTCGTCGGTGGCGAGGGCCAACGCCCATCGGACGCTCGTACACCGGTGCGGAACGTGTCGGTCGGTCCTGTCATCCCATGTGCTCCAAGACCTGCTGGCTGGCGCGGGGAAGGTTGCGGGAGATCACGATGTCGTCGACGAGGATCACAGGGACGACGCTGCCGTACTCCTTGGCGTCGCGCAGCGCCTCGTCCGATGCGGTGTCTGGAGTGAGTGGCCCGTGCACGCCGACGATGTAGGCGCGGCCGTTCGACCGGGCGAGGATGGGAGCCTCGACCAGGCCGATGCCGGGGATCTCGACGCCGGCGTTGCGATGCCAGGTCACACCCGAGTCACCCTGGCGTGAGAGGTCCTCGAACAGTCGGTCGGCTGCCTGCTCCAGGCGGATCTTGTCGAGGATCGGCTCCTCGCCTCGGACCAGGTAGCGAAGCAGGCTGGCGCCGAGATGGCGGTCGAGGAGGGCGTGCTCGAAGCGGTTCTTGAAGCTCCGTAGGCACCGGTAGCACGAGCTGTCGCAGATCGCTGGGCAGCCTTCGAGCAGACGGATCGCGTCCTCGAAGAGATCGACGCCGAACTCGCCGACGCGACGGGCGAAGCCCGCCCCGCCGGGGAGAGTGTCGTAGAGGTAGATCTCGGCTTCGAGTCCTTCATGGCCGCCGGGGCTGAGCGCGGGTCGGTACTCGGCTTGCAGTTCGCCCGGCTCGATCTCCAGACGGTTGGTGGCCGCGATCGTGAGCGCTTCCGACAAGGTGCGCAGGGCCACCTCCGTGGCCAGGTAGCCGGGTCGAAGCGTCAGCGGCGCGTCCACGCGCAAGGAGACGAGCAGCACGTCGGAGATGAAGTCCGTACCTAGGACGAGGCCTCGGGTGGCGGCCGACCCCGGACAGAGCGGGTCTCGGTCGTCGGGGTACGGCTTGTTGTGCGAGCCGCCGACCGTGCGGCTGGGGATCGCGGTCGGCTCGATCAGGCCGCACCTAGTGCAGTAGGTGTAGCCCTCCTGGCGCGGGCCGGTGTTGGTGACCAGCAGATGGGTGCGTTCGTAGTGCTGGCGAATCCGATCGGTCACGGTCCGCCAGCCCTCTGGTGTACCGGGGCCGGGAGCGACCAGCTTGGCCCGGGTGGCGTAGCTACGAGCCGGCTGGTCGTCGAGGGAGGTGCCTTCGTCCCAGGTGTGTGGGTGGGCGAACCCTGGTGGTCGGATCCAGTTCTTCGCCGACCCGAACGTCGACTCGGACCCGCAAGCCGGGCAGTCTTCGCGCTGGCCGCGCTCGGCGGCGTCGAAGTCCCTCGTTGCCGCGTAGTGACACACCGAGCATTCGAGGTAGAGCCGTCGTTGCTGCCAGGCCTGGAAGCGGTCGCTCGACATGGGCGAGTACAGGGCACCGGAGCGCCAGAGCTTCCCGTCGATCCAGACCTCCTTGCCCGGGGCGTACTGGGTGAGAGCGGTCGGGAGCCCCTGGCTCGGGGCGTACTGGAACTCTGGTCGAAAGCGCGTCGACCGGTCCTTATCGAACACATAGAACGACACCACGTCGGTGGGGAAGGCGTACCGGGGCAGAACACCTCGGTAGAGGAGCCGGTCCAGGAGGTTCTCGACGGCTCGGCGTGCGGCGGGGCGCTCTTCGTCGGTTTCGGCCTGCGCCTCGACCACCGTGGCGTCGTCATCGTCTTCGCCAGGGTGATCGCCGACCGGCTGCGGATCGTCCAGGGCGGGGGGTCCGATGGCACTGTCGACCGCGTCCAGGGTGTCTTCGATCAGGTGATCGAGGAGTTCCTCGCGCTCGGTTGGCGCCAGCTCAACCGGGAGCCAGTCGCGTAGGTCTTCGGTCAGTTCCTGCTGGTTCTCGTGCAGCCACGCCTCGAAGTCCGCTCGGTTGATCGGGGAGTCGGTGCCGAGGAAGTCATCGACGGTGCCGAGGACCTCGAACAGCTGCGGCTGCTCCTCGGGTTCGATGTCGGGAAGGCGATCTTGGTGGTAACGCTGAAAGAGATAGGCGGTGACGTGACGGCGGGCGATCTCTTCGTTGTCCAAGGTGAGCACGGGGTCATCGACCTGGCCGCGGATCATGGCGTCGGGTTCGGAGAAGTAGTGCTCGTCGTGGCTGTCGGCACTGCCGAAGGCCACCACCGTGGCCACCGCGTTGCCGCGTCGACCGGCCCGCCCTGAGCGTTGCTGGTAGCTGGCGCGCGATGGCGGCATGTTGCGTAGCGCCACCCCTGACAGCGTTCCGATGTCGATGCCGACCTCCATGGTGGTCGTGCACGACAGCACGTCGATCGCCGCTCGGTGTTCGCTGCCCGGGGTTGGGAGGGCGAGGTCGACATCTTGGAAGAGCAACTCGTGCTCTTCGGCTTTGGAGAACACCTCGTCGGATTGGGCCGCGTTGAGCTGCGCGGTGTGCTCGGCGGCAATGATCGCCATGGGACGCTCCGGGGGCTCGCGCAGGGCGCGGCTTGACGAGCCCCGGTAGTAGCCCTTGCGGGCGGAGAAGACCGGGTCGGTGTCGGGGTCGATCGGTACCACACGGTCCCGGTGACAGTTGACGCAGGTGGCCGAGCCGGGGAACAGCCGTTGAGTGGCGCGGCAGGTCTGGCAGTAGCCCCACTCGGTGTCGAGGTCGAGCGCGATGTGCTTGGCCAACATCCGGTATTTCTTCGGGGCAAGCTGCTCGCAGAAGAGACTGAGGAGCCTCGGCACCCACTCCTTCTCGAAGAGCTTCTTCGCCGCTCGATCTGCGATCCTGTTGGCCACGGCGCTGAAGTTCCCTGAGTGTGGACGGACTCCGCCGGTCGTCTGGACCCAACTGGCGTCCATGTCTCGGAACCAGATCCCGGCGGTGTAGCTGGCCCATTGGTTGAGCCAGAGGCGGGCCAGCGCCCGCTTCTCATCGTCGGTGATTGCCGTTCCAGGGAGGTCTGGGAGGGCTAGGACGTTCCCTTCGAGGTTTCTGCGTTCTCGAAGGGAGGCAAGTGCGAGGGACTGCAAGCCGTAGTAGCGGTCGGTGATGGTGGCGACCATGCCGCGCAGAAGGGCCCGTGGTGACCGCTCGCTTCCGAGCTGGTAGAGCGAGATGAGCTGCGCCGGGTCGCTCAGCGCTCCTCGGTCGACGGCGTCGGCCACCTCGTACATGGCGCGTAGGGATTCGGTACCTTTCAACTCGGGCCGGAGCCGAACCCCGAGGAGGCGCGAGCCGATCATCACAGCGAGATAGAGGTCGTCGAGGCTGAGGGCAGCCGAGAGATTGCCGATCTCGTCGAGCGCTCGCCAACCCTTGAGGATTACCGGTCGGAGAACGTCTCGCATGGAGTAGTCCTGGAGGTTCGGAGCGAGACGAGCCGCGGTTTGACGGGAGTCGGAGAACACGAGCACTTTTCGGCCGCGCAGCGGAGCGAACTCGGTGGCGGCCTGCTGACCGGGAGGCTGGACTTCGATCTGGCGGGTGACGAGCGCCTGGAAGGGTTGGTCGCCCTTCGTCTGGTGGTCCTGGACCGACGTGCGGCCGTAGCCGGCGTGGGTGTTGCAGACGCCACATGGCTTGAATTCGCCCACCGTGTCGAGGTGGTCGTCGCCGCCGTCGTCGTTGTGCTCGGGAGTGCGGTTGAGACGCAGGAAGACCTGTCGGGTCCTCTCGCCGAGGGTGGTGGGGTTGAGCCGCCCGGTGATGAGGTCGAGGTCCGCGGGCTCGGTGTCGATGGTCGGTTCCTCAAGAAGGAGGTCGATCGGGAACAGTTCGAGTACCTGGCCGGTGACGGACACGAAGCCGCTGCCTGGCTCGTTCCACAAGTAACCGGGGTCCTGGATGTTGTCGGTGTACGCCCGTGCGTACGCGGCCCCGCAGTTGCGGCAGGTGAACAGCTCGAACACCCGTGCCCCGCAGGTGCACGTGATCCGGGGCTGTGCGTAGAGGGCTCCTACCGGGCTTCCGTGTTTCGCCGTCGTGTCCGAGCAGTTCGGGTCCAAGCAGGCCCAGAGACCGGGTAGGCCACGGAAGAAGGCATGGATGCGGCAGGGGAGCAGGCCGGGTTCGCCGGGTGCTCGGTGCGCCGCGCTGCCAAGGGCGATGAGCGTGGTCACCGCCCGATCGGCGAGTTCGGTGTCGACGATGGGAAACAGCGCTCGTCCCAGTTCTCCGAGCGGCGCAGCCTCTTGCATGGTCCTGTTCACGAGCAGGTTCAGCGGTGGGAAGTCTCGGAGCGCCTCGTAGAGGGCAGGGCCGGAATGGCCGTCCGCCGCCGTGGTGCCCCGATAGGCGAGGAGGTCGCCCACCGCCGCCAGACGCGCTGCGTCGTCGTCGGCGTCGTAGAACCGCGTGAGCGGTACCGCTGCGAGGGCTCTGGCGTCCGCTTCGGTTCCGACCGAGGCCGGCTCACGTTGAGCGAGCGTGCCGCTGATCGTTTGGAAGGCGTTGGGCGTCTTACCCGAGAGCTGAGCGGCGAACTCGCGGGCGTAGTCCAAGTCTTTGAAGCTGGCGCTCGTGCAGATCACCTGGAGACGCTCAGCTGGTATGCCCAGGCGGGATCGGAGACGGCGCAGTAGGAGCCCCACCTCTGCACCGCCGGCTCCGCGGTAGAGGTGTGCCTCGTCCACGACAAGGAGCAGGCGCTGGTCGGGGTTCTTCTCTAGCCACGCTCGGGTGGCATCGAAGACGGGCCGTTCGAGGGGACGCATCAGCATGTACTCGAGCATCGAGTAGTTGGTGACCAAGAGATCCGGCGGGCCAGCGAGCACTTCGTGTCGGGTGAACAGCTCAGCGTCGTCGGGCCGGAGCACCGCTCGCACGAACTCGCCCGATTGGTTCTTCCAGTGCGTACCGCTCTTGCCGAACCACGCCTGGAGGTCGGGCTTGCTCGGCCACTTGCCGCGACTCTTCAAGTTCGCAACAAGGGCCGCCGCCTGGTCGTGTTCTGGCGAGGTCGGATCGTTCGACGCCTCGAGGAGCGCGATATAGAAGGTCTCGATCGACTTCAGCCGGACGGTGTCCTTCTTCACCTTACGGACACCGGGGTAGAGGGTCCGGCTCGTGTAGCGAGCGAAGCGGGCCGGCCGGCCGGCCCATGCCGTGAACTGCGCGCTCACCCGAGGGTCGCCCACGAGCAGCCGGAGCCGTCCAAGTTGATCGTTGACCAGGGCGTTCATCGGGTAGAGGAGCAGGGCCCTGACGGCGGGCGCCGCGAACGCCTGAGGGTTGCCTTCCGCCTCGGCGGCCAGCTGGGCAAGGATCGGGAGGAGGAACGACTCGGTCTTTCCCGAGCCGGTGCCGGTCGTGATGACCAAGCTCATCCCGTCCCGCAAGGTCGCTTCCAGCGCGGTCGCCTGGTGCTCGTAGGGCGGGTCGTACAGCAAGGCTGATTGCCCGTGTCCGGGATGGGCGAGCGAACTGAGCAGCGACTTGGCGACGCCGGGGATGTCGAGGTCAGCGAAGGAACGGCCGACGGTGTAGCGGGGGGTGCTCTCGATGTATGGGGCCCGGAACAGGACGCCCTCTTGCTCCAACAGATCGTGCCGTTGGGCGACGAGGTCAGAGTTTCCGACGTGATAGGTCGCCTCGATGTACTCCTGGAGCGCCTGTCGAATGCCGGTGATCGTCTCGGCGATAGTTCTGGTGGTTGCCAACTAGGGTCCAGTCCTCTCGGATTCGGTGTCGGTGGACATCCACAGCCGTTGGGTGAAGAAGTCGAGTTCCTCGGCAACCTCGTTCGCAGGAAGGCTGTAGGAGAACAAGGCGCCCCTCGCGGCGAGCAGCGGGGTGCCGAAGAGATCGAGGCGTCGTTGCGCCCAACCTGGCAGGGGTGAGAAGAAGTCCAACGCCGTGTAAGCGGTATCGGAGGTGGGGCGGGATCGGACCCGCTGTTTGTGTCCCTGTTCGGCGTCGATGGCGGCCTGCAGTTCCCAGGCTTCGTCGGCGGCGGGGGCAAGGGAACCGAAGAGGGGGAGATCGACGAGCCGTACGAAGCGACCATCGTCGAGCTGGGCTGCGCACCAAAGATCGGCGCCGTAGGCCTGCGGTCGACGCGCCACGAACACCCCGGAGTCCCCCGATTTCGCTGCTCGCCATCGCCCCCGGTAGTAGTCGACGGGCGCATCCGGGTCGATGATCCGGGCTCCGTCGATCTCGCCGGACGGACCGGCTGCGGCGAGGCGCGCCGCGTACTCGCCGACAACCTCGCTGGCAGATCGTAGGCGCGGGCTATGGAGCCACTGAGACACGCTTCGTTCGGCGATGTCGTTCGCGGCCATGAGCTCGTCGAGATCGAGTCCGGCTCGGAGGACTCGGAGGTGGCCGTCGAACTCGATGCGGCCCGCCAGGTCACTGGTGGCGAGCGGCTCGCCGTCCGGCCGAACACCGATCAAGACGTAGGCGCCGGAGCTTCGACGGATGAACGCCGGTTGACCCAGGTAGATGAGCCGCTTCGGACCGTCCGGGTCCGCGGATGGCAACTCGAGGAGATCGCCGACGCCGATGAGAGCGTCGAGCAGCGTCGCAAGCTGTGCGGGGACTGCTTCGTCGGAGCCGGGCAGTCCGCGGAGCGCGTCCAGAACCGTTCGAATGAGGGTCGCCGGCGTCGCTGGGCAGTGGAAGGAAGCGGCCCGGCGTAGCGACTCCGCCAGTGCCTCAGTCGAGAACAGATCCACCCCGGCATCGTTGAGTCCCAACGATGCGAGGGCGCGATCGGCTACTTGGTGGGATGAGAGGGCGACTACGCCCATGACCACCCTCGGTAGATCGAGGCCGGGTCGTCGTCATCGGAATCGAGATGGATGCCGAGGACGACGAACCTGGCGGCGCGGATAAGCACTGGCGACGTGATGACTCGATCGACCAAGGATGCCTTCTCGTCGGCGGGCCAACCCTCCAGCGATGACGGTTCGCTCGCCGCGCGCAAGAGAAACTCGCCGACGCGGCCGGCGTCATCGCGTACGTGGGTGCGATGGGAGAAGGCAGCGAGGACAGAGCCGAACTCCTGAGCACGCTTCTCTGGGTCGAGGGTGTCCCAGGCACTGAGTCGCCGGCTGATGGCGTCGGCGATGCCGCGTTGATAGTCCTCGGCGCCCACCGCCTCACGAAGCTCCTGGAAAACGAAGTTGTCGTAGCGGGTACCCCGCCGTTCAAGCTGCGACCATCGGGATCCCGCTGCGACCGACACGACGCCTGCCGTTAGGACCTGAAGGACCCTGCGCCGTTCGAATTCCGCGAACGGGTCGCCGGGCAAGGAAGCGGTCGCCCACTGCGCGCAGAGCTCCATCAAGGAGAGCATCTCGTCGGCGCTCCTCGGCCTGCTGGGTATGTCCGGTGCGGGAAGGGCGTCGCGGAGGTCGGACAGATCGCCGTGGACGTGGGGCGGCATGATGACGAGCGCTTGGAAGGTGTCGACTCTGGCGCGAAGGAGACCCCCGGCAGGCCAACGAAGCACCTCCGACACCGCGGAGTCCAGGGACTCCGCGGTGGCGGGCGAGCCGAAGGCGTACCGAGTCACTTCGGCGGCACTGCCGTCGGTGTTGTCCACGAGGTGCGCGTATGGGCCTGTTCGGTCACGTCGCAGCACCCAACGAAACGGCGAGAACTCTCGCTCGCACCGCAACTCGACCGATCCGAGATCGGGACTGCTCGCCGTGAGGGTGAGGACTTCCGACTCGTCGTAGCAGTGCTGGAACGCCCTCGAACTGCGGAGCTGGCTTGCCACCGTCTTCGACCACGTCGCAGCGTCAACCGGCGTGCGTAGCTTGACCCGTTCCGTGGCAAGAACGCCGCCCCGGATGCCTTCCAGGGTCGCGGCCACCGTGACCTCGGCACCGGTTGGACCGAGCAACTCGATGGGAGCGCGTCCCTCCCAGACGTCCTCCATGACCGGCGCCGGAGGATCGGCCAGCAGCACCAGCCCCTCTCGCGGCGAACCGCCCGAGGGACGGACCGGCGTGGTACGGACTATGACCGAGAGCGATCCCTCTGCCACTGCGCCGTCCACCCCAGCCGAGAGCAGCGCGACATCGACCGCGTGCGAGCCGACTTCGAGTCCGCTCAGCCCCACGAACAGCTCGTTCTCACCGAGAGGCCACTCGAGCATCTCCGTCTTCCCGTCCAGCCGGACGATGCACTGGGTGACGGTTCGCCCCGACTCGATGGCAATGACAACGTCGTCGCCCGCGAGGGAGGTGAGGCTGCCCTGTCCGTCCCAGTCGCTGGGGATGATGCCCGCGGGACGCACCGAGACGTCGGCAAGCACACCGATCCCCAAAGACGCCAGCGCGGCGGTGGCGCGCTCATCGAGGACCGCCGGTACCTGGACGATGTAGGCGCTGACGCCAGCCGTGGCGCACGGAGCCGTTACCACCCACGGTGGCCGACCGTCGGTCGGCAGGTCGGCCCGAATGAGTAGGACGTACAAGTTGCCGGGCCGAACCACTTTGCCGCGGACCTCGGTGGCCAGCCCCGGTTCTCGGACCCTGAAGAGCCAGGCTGGACCGGGGCTGAGGACGCAATGATCCGCGAGCAGGCGGTTTGCTGATGCCAGCGAGTCGCCCTCGAACTGCAGCAGCGGCACCTGGGAGGCGGGCCACTCATCGAGCCGGACGCGCTGATCGCCGGCCAAGAGCCGACCCCGAGCGAGAAGGCTCCTTCGCCCCGCCAGCCGGACGCGGGTGCCACGCAGTTGTTCGTAAAGGTCGGGCAGCTGCTCGGCCAGCAACGACAGGTCGGGCAGCTGGAGATAGACCTCCCACCCATGCTCCGAGAGCTGGACGAACACCCCGGGGTCGGCTCCTCGCGGAAGGCGCTCGACCGGCTGATTACCGCTTGCTGCACCATTGGTAGAAGGCGACCGGCGAAAGCCGCTCGTGCGGACGTGGTTCGCGGTGCTCTTCGCATCACGGAGCCACCGGCGGGCTTGGTGATGCTTCGAGAGGGAACCGACGATCCGCTGGAGCGTCGAGTCCACTAGATACGGAGAAGACTCGTTCTCGGGCGAAAGAAGCGCAGCCGCTACCTGTCCCAGCAGCGCCGCGTTCTGTGCGAAGTAGCGAAACCGCGAGGAGTAGTTGCCCGTGCGCGCCGCGAGGCGCCTCCCGAGGGAGGCGGGATCGGCGAGCAAGTCGCCCGTCAGACCCGTTCGGTACTCGAAGAGCAGGCGGACGAGATGTTGCTGGAGGTCGGTGGGCAGGACGGCATGAGTGATGGGCCAGCAGATGATCGAGAAGTGAGCTGCCCACGGACCGGCCGGGACGGCTCCCCCGAAGCGCGTGGCG
The DNA here is from genome assembly GCA_021791615.1 of Actinomycetes bacterium. Next base: position 15,670 of record JAJYWG010000077.1, read on the forward strand.
AAGCGCTGGAACCCTTGGCGGATGAACTCACGGTCCTCGTAAGACCAGCCCGGAGTGCGCTGACTGAACATCGGCCAGTACTCGTCACCGGAGTAGTCGTAGCCCACCTCGGCTGCGTAGACGACGAAGGGCAACGAGGCGGCCATCGGCAGGTGGCGGCGGCCCACTGCGTCCCTCACCGTGGTCGACAGCAAGCTGAGTTCCAGGTCGGAGAGGCCGTGCTCAAGGGCGAACAGCGGGAACTCGCTACCGGCACTCTCGTCCCGCTGGCTCCGGAGCGCGGCGAAGTGAGCTTCGAGGCGTTGATCGAGCACGCTCAAGCTCGCGCGGCTGCCGGTCTCGCTCACGGCCTACACGACGCTTCGTCCAGGGGACATCTTCGACCACCGGATGGCCGAAGGAGCTTTCACAGCTCTCAAGTCTGCTGCACCCCTGTGACAGCCGGCCGAGATCGCGCCTGGAGTTCGGTCGCCCGGCCGTCGAACAAGTCCGTGACCAGGGTATTCGGTGTCCCGGTCCGGCCGGGGTCGCACTGGTACGGCGGTCGCGGGCGCGGCCGTCATGTACCGAAGGGGCCTGAGACCCCCTGATCCTGTAAGGACAGCCAACGCCGGCGTTCGGGGTGCCGGCACGATCATCGCTCGGTGGACTGAGCCCGTCCCTGCGCCGCTCGTGCCCGGCCGACTTGTACCAGCACACCGCTCGCGTTGAGCCGGAAGCGGGCCATGGTCTCGCTCGTGCCGTGCTCCTCGGCAATCCGGGCGGCTGTCTTGCCCTGGTAGGCGGCCTTGAGCAAGAGAGGGCGAGGCAGCAGCAGGCATCCCCCGAGCCAGTCGGCCTCCTCTTCCTGCTCGACGTCGCAGGTTACGAAGGACAACTCGCCGACTTTTTCGACGGTGCGCAGGGTGTGGCCTAGGGCGATGTGGGCCAGTTCGTGGGCCTGATTGCTCCTGGTTCTGCCCGGTGGGTGGAGAGGGTTGTAGACGACGACGCGGCGGCTATCGGTAACGCGGAAGGTCGCTGCCGAGAAGGCGTCGGCCTGTAGCTCCTGCAGTTCTCGTAGACGCTCGATCGGCACGAGCGCGTCGGCCGGCACCATCCGGACTCCGAGGTCATGCGCGAACGCCTCCAGCGGTACGGGTTCGCTCTCGGCACACCCGAGGCGCTCCCGGATTTCCGAAGCACGGCGCTCCGCCTCGCTCTTGAAGCCGCGTCGCACCGCAGACCTCTAGGCCCAGTCGTCGGAGTTTTCGAGCGCCTCCTGCATGTCGGCGAGCAGGTCGGCCAGGAGCCTCATCGCTGGAGGCGTGAACGTCTTCGCCGCGCGCAGGTGGACGGTAAGACGGCGCTCCTGCTGTTGGAGGGCGTCGTACATCGTGCGTACCAACGCGGCGATCTTCTCGGCGTCGTCGGGTGAGAGTGTCGGGTCGAGCCGGAGGTGCTCACTGATGACGTCCGGCGTGCTCACGGCACGAGTCGTGGGGAGCAAGAAGCGTTCGGGCGGGAGTCCGAGCCACTCGACGAGACGGCGGAAGGTGGCGAGATCAGGGGTTCGCCCTTGCTCGACCCTGCTCAGGGTCGCCACGGGTACGGCACACTGAGCACTCACCTCCCGGAGGCTCAGCCCCAGTTCGGACCGTCGCTGCGCCAGGAGCGGTGCCAGGTCGTCAAGTGGGTCGGCTGCGGTGGGCCCTGGTTGTCTCATCAACGGGACAGATGAAGGTTCTCGTCCCGTCTCCGTGATACGCTTCTCACCAACGAGACAGAAGGTGTGTTCTGCACCACCAGGATTCTAACCAAGAGGAGGCGCTGTGACCAGCACCGAGACCCCCACCACCAGCGAAGACCACCGGGAGCACGACTACACCATCGTCGTCGACGGCCAGAAGAAGGTCGTGCCGTCCGACCTCGTCAGCTACGTCGAAGTGGTCGAGTTGGCGTACCCCGGCCAGTCCGGCGACCCGAAGTACACCTTCACGGTGACCTTCCGCCACGCGGCCGGGGAGAAGCACGAGGGCACGTTGCTGCCCGGCCAGACGGTCCGCGTGAAGAAGGAGGGGACCGTCTTCAATGTCACCCGCACCACCAAGTCGTAGCCCCGATCTCCAGCAGCTGCGGAACGAGGGGTACGAGATCTCGGCGACCGATCGGGGGCACCTCGTGCTCCGCCACGTGCCCTACGTCAACAGCCAGCGACAGGTGGGGCACGCGGAGATCATCTCGAAGCTGACGATGGCCGGTGAGGTGACGGCGACCCCGGTCACCGACCACGTGGCGTTCTGGACGGGGGAGACCCCCTGCAATCAGCACGGCGTGCCTCTGCCCAACATGGTCAACCCCGGCCAGCACCAGCTCGAGCCGGGGCTCACCGCGTCGTGCAGCTTCTCCTGCAAGCCGGAAACTCCGTACGCGGACTACTACGTCAAGATGACGACCTACGTCGCCATGTTGGAGGGGCCGGCTCAGGTGATCGACCCCACCGCCACGGCACGGACCTACCGGGTCGTGGAAGACGAGGACGTCGACTCGCCCTTCGTCTATCCGGACACCGCGTCGAGCCGCGCCGGCATCGCGGCACTGACCGATCGCCTTCGGGGGCAGCGCCTGGCGATCGTCGGTCTGGGGGGGACGGGGTCGTACATCTTGGACCTCGTCGCGAAGACGCCGGTGAAGGAGATCCATCTCTTCGACGCAGACGACTTCCTCTCCCACAATGCCTTCCGAGCCCCTGGTGCCGCCCCCATGGCCGTGCTGAACACCCGGCCCAAGAAGGTCACGCGGCTGGCCGAGATCTACTCCGTACAGAAGCGTGGTATCGAGCCCCACCGGTACGCCATCACGGCGGACAACGTCGAGGAACTGCGGGGGTTCGATTTCGTCTTCCTCAGTATGGAGGGCGGCACGGTCAAGCGCTGCATCGTCGAGCGACTGACGGAATGGGAAATGGCCTTCATCGACGTCGGGCTGGGGTTGAAGCAGAACAACGACCTGTTGACCGGGGTGCTGCGGATTACCACGAGCACTCCCACAAAGCGGGACCACGTAGCCAGCCGACTCGACTTCAGCGATCCAGGGCCCGACGACATCTACGACGCGAACATCCAGATCGCCGACCTGAACGCACTGAACGCGGCTCTGGCGGTCGTCAAGTGGAAGAAGCTGAACGGCGTCTACGCCGACCTGGAGCGGGAGTGCTTTACGGCGTACACGCTGGATGGCAATCACATCGTCAACGAGGACCTCGCGAGGTGAGGGTCAACTCCGTCAAGCCGCGATTCGTCGAGTTCGTGCCCGACACATTGGAGGAGGGCATCGTCTACGTCTCGATCGAGTACGGCGCGGTAATCCACAGCTGCTGCTGCGGCTGTGGTGAGAAGGTCTCGACGCCCCTGAGCCCGGCGCAGTGGAGCATCACCTATGACGGCCAGCGGATCTCACTGTGGCCGTCAGTGGGGAGCGGCGCACTGCCTTGCAACTCCCACTACATCATCAGTCGTAACCAGGTCCAGTGGGCGTCGTCGCTCACGCAGGCGCAGACCCAAGCTGCTCAGCGGCGCGACCGCTCCGACCTGGTCGAGCATTACGAGTTCCAAGTCGCCGAGGCTCAAGAGCACGCGAACTGGCGATCCCGGATCAAGAGATGGCTCCGGCGCACTTCCTCAGGGCAAGGCTAAGGGCTGACCTCATGGTGCCGTTCATCTAGCCCGCCGACGTCAAAGTCCAGCTCGAAGCCGATGGATGACGTTCTCGGCACCGACAGGCTTCGCTGTCGATGCGACCCGAGGTTCGCCTGTCACGCCATCGATCGAGGTACCTGACCGTCGGACGGGCGGGACAGCGTCGACACTCCTACAGGGACCCCGATACGCTGGCCGCTCGTGTAGCCCTCACCATCCGAGGGCCGTCGGCACGAGCTTCCCGCGCCGAGCGAAGGCGAGGTAGGCGCGCTCGAAGGCCATCTTGGCGACGAGCCAGGGTCGTCCTTCGGAGACCGTCGGGATGCGGTTGCGCGGCGGGCGGACGGGGTCGACGGCGAGGTAGGCGGCGCGGTCGCCCATGTCGAGAATGCAGCGGGCCGACAGCTCGGCGCTGCGGGCTTCGTGGCCTTGGAGGCGCGCCGCGAGGTCGGCGGCGGCGATCTTCGCCATCTGCTCGGTCATGTGACCGGTCTTCGGGAAGTTCACCGACACCGCGGTGGCGTCGACCGGCGGGAGAGCGACGGCGACGCCGACGGCGTAGACACCGTCGGCTACCGCATGGCGGTAGTGGTCGTCGACGGGCACGAAGCCCTTCGGGTTGGCGAGCCCGTCGCTCCCAGCGACCGCCTCGACGCCGGCGAGGGGCGGGATGATGATCGAGCACACCGAGGGCGTCGGGGCTGCATCGGCCGTCTCGACGGCGTCCTCGGTGATCCGGGTGATCGCGGCCGAGGTGCGATAGGCGATGTCGCGCTCTTCGAGGGCGGCCTCGAGGAGTTGGCGGATCGTGCCGGCGCCGCCCATGCCCA
>JAJYWG010000356.1 GCA_021791615.1 Actinomycetes bacterium
CGAATGGCCTCGCCCATGCGCTGGCGACGTTGAGGCTCGCAGCGACTCGGCCTACGGGGAGTTGAGAGCGCTGCGACGGCATCCAACGTTCACCGATCCGCAGCACCGCGATGTCCCCCTTCCGGCGATCGGGGCGCCCGTTCCACCGCGGATGCGGAGCCGATAGGGGATACGCTGCGGGAGCGCGCTCGTCGAGATCAAGTCGGGATGTCGAGCATGATTGCGATCGTCTCTCGGATCTGCGCAAGCGTCGCTGCGTCGAGGTAGCCACGAGTTGCGACGATGCGCACAGTTGATACGGACCGCAGGTGCTGGCACTGGGCGGCAGACCTCGTGCCGAGCCCGTTGTAGTCGTCCGGATCGATCGTGATCTCTGAGTGGAACCCACGGACCGTCGAGGTCAGCGGCACCACGTAGACGACGGAGGGGTGGGCGTTGAGGATGCGCTGGGCAGAGACGACGACAGCGGGGTGATGAAAGCCAGCCTCTCGGCCCTGAGGCAGTCCGAGGTCGAGATCGACGACGTCACCCGACGTCAGCATCGAGCCAGGCCGTCTCATCGTCGCGTAACGGCTGAGCCAGCTGCTCCCCAACACGGTCCTGGCGCAGAGCGCGAACGGCAAGGCTGACGGTGTGACCGACCGTGGTCCCGAGCTCGTCCGCCAGACGCTTCAGCTCGTCATGGGTCTCGCCGTCAATCCGGACGCTCGTCGATTGCATGCAAGTCAGCATACACGCTCGAGCATGCTGAGCCGCGTGCCGAGCCGGCGGTCGGGGGCACGGGATCGTGCAGAGAGATCTGAGCGGTAGGGGGCAGGTCGGTGGATCCGCGAACGCTCCACCGGCGTCGGCACGCACCCATGGAAGGGTGGTCCGATTAGCGCCGCGCGTGGCTACTATAGGGCCGGTGGTAAGAATCGAGCTTGAACGGGTCGAGGCGCTCGAGCTTCTCGGCATGACGTTGGCGCACCTCAACGTGGCAGAGGTGAGAACCGATGCGACGCCACGAGTAGCACTCCTCATGTCGATCCGCGACAAGCTCGCCCTGGCTCTCAGGGAGGAGACATGAGCTATGGCGAGGACGAAGTCAGCGCGGCGATCGCAGCGCTGGACAAGTATCGGGGAGCCGAAAAGGGGGAGATTGGTGCCGCGCTGGCCGTGGTGGGTCTGAGCGCCGAACGGGCTGCAAAGGAGTCGCAGATCCGCGATGACATGATCCGGGTCGCGCACCGGAGTGGTGCGTCGATTCGCCAGCTCGCTGAGGTCTCCGGTCTGGGTCGCAAGTCGATCACTCTCATCCTCTCGCCAGACAGACCGCAGCCGAACTGACCCATGACCGGCGGTGTGGGGCGCCCCGGGCCGAAGAAGGGCTGAGCGTTATGAGCGTTCGGTCTGCAGCGCTGTGCGACCGGCATCGGCGCCCCGAGCCGTCGATCTGGCGCGCGTGAGTCGCTGGCCGGCCAGCACGGTGGAGCGGGTGTGTGAAGCGGGCGCTGGGGCCCGTAGCGGCCGGTCCGTGCTTCAGAGCGTCTCACCGACAGGAGATCGACGTTGTCCCTGCCTGTACCGGCACAAGGGGTGCACACGATCTTGGGAAGCAAGGGCGCCGACGATGATGACCGCAGCGCCAAGGGGTTCGTTCCAGGCGAGTGGCTCACTCAGGATCAGGACTCCGGCAAGGCTGGAGAAGATGGGGATCACGTAGGTGACAGTGGAGGCCGTGGAAGCACCAGCATCTCGGATGATGGCGAAGTTCAAGATGTACGCGAGGCCGGTCCCAAGGGAGCCGAGCGCGACCACACTCAGGATCACTCGGTCAGGAAGGGTGGTGGGAGCGGTCGAGACGAGCGGCGTGATGACCGCCAGCTCGATCGTGCCGCAGAGCAGCTGCGCGGTAGCAAGACCGAGGGGCTCCGCCTTCCCGGTGAGGTGCCGTCGGGCGTAGGGGAAGCCAAGGCCATAGCATCCTGCCCCAGCGAGACAGAAGAGGTCACCTTCCAGATGGCTCCCATCCAGGCCGTGCCAGACGCCCAGCACGGTGAGCACCCCGGCGAAGCCGACGGCCAGACCCACCAGGCGTGATCGGGTGAGCCCTTCGGCCGGGATGATCCACGCGGCGACGGGCAGGGCGAACAGGGGCGTGGCGGCGTTGAAGATGCCTGCCAGCACACTCGACGTGTGCTCTTCGCCGTACGCAAAGAGGCTGAAGGGGGCGGCGTTCAGCAGCAGGGCGGCCACCGCCAGGTGCCCCCAGGTCCGCCAACCCGCTGGCAGGCGCCGACGACTGACCACAGCGAGGATCACCAAGGCAACCGTGCCGCAGGCCATGCGGCCGAAAGCGACCTGGATAGGAGCGAGCGCCTCGTCGCCGACCTTGATGAACATGAACGACAGGCCCCAGATTGCCGACAGCAGGCCGAACCACACCGGCCAGCTCGCCCTCCGTCTTCGACCCGACACGGCCCCCTCATGGAGCGGTTCCATCCGCTGGACGGCCGGGGTGCTCATCGTGCAGTCGTCGAAGATGCCCGCCGGTACCCTGCATCGGTCGGCTGCATGACCCGATGACCCGTCGAAGGCCTCAAGCCGAGCGCCGGATCTGAAGCATGTAGCAACCGAAGACGACGTTCCGAGTGTGGATCAGCGCGACCTTCTCATTGGAGAAGAGCTCGGCAATGACCGCCTCCACGTCGTCACCGGCATCGCTGAGTTGACCGCCGATGATGCGCCCGGCATCGTCGTAGCAGCGGAAGACCTGCTGGCGGTCCCGGTAGTCCTCGGGGTAACCACCGTCGGTCGGATAGCCATCACAACGCTGGCTGTGGACGAACACCGGGCCGGCCTCGGCGTAGGGACCGAACTGGTCGAAGGGCCGATAGGAAATGAGGAGCAGCTGTTCACCGGGCTTGGCCAGTCGAAGACAGCATCGTAGGGGCTCTCCGCCTTCGGCCTCGAGCGCGGAATCCAGGACATTGCCGCTGTCGTCGATTCGAGCGCTCCGGATGGCCTCCAGACGCTCCGGCGAAAGTGCATCGAAGTGAAACGTGGTTGTGGTCACGGAGGAACGGTAAGGCTCCACCGACAACAGTGCTGGCGGGTATCGGACTTGTCAGTCGGTCAGGACCGCCTGATTCGCACATCAATTCCGCGACTGGGGTCACTCGAGCGCACCGATCCGGCGATAGAGGGCAGTAGCACCGGGACCGCCAACTGGGTTATTGGGCCAGGTTCGGAGCCCGCTCCTATGCCAGACCGAGGACGGTCACGAGCGCTTCATCGATGCCCCACATCTCCTCGTGGGT
>JAJYWG010000411.1 GCA_021791615.1 Actinomycetes bacterium
TGCGACGCCCACAGGACAGGGCTACTGGCTGGTGGCCTCCGACGGGGGGATCTTCAGCTTCGGGGCAGCGCGCTTCTACGGGTCCACCGGGTCCATGACGCTCAACAAGCCGATCGTGGGCATGGCTGCGACGCCCACAGGCGCGGGCTACTGGCTGGTGGCCTCCGACGGGGGGATCTTCAGCTTCGGGGCAGCGCGCTTCTACGGGTCGACCGGGTCCATTGCGCTCAACAAGCCGATCGTGGGCATGGCGCCGGTCGCGGGTCCGACCACCTCTGGGTGACGGCCGCCTGGCCGGCGGCGGGGGTGCTCGTCGACGCGGCGAAGGCGGTCGTTCAGGACTGCTCCTCCAACCGCCACGCCGGTCCGTGCGGGGCGTCACCCCGCAGCAGGCTCTGGCCCACGTAGTTCCGCTGGATCTCGACCGTCCCGCCTCCGAAGCACAGCCCCCGCACGTCGCGGAAGGCACGCTCGAGCGGTTCTTCGGCGCTGTAGCCGTAGCCACCAAGAAGCTGCATCGCCTCGTCGCAGACGTGCTTGGCCGCCAGGTTGGCTGCCGCCTTGGCCATCGCCGACTCCATCGGCGGTGGCGTGCCGCCGGAGGACTCGGCAAGCCCGACCGCCCGGTAGAGGAGGAGCCGAGCCGACTCCAGCTCGATGGCCATGTCAGCCACCTTCCACTGGAGCCCTTGCAGATCGGCCAAGCGCCTTCCCCCGGTCTCACGATCGCGCAGGTACCGGATGGCGCGCTCCAGTGCTCCTTGGGCCGCGCCGATGCACATCGCAGCGTTCCCACAGCGTTCGTGGGTCAAGTGGCCGATCAGCTTCCGGAACGCCGACGAGGAAGAGGGATCGGCTGCGATCACCACGTCGTCAGGATCGATCCACACGTCGTCGAACGCCAGCTCGGCCTCGGTCAGACCATGGAGCCCCATGTTCTTGTGCGTCCCGACGACACTCACTCCCTCGGTCGAGAGATCCACGACCACTGCGCCGATTCCACGTGAGCCTTCGCTTCCCGGAAAGCGGCACCACACGAGGCATGCTCCTGCCCGATGGCCACCGGTGGAGTAATTCTTGTAGGCATTCAGGCGATAGCCATCACCATCGGCTGCCAACTGAGCCCGCATCGCGCCCACCGCCGAGCCGGCATCAGGCTCGGTGATGCCGATCGAGATGAACAGCTCTCCGCGGGCAACCCGGGGCAACCACCGCTCACGCACCCCTGCGCCACCCAAGTGCTGGATGACCCGCGGCGGACCGTTCATGGTGAGCTGGGCCAAGATGGCGCTGGACACGTCGACGCGTGCCAGCTCCTCGAGCACAACCGCAGACTCGACATCGCCCAGCGCCGATCCCCCGTACTCCTCGGCAATGGTGAGACCCGTCAAGTCGGCGCGCACCAGCGCCTCCCAGCTCTGTTGAGGGAATTCGCCCGCCTCGTCCCAGTGGGCGGCACGCGGCGCCAGCTCGCGGTCGGCAACGCCTCGGGCGAGCGCCCGCACGTCGGCCCTCAGTCCCTCCTCTTCCATCCCCGGCAGCACCGCCGACACCGCAGGCCCCGACACCGCCAGTGAGCTGCCTTCGGCGACCGAGGCGGTGCTCAAGCGCTCGTTGCCGCGCTCGTTGCCGCGCTCGCCGGACCCGCCGGGCGCCGCGAGCGTTCGGCGCGCTCCGAACGCATCTCGGCCCGCCGAGCCTCGGTGGCCTCGCTGTCGATGGCCAGCGTGAGGTCCTCGAGTGATCCGGTGAGGACGACCCCGTAGTCCCGCCGCGCTCCTTCGACGCTCACGTACTCGTCGAGCACGTCGTCGAGGACGGCCGATGGCTCCCGATCGAGAGGGTCGCCCCAGCCCCCACCGCCGCCGTAGTCGTAGACGATGCGGTCACCCGCCTCCATCGGCACCCAGTCTGCAGTGTGGGCCACGACGAAGGGATCGTCCGAGAAGGCCCGCAACGTGAGGCGGTTCGGCTCTCCAGGACCGCCACCGGCGATCCCCGGCATCGGGTATTTCATCCCGACCACGTACGTGTACACCTTCGAGGGGACACGGACCTCTTTCACGTAGTGGCTCCCACAGCCGCCTCTCCACTGCCCAGGGCCGCCCGAGTCCGTCCGGTAGTCCCGGCTCCATTGGATGTGGGGATAGAGGCTCTCGTTGATCTCGGCAGTGGCCTTCCACAGGTTGCCAAACGACGCGCTCACTGCACCCCATGCGTCCATGCCCTTCGCCGCATTGCACCACCCGGCGTACACCTCGGCCGAGGAGTCGACGAACGCCTGACCAGTCCGCGGATCGATGCCCCGAATGGTGGTGGGGATGCCCGTCTTGTACGTCTGGGGTACGGCGCGATCTGGGAGGACCCCGGCCAACGCGACGGCGATGACCTCGCCGATATCGGCGCCCGGATGGTGGGTGCCGGCGCTCACGGGGCGCCCGGGGTGGGGGTTGAGCACGCAACCCTCCGGGACGATCAGCTCGATCGAGTTGAAGAACCCCTCGTTCTTCGGGATCTCGGGGTCGATCATCGCGGCGATCTGGGCCACCGTGTACCCCCGGGTGTTGCCGAACGTGGACCAGGCCTGGAGCTCCTGGCGCTCGTCGGACCCGGTGTAGTCCACGGTGAGGTGGTCGCCGGCAACCGTGATCTTGACATGGAGGTGGATGTCGGGGTTCCCGAGGGGGTCATGGTCCACGTAGGCGTCTCCTTCGTAGACGCCGTCGGGCCAGGCTTCTACCTCCTCGGCGAAGCGGCGGGCCGCGTAGTCGATGGCATGGTCCACGGACGCCTCGATGACCTCGCAGCCGTAACGCTCCACCATTTCGGCGAGCTCGTCGGCGGCCTGCTTCGCCGCCCCGATCTGGGCACGGAGGTCCCCGAGAAACCCGTCGAGGCGGTTGTTGACCTGCAGGGCGTACAGGACGTCCTTGCGCTCCACGCCACGGTCCAGGACTTTGACGACCGGCCAGCGAACGCCTTCGCCCCAGATGTCCTGCGCGGTGACGTTGTAACCGCCAGGGACAGCGCCCCCGGTGTCCCCGTGGTGGCACTGGATACTGGCGATGAGGATCAGCTTGCCGTCGACCACCACCGGCGCGAACACGTTGTAGTCAGGAAGGTGCCCACCTCCGTGATAGGGGTCGTTGGCCACGAACACGTCACCCTGACGGAACTCCGACGGCCCGAGGAGGTCCAGGGCGAAGCGCACCGGGAGGGTCGACGTCAGCATGAACTGGGGTATGCCCACGCTGAGAGCCGCAAGGCGCCCGGTCCCGTCGAGAATGGTCGCATTGCGCTCGTTGGACTGGTTCAAGATGGGGGTGGTGGCGGTGCGCGACACGTACATCGCCATCTCGAAGCAGATGGTCTCCATGCCTCCCCTGATCACCTCGGCGGTCACGGAGTCCACCGGGGCATCCCCCGAGAGGCGCCGTCGCGGCCCGGCAAGTGCCTGAAGGTCGACGTGCATCCCCCACACCTCCTGTCGCTGCGCCCGGCGGGGTACTGCCGGCGCACGTTGCTGACGCTCGTGTCACCTTCACCTTACACCGGTCGCCGTCGACCCAGGACGCCGACCTGTGCGGCGAACCGGGGAGCACGGCCCGGGGAGCACAGCCCGACCAGCATGGTTCGTGGATCACAGCCCGACCAGCACAGCCCGGCTGAGCGCCAGAAGTGGCTCAGACCCGGAGCACGAGGTGCTCGTACCCTCGCACAGTGCTGGTGGACAGGAGAACAGTGCACCGGTCGTCGACTTGGAAGTGAGGGTGCCTGGCGACGAGCTCTTCGACAGCGATCCGCCCTTCCAGGCGCGCCAGCGCCGCACCCAGGCAGAAATGGACGCCGTAGCCGAACGCCAAGTGCACGTCGGTCTTGCGCCGCACGTCGAATCGGTCGGCATCGGGAAACTTCCGTTCGTCCCGATTGGCCGATCCGTTCAGCAGGAGCACTTTCGAACCGGCCGGGATCGTGGTCCCGTGACAGACCACGTCAGTCGTGGTCCACCTTGCCTGCACCGGTGACGGGGACTCGTAGCGCAAGACCTCTTCGACGGCGCCGGCCAAAAGCGTTCGATCGGCCGCTACTGCTTCTCGCTGGCCGGGATGACGAGCCAAGAGGGCTGCGGCCCAGCCGATGAGCCGAGCCACGGTCTCGGTCCCGGCACTGACGAGGAGCAGCGCAAAGATCGCGCTCTCGGAGACCCCGAGACGGTGGGTACAGCCGTCGTCGTCGACGTACTCGGCGTTCAAGAGATCGGTCAGCATGTCGTCTCGGGGCGTCGACCTCCGAGATTCGAGCTGGGTGGTCAAGTAGTCGCTCAGTGCTCCCCATGCGGCGCCGGCCACGTCGTTCGCCATTCCGACGCCTGGCTCGAGGTGGAACGACGCGTCGATCAGCTCCCGCACGTCGTGGCGGTCCTGAGGCGGCACCCCAAGAAGCGTGGCGATCACTTCGGCCGGCACGATCGCTCCGTAGTCGGACACGACGTCGAACGTGCTCTGGCCGGCCTTCGAATCGAGAAGGGATCGGCAGAGATCTCGAATAGCGACTTCGAGCTCGGCAACTCGACGAGGCGTGAATGCCCGGGACACCAGGCGGCGCAGCCAGGTGTGGTCGGGCGGATCCAAGAAGATCATGAGCGGTCCCGTTTGGGGATCGTCGGTCATGAGCTCGAGCACGGTGCCGTGGGCCGAGCTGAACGTCGAGGGGTCCCGCAGCCCAGCGTCGACGTCGGCATAGCGGCTCAACGCCCAGAAGCCGTACTGCTCGTTCCAGTAGACGGGCTGTTCGTCACGCAGTCTTCGCCACAGCGGATGAGGGTCGGCCTTCAAGGAGTCGTCGAACGGGTCCCAACGCAGGTCGGCCAACATCACGACCCCCCGGTCCGAGAAGCGTCCCGAGGTGCAGTCCGAGGCGCGGTGCGAGAAGCGTCCCGAGGCGCAGTCCGTGGTGCAGTCCGAGGCCCCACGACTCGTGCAGCGCCGTGGCTCGTGCGCCGGGCCGACATCGTCATCCGTGGCCCAGGCCCGGATAGCCGCCACCTCCAAATCGCTGGTCCAAGACGTGGTAGTCGATGGCCCACCCCTGGCGAGGAAGCTCGTCAACGAACTCGACGATGCTCGGCTTTTTGTACGACGCGATCTGGCTGCGGCAGTGCTCGATGATCTCCTCTGCGGTGACGCGTGCCCCCTCGACGGGCACCACCACCGCCAGTACCCTCTGGGTCCACACGGGATCCGGCACGCCGATGATCGCCGCTTCTTTCACTGTGGGGTGGCGATTGATGCAGCCCTCGACCTCTGCGGGGTAGATGTTCTCGGCCGCCGATTTCACGATCCGAGTCAGCGGAGCAACGAAGGTGATCGAACCGTCGTGCTCTCGCCGCCCGAGATCTCCGGTATGCCACCAGTTGTCCTGGCTTCGCCGCTGGTTGAGCTCGTCTCTGCGGTGGTAGCCGTTGGTGACGATGGGACCTCGAGCGACGATCTCACCCGTCTCGCCTGCAGGCACCTCGCGTCCTTCGGGATCGACGATCCGGACTTGGACGAGGGGTGAGGGGCGCCCGCTCGTCCCCGCAGAACCGATGCCCAGTGCGTTGTACGTCAGCATGCCGGTCACCTCGGTTTGGCCATACCCGGCAGGATGCGTGCCCCACGGGCTCTGGTCGACCTGAACCATCTCGTTCCACGCCGAGCTCCCGCCGAACGTGCGGAACCCGGAAAGGTCGAAGCGATCTTCCTTGTTGAGCTCCATCAGCTCCTGGGCGGTGGGGCCCATGACGAAACCGTAATTGCAGCGCTCCGCCTCGATGATCCGGCACAGCTCCAGGGCGTCCACCCGGCGCGTGAGGACATTGGTCCCTCCCATGCGAAACGTGGCAAACGTGGTCATGAGCGTCGCCATATGGAACATCGGACCCGAGTTCAGGTACACGGTCTCCTCGGTGATGCGCTGGACCATCGCTACCATGAGATCCTGGGAGAGGATCGCCCGATGCGCGAGCAGTGCGCCGTTGGGCGTGCCGCCAAAGGCCCCGGTGTAGAGCTGAAGGACCGGCCACGTGGGTTCGACCGGTACCTCCGGATCCTCTGGGTCGCCTTCAGAGAGGAACTCTTCGTAGCTGTCCGGCCCTACGGCATCATGCTGGAGCCAATGCGCCTGTCCCGCCCAGCTCTTCCGAGCCTCCTCGGCACGCTCACCCACTTCGGCCCCCTGCCAGATGACGACCTTGGGCTGTGCGTCATCGAGCATGGTTACGATCTCGTCGGCGCTCTGTCGCCAGTTCGCCGGCGTGAACACCGCGCCGATCTTGGCGCAGGCGAGAAGACCTTCGATGACGCGATGGCAGTTCTGTCCGAGCCAGAGCACGATGTCCCCGGCGCCGACCCCGTCCGACTGCAATGCGTGTGCGAGCTTGTTCGTGCGGCGGTCCAACTCGGGGTAGGTCGCCCGGTCGTCACCGCACACGGTGGCGACGGCCAGCGGCCGGCTACGACGGTGCTCGCGCAGGACGTCGCCCAAGGTCAGATCGTGCATCAGATCGGTCAAGGTTCGCTCCTCATCCCTTCGAGTGCTCAGGGTGCTGCTCCAATGGACCGTTCAGCATCGCCTGGAGCTCTGGCTTCACCACCTTGCCGGTCGCGTTGCGCGGCAAGGTGTCCACGACGTGCCATTCTCGCGGCACTTTGTAGTCGGCCAATGACTCCAGGCAGTGCGCACGGAGCGCGTTGATTGTGGTCTTGGCACCAGGTCGGAGCGCGACAAATGCGACGACGTCTTCGCCGAGGACGGGGTGAGGCACACCGACGACCGCCGCCTCGGCGACGTCGGGGTGCGACACGATGACGTGCTCCACGTCGGCTGCGTGGATGTTGTTCCCGCCTCGGATGATCACGTCTTTTCGGCGACCCACGATGTACAGGTACCCGTCCTCGTCGACTTTCCCGAGGTCCCCGGTGATGAGCCAGCCGTCCACCCAGGTCGACGCCGTGGCTCCAGGGTCGTCGAAGTACTCACGCGCCCGGCCGGGGATCCGGAGCCGGACGTCGCCCACGTGTCCCGCCGGGACTTCGACTCCTTCGTCATCGACGATGCGGACCTCGGCCGGAGGTGCAGGCCGGCCAACGGACCCTGGCCTCTTGACCGCCTCACCTTTGGGCGTGAGGCAGTACACAGATCCGGCCTCGGTCATCCCGTAGTTGTTCGAGATCATGGCGTCGGGCATCTTGGCCTGAAGTCGTTCGATCACAAACGGCGCGAGAGGTGCGCTCCCGATGGCGCAGATCTGGACCGACGAGAGGTCGGCTTCGGAGAATCGCGGATGGTCCAAGAGGAGGTGGGTCATCGCCGGGACGAGGAACACGGCAACAGGCCGCTCGTGCTCGACCACCTCGATCCAGCGCCCCGCGTCGAAGCGCGGCTGGTAGATGCCCCGCAACCCGAGCTTCATCGGGTTGTAGACGAAGCCAAGCCCGGCGAACGTGCACAGTGGGCTGGCATGCAGCCAGCTTCCTCCACTCCATGAGGGAGGACCCGGCGGGACGAGTGAGGCGTTCACGTGGCGGACCGCGACGCCTTTGGGACTCCCGGTCGTCCCCGACGTGTAGATGATGTCAGCGAGGTCGTCGTCGTCTCTCGGCACCTGGATCGGGTCGCCGCTCGGGTCCAACACGTCGATCCAGCCCACCGTCTTGACCGGTTGGGTGCCAGTTGGTCCCATCGGTGTCGCCGACGCGTCGATCACGAACGCCGGGCTCTCCGATGCACGCCGGCCCAGCTCCTCGGCATCCTGGCTCACCCGTGCATCGTCGGACACCACGGCCCGGGCTCGGCAGTGCCCCAGCATGCGACCGACCTCGGCTTGGGCGAGGCGGGGATTGAGCGGGACGGCGACTGCACCGGCGCGATGGATGGCGCTGTAGGCCACGATCCAACGCAGAGCATTCTCGAAGCTCAGGTGAATGGCGATCGGGTCATCGGGTGCGACTCCCATGGCGAGGAGGCCGCGCGCCAGGCGGTTCGCCTGGACATCCCACTCGGCGAAGGTGATCGAGCCGCCGTCCACGACGCTGTAAGCCGTCTCGTCGCCGAATGCCTCGGCCATCGCTCGGAGAGTCTCGGGAAGCAGCATGCCTGCCTTTCACGGTCGGTGCACCCCCGGGTGCACAATCGGCTCCGGCGTCAACCGGCGAGATCGGAGGGAGCCGCACCTGCGCCCGGTGCAGCGCCGCCGTTCTGACCGAAGTTGACGCCAGTGTCAGCTTCGTGCAGCATGGCCCACGGTCACCCGGCGGTCAACCGTGCTCGGCCACCATGGGGTCCGAGCACCACCAGTCCAGGGACTCCGAGCACCATGGCCACCATGGCCACCATGGCCAGGGACGCCATGGGGTACCCGGCAACGCGACCACGACACGAAGGGGGCACGCAGTGAGCATGACGCGCTTCGACCTTCCCACCCCGGAAGGCGACACGCTCGAATTCTGGGAGGCCGCCCGCAACGGCCGGCTGCTGATCAAGCACTGTGGGGCCTGCGGGGCCTACTCCTACTACCCTCGCCCGTTCTGTCCCGAATGCTGGAATGAGGAAGTGGAATGGCACGAGGCCAGCGGTGATGCCACCTTGTACTCGTGGTCGGTCATCTACAACAACGACCAGCCACCGTTCCGGGATCGGGTCCCGTATGTGGCAGCGGTCGTCGACCTGGCCGAAGGGCCTCGGATGATGACGAACGTGGTGGACACCCCCTTCGACCAGCTGTCCGTCGGAATGCCGCTGCGAGTGACCTTCATGGTCATCAGTGACGACTACACGATCCCGGTCTTCACCTCGGTAGGGACACCGACTGGGACGCCGACTGGGACGTCGACTGTGCCGGACGCCGATCGTGAACCCGGTGAGGGGCACGGCAATGGGTGACGCTGTGATCGTCTCGGCGGTGCGAACGCCGATCGGGCGTTCCGGGCGATCCCTGGCCGGCCTTGACTTGGCGGGTATCGGTGGAGCCGTCGTGAGCGAGGCGATCGAGCGGAGCGGCCTTGCGTCATCGGCAGTGGACGATCTGGTGTTGGGCGAGGCGCTCCAGGGTGGCGGCTGTACTGCTCGCTACCTGGCAGTTGCTCTCGGCCTCCCCGACGACACCCCGGGGCTGGCGGTCCAGCGTCAGTGCGCCACTGGCATGGCTGCCGTCCAATGGGCGGCGGCTCAGATCCGCTCGGGAATGGCGCGTGCGGTGGTCGCCGGGGGGATCGAGTCCATGACGAGAGCACCGCTCCAATTCGAGAAATCTCCGTTCCCCTTCGGAGGGGTGCAGCCCTACCTCCCACCGAGCCACCCGGACCGGCCCGACGCTCCCAACATGAACATGCTGATCACGGTCGGGGAGAACACTGCTCGGGAGTGCGGCATCACGCGCGAGGAGCAGGACGACTGGTCGTACCACTCCCACTTGAGGGCGGTGGAGGCGATCGACGAGGGGAGGTTCGCCGACGAGATCGTCCCGGTCCATGTTCCCGCCGGTCGCAACGAGACGACCGCGGTCACGACCGATGAGCTCCCCCGCCGTGACACCACGCCAGACAAGCTGGCGAAGCTGCCTGTGCTGACCGGACCCGGGGGAACGATCACCGCAGGGAACTCGTCGGGGATCGCGGACGGCGGTGCGGCGCTTGTCATCGTGGACCGCGCACTCGCGGACACACTCGGGCTCGAAGTGCTGGCCATCGTGAGGAGCTGGGCCAGTGCCGGGATCGACCCGTCACGTACCGGGCTCGCACCGACGGTCGCCGTGCCACGCGCGCTCGAGCTCGGAGGGCTCGCCGCCCCTGACGTTGACCTCGTGGAGATCAACGAGGCCTTCGCTTCGATGGCCGTGGCGTGCTCTCGGCAGCTCGGATTTCCCCACGACATCGTGAACGTCAACGGTGGCGCTGTCGGCCTCGGCCACCCGGTCGGCTGCTCGGGCGCCCGCATCCTCGTGACGCTCCTCCACGAGCTCCGACGCCGCGGCGGAGGGATCGGGGTAGGGACGCTGTGCGCGGGAGGCGGTATGGGATCCGCCACCGTCCTCGAGGTCCCTGCGGCGCAAAGCAAGAGCTGACCGCCTGCACGTGCGGCGCCCTTCGGCGCACGGCTACTGCACGGCTACTGCACGGCTACTGCACGGCTCCTGCACGCGGGCCATGTGACTCAGGCACACGCTCCGAGAAGCCGGGCGATCGTCAGCCGGTGCTCGCGGGCCGAGCCGAACAGGGCACCGGCGCTCATGGCTCGCTTCGCGAAAAGGTGCACATCCGCTTCCCACGTGAAACCGATCCCCCCGAACGTCTGGATCGACTCGCGGCAGACGACGCGCTGGCAGTCGTCGGCAGCGGCTTTGGCCATGGCGACGGCCAGCGGCGCCTGCGGGTCGTGCTCGTCGATCGCAGCGATGGCGTAGTAGGCCAGCGAGCGCGCCCGCTCGAGCGCGACGTAGAGATCGGCCATCTTGTGCTTGACCGCCTGGAAGCTCCCGATCGGCACACCGAACTGGCGGCGGTTCTTCGCGTGCTCGATGGTCATGTCCAGTAGAGACCGGCACGTTCCCACGATCTCGACGGCGAAGCCGAGAGCCGCCTCGGCCATGACCCTGTCGAGCGCGGCGGCAAGCGTCGGTGCCCCCGGATCCCCCAGCACATCTCCGTCGGGAACTTCGACACCGTCGACGACGACTCGGGAGAGCGGACGAGACGGATCGAGGACTCTCTCGCTGTGCACATCCAGGCGATGGAGAGGCACCACGAACATCCCGATGCCGGGCTCCGATGTGGTCGGCCTGGCAACCACTACGACGTCTGATGGGTCCTGGGGACCCGCGCACACCATGTGCTTCACACCTCGGAGCACCCACCCTGCCGACGTTCGCTCTGCCGTCGCCGAGACGCCACCGCTCCACCTGCCGGGATGGTCGGCGACCGCCAGTGCTCCGGTGCGCTCTCCAGAGGCGATCGGCGCCAGCAGGCGCCGGCGCTGATCGGCCGTGCCCGCCGCCACCACGGCAGGGACGAACTGGGTAGCCGTCGCCAAGAACGGACCCGGTGCGACGACCGCACCGAGCTCCTCGACGACCAGAGCGACCTCGGCCATGCCGAGCCCCATGCCACCGCACTCCTCCGGCACGTTCAGGGCCGGCCAGTCCAGGGCGACCATCGCCTGCCACAGCTCGCCAGCACGACCCGTGAGCGAAGATGCGCAGCCTCCGCCCAGGGCTCCGACGGGTGGGGCAGCACTGGCCGCGGGCGCGGCAGCGGCGGGCGAGCCACTCTCCGACGGGGCGGCACCCACGATGGTGTCTTCTACCACTTGGCGCACCAGGTCGATGGGGCACTCGGCGGCCAGGAACGCCCGGACCGAGCTTCGCAGCTCCTCCTGCTCAGAAGTGAATTCCAGGTCCATGGACCAGCCCTTCTCCTCGCGATCGCTCCCGGCAATCTGCCGTTTCGACTGGTCGACCCCTCGACAGCCTCAGGGCGGCGATACTACCCGCCTCGCCTTTCCCTGACACGAACGTCAGGTTGCGTGGTACTGTGACTGCCATGCCACTTCCCAAGATCATCTCCGTGGACGACCATGTCGTCGAGCCACCGCACGTGTGGCAGACCTGGTTGCCCGAAAAGTACCGGGAGAAGGGCCCTCGGATCGAACGCCGGACCTGGGGTTCGGTCAAGCAGCTCGGCGGCGCCAAGTACGACGTGACCGAGGATCCCGACGGCCAGCCAGGTGATGCGTGGTTCTACGAGGATCGCCTGATCTACGTGCACAAGCGCTTCGTCGCGATCCCCTCCGACGCGGTGAGCGAGACACAAGGTGTCAAGCGTCTCGACAACTCGAAGATGCCCATGACGCCCGTCACTTACGACGAGATGATCCCAGGATGCTACGACCGAGACGCGCGGATCGCCGATCTCCGATCCAACTGGACGGACGGCTCACTTCCCTTTCCCACCTTTCCGCGCTTCTGCGGGCAGACCTTCTACGAAGGGGACGACAAGGAGCTTGGGCTGGCGTGTGTGAAGGCGTACAACGACTGGATGGTGGATGAGTGGTGCGGACCCTCCGACGGGGTCAACATTCCGCTGTGCATCATCCCGCTCTGGGATGCCGAGCTGGCCGCGGCCGAAGTCCGGCGCAACGCCGAGCGCGGTGTCCGGGCAATCGCCTTCTCGGAGCTGCCGACGCGGCTGAAGCTTCCGAGCATCCACTCGGGATACTGGGATCCGATGTTCCAGGCATGCAACGACACTGGCGTCACCGTGTGCATGCACGTGGGATCGTCGTCCTCCAACCCGGCGGCATCCCCTGACGCTCCGCAGGCTGCCGGCGTGACCCTTTCGTTCAACAACTCCTTCGCCTCGCTGGTGGACTGGCTCTTCTCCGGCAAGCTCATCCAGTTCCCCAAGCTCAAGCTGGCGTACTCGGAAGGGCAGATTGGCTGGATCCCCTATGTCCTCGAGCGCGCCGACGCCGTGTGGGAGCATCACGACGGTTGGCAGCACACCCGTGAGAGGATCCCCGAGCCTCCTTCCACGTACTACTACGGCCGGGTGTACGGCTGCTTCACCGCAGATCACCACGGCCTCCACTCGCTTGCCGAGGTCGGTCCCGACAACATCTGCTTCGAGACCGATTTTCCGCACACCGACACCACCTGGCCGAGCTCGGAGGAGTACGTCACCAAGATGCTCGCCGACTTCGACGAGGAGACGGCGTACAAAGTCCTTCGAGGGAACGCCATCAAGATGCTGGAGCTGGACAGGACCTGAGCAGTTCCGGGGACATGCCTATGGCCCCGACGAGGACCGACCGTCGGCCGTATGCTTGTGGCCTGCATTGCTGCCGGTTGTCCGTGCACGCAGCGCCTCTTCGAGCAATGGGACGACCTCGCGCCAGTCGCCCACGATCCCGACATCGGCATGGGCGAAGCCCGGCGCTCGGGGGTCGCTGTTGACGAGCAGCACCGTCCCGGCCGAACGAGTGCCCACCATGTGGTTGAACTTCCCGCTGAGCCCTATCCCGACGTAGAGCACGGGAGAGATGCTGCGGCCGGTGATCCCCACTTGGCGAGAACGCGGTGCCCGACCAAGGTCGGTGACCTTGCGCGTCGCGGCGAGCTCAGCGCCGAGGAGTGCGGCCAATGCCTCGAGGTGCGTGTACTCGTGGGGATCGACCCCCATGCCAACGCCGATCACCGCTCGCGCTCGTGCCAGGACCTCCACGTCGTCGTCGCGGGTGCGCGAGATGACTCGTTGCCGTCCACTGGACGGCACTGCGACGTGGACGACGGTGGGGGATGCAAGTCGCGGCGCCGGGATCTCGAGCATCCCGGGGCGGAACGTCACCATCTGCATCTTCGACGTGCACCTGATCTCGGCCACTTGCGCTCCGGAGAACGCGGGCTTTGTCGCGACAAGTCTCCCGTCGACGATCTCTGCCGCGATCGCGTCTCCGATGAGACCCGCTCCGAGAGCCACCGCCACACGGCCTGCAACTTCGCGTCCATAGGCGGTGCTCGGAGCGATCAGGATCGACGGAAGATGCTCGCGTGCCCAGTCGATGACCCCACGGGCAACGTCTTCGGCCAGGTCGGCCCCGTCGAAGACGAGCACGTGGTCGGCTCCCCATTTGCCCAGTACCCCGTAAGGGTCTGCGAGGTCGTACTGGGCTGCCGGGTCGAGGGTGCCCCCCTGCGCGTGATCTGCGGATGTCAATGCGTCGCCACTGACGGCCGGCACGTTCCAGCCCGCCTCGTCAGCCATCGCTGTCACACCGGCGACCAGCGCGACAACTGATCCCCCGATGTCTCCCGCCAACCGGGAGCCGGTGCCGAGGAGCTCGGCGTCCGCGGCCACGCGATCGGGCTCCACTACCACGCCGACGAGTGGCCCGCAGGCCTCTGGACGACGAGTCACGCCGGGGTGGGCATCGTGCCCAAGAACGCGTCCGGCAGCAGCATGAGCAGACACTGCGTGGACGTCGAGCGCGCCTCGCCGGCCAAGAATGTCGATCGCTTCACTCACCTGGGCACTCAGGTCTCCTCGCAGCACCCGTCCTTCCCGAGCCGGCGTCAAGGTCCGCACCACGCCCACGCTCGTCCCACTCGCGGCCTGGCCCCACGGGCCGGCCCCAAGCTGGGCCGCGCTCAGCGTCCGGATCCGCTCCGGGTCGACGGCAGCCCACTCTTCGGCTGGCACTTTGCACGGTTCGCATAGGCGCTCGGCGACCGAGATCACTGCCGGAAGCTCGAGCTCCACTTCCTCGGTACCGTCATCGTGCTCCAGTTCGAGGTTGAGCACCGTGTCCGAAGCTCGCATGTGGCGTACCCCAAGAGCACATGGCATGCCCATCAGCTCAGCGATCTGGGGAACGAGCTGTGCGGTGTCACCATCGATCGAGCTCCGTCCGGCGACGATCAGATCGAAAGGTGGGAATCGAAGGAGTGCCGCCACGAGCGCTCGCGACGTCGCCAGGGTGTCCGACCCTGCGAGCTCAGGGTCGCACACGTGCACCCCCCGATCCGCACCCCACGCCACTGCCTCGCGCAGCACGTCGACCGCGCTCGGGGGACCCAGGGTGAACACGATGCAGGTGCCCGACGTGGCTCGCGCCAGCTCCACGCCCTTGGACACAGCTCGCCGGCAGAAAGGGTTCATCTCGTGCGCCGTCTCGTCCCGGATGATCCGGCCCTCGGCGCCGAGCGAGAGGGATTCGACGGACGGCACCTGCTTCACCAGTACGGCCACCCGCAGCGGGCTGTGGTCGGAGATCGGCCCTTCGACCGGCGCACTCGCGGGTCGCCGTCCTCGTGTACCCATCAACGCTCCCTCACTGGCGCGAGCTCGACGCACCGCTTCTTCCGGTCGATTCACCGCAAGCTTCCGCTTCGCCTACACTCACCGATGCGCCCCTAGCTCAATGGCAGAGCAACGGACTCTTAATCCGCAGGTTGTGGGTTCGAATCCCACGGGGCGCACGACAATCCGTCGCTCCGCCGTCATTCTGCCACGTCAGCGGGATACCGACCGCAAGGCATCTCTGGCTCGAAGCGTTCTTCTACGACCACCCCTCGCGCGTGCGCCATGCTCGCGCCCCTCGCGCGTGCGGCGTGCTCGTGCGCCATGCCCTGACATGCATCGAGCTCGGCAGTGGAGCGAGGAGCCAGGCGACTGCATCACTCTCATCACCGAGAGTCCGCGAGGACGTCGAGCGATGACAGATCTTCCACTGCGCTCGTGACCCGCGCCAATGCCTCCAGGCCGGCAGGTACGGGCTGCCATCGATCGCCCATGGCCGCGGTGGCTGCCATCGACACCCATGCGAACACCGCGAACGTCCGGTACTGGCGCTCGCAATCGCGCGCGTCGAGCCGGACACCCGCGGTCATGAGAGCCTCGCGATAGCGAGCGATCAGGTCCGATTGGATCGAGCGGCGCAGCGCGGTGGGCAATGACGTGCAGCAGAAGTACGCAAGGTCGCGGACCCCCGGGGAACGGCTGCACATCGCCCAGTCATAGAACCCTGCTCGATCCCCGTCGTCGAAAAGGTTGCCTTGGTGAGGATCCCCGTGCACGAACGTGCGCTCTCCCTCGTCCCAGAGATCGAGCACGTCGGCAACGTGCGACGCGTAGTACTCCCCTACCGTTTTGAACACCGGTGGCATGCTCTCTTGGAACTTGGCGACGGCCTTGCGGACGAAACTGGCGGAGGCTTCCATCGCCGCTCGGCTCCTTCCCTTCCCGTCGCCGAAGCCGGCACGCTCGGGTACCCAGGACAGGTCACCCGAGAAGCGGTCGCTCTCCCAGAAATGCGCATGGAGAGCGGCGAGCGCGTCGACGGTTGCACTTGCCTGGTCCAGCGCAGGCTGATCGCCACCACCAATGCCGTCGTCGGATTCATCCGAAACGCCGGGCTCCGGTTCTCCAGGAGCGGGTCTCCGGAAGCGGCAACCCGCCCCTCCCAGATCTTCGAGGACCATGATGAACGCACCGTCGTCGTCGTACTGCGCATGCCAGGACGTCGGCACGCGGACACCGGCACGCTGTCCGATCTCTCCCGCGAGCTCGGCGTAGAAGCGAGCTTCGACCGCGCCGATCCCGAACGCTCGGAGCAGCGCGCGCTGGCGAGGGTCGAATGGTTCGAGCTTGCAGAACACCCGGCGGGGCAGCGGTCCCCGATCACCGGCGTAGGCGAGCTCGAGGAGGGCCCGGCCGGTGGTTCCCGAGTGGGAGTCGACGACCTCGAACGAGGTCACCGAGACCTCCGGGGCGTGGCGCCTCAGCACGGCGGTCAGCCACTGCGGGGAGAGGTCGCCGATCTCCCGGGGAATCGGGAGATCAGGCGGCACTGGGGCAGAAGAGCTCATCAAGTCGAACGGTAGTGGACACGCGGCCGATCACGATTCGAGATCCGACGACGTCGGCGGTCCCGTGGCGGAGCCGGGCTGGTCCAGACTGAGAGGTGTGGTCCGCCGTAACCGTCCGAGACGCCAAGCCCGACCCGGTGGTGCTCGAGGAGCCCCGGACACGAGACCCTCTCCGAACACCTCTGCCCGGCCGCTCTCGCTGGCGGCCTCCCACTGGAGGGCTGACGGCGCCCCCAAGAGCTGCTTTGCCACCCAGAAAGACGCTCTCGACGCCGCGGACGACCGATCCCGTCAGTCGGGCGTCGCCCTGGGCGTGTACTTCTGCACGTTCTGCCGCGGATGGCACATGGGGCGGCGTGAGGGCCGCCCACCTGACACCTGACACCTGAACCAACGTTCGTTGACAGGACTTCCTCTGCCCCCTACGATCGCGTCTGCGCGGATCGGACATTGTGTCCGATGGAATGGAAAGGTTGTCCGATATGCCCGAGAGCAGCACCCGAACCGAGCCTGTGGACCTGTCGGACTCGCTGACGTACGTGCCTGGGGTCCCGCACGAGTACCTGGCCGAGCTCAGGCGCAGCGACCCCGTGCACTGGACCGAGGAAGCCGGGGGGCCCGGGTACTGGGCGGTGACCAAGTACGACGACTGCGTGACGGTCAATCGCGACTACGAGCGCTTCTCGTCCCAGAGGAAGGGGACGATGCCTTTCGAGCTGACGGACGAGGAGATCGCCCAGCAGTCCCTCATGATGCTCAATATGGACCCACCCCTGCACACTCGCTACCGGCGGCTGGTCAACAAAGGGTTCACGCCCCGCATGGTCCGAGACCTCGAGGTGAGCATCCATCGGACTGCCGATCGCATCATCGACGGGGTCTGTGAGAGAGGCGAGGCCGACTTCGTCACCGAGATCTCGGCCGAGCTCCCCTTACAGGTGATCGCCGAGCTGCTCGGTGTCCCCCATGAAGAGCGCCACCGGATGTTCGACTGGTCGAACCGGATGGTCGGGAGCGAAGACCCCGAGTACCGGGTCACGCCCGAGGACGCCTTGGTGGCAGCCATGGAGCTCTATGGCTACGCCAGCGAGCTGTTCGCCAAGAAGCGGCTCGATCCCCACGGCGACCTCATGAGCGTTCTCACCCAGGTGGAGGTCGAAGGTCAGCGCCTCTCCGATGCCGAGCTCGAGCTGTTCTTCCTCCTCCTCACCGTGGCTGGCAACGAGACCACGCGGAACTTGATGTCCGGCGCGATGCACGCCTTCTTCCAGTTCCCCGACCAATGGCGCCTCCTCCGAGAAGACCCCGGCCTCTTGTCCCCGGCCACCGAAGAGATGCTCCGGTTTGTCACCCCGGTGATGAACTTCCGGCGAACCGCCACCTGCGACCTCGAGCTTCGGGGCACCCCGATCAGAGAAGGGGACAAGGTGGTCTTCTTCCACGCGTCGGCCAATCGGGACGAGGACGTGTTCGATCATCCCGACGAGCTCGACATCCGGCGTGACCCCAACCCCCACATCGCCTTCGGCGGCGGAGGACCGCATTTCTGCCTGGGCGCCAACCTGGCACGGATGGAGATCCAAGTCATGTACAAGCACCTGCTCGAGCGGCTCCCCGACATCCACCAGAACGGTGACGTCCAGCGGCTCCAGTCCAGGTTTATCAACGGCGTCAAGCACCTTCCCGTAGCGTTCACCCCGTCGGCCCCTCTCGGCCAGCCCTGATCTGCCAGTGCCGCGGAGGTCCTCTGACGAGCTTCGCGAGGTCATCCGGGACTTCCGGCGCGACCAGATCATCGACGTCGCCCGCCGGCTCTTCGGTGAACGAGGGAGCACCGAGGTGGCGATGGACGAGATCGCGGCCCGCGCCGGCGTGGCGCGATCGACGGTGTACGTGTACTTCTCCAATCGTGACGAGCTCCTGCGAGCCTGTCTGCAAAAGATGTACCAGCAGCTCCAATCCGATCTCGAAGGTGTTCGAGCCCGAGGCAGCGGACCCGACGAGCGGCTCCGGGCAGTCGTCCGCGGCATCCTCGAGCGCATTGACGAGGACCCGGCCTTCATGCGGCTGGCGATCGGTCTCCAGGTGACGGGCGGTCGTCCCGGTGCCGAAGCGATCGACGCCGAGCTTGCCCATATCGGCCTCGACATGGCCGGCGTGCTCGAAGAGCTGGTGAGTGAAGGAGTGGAGCGCGGCCTCTTCGAGGAGACGGACCCCATGCGCGCCGCGTCGCTCATCGGTCAGCAGGTGTTCGGTGCGATGGCCGTGCGTGCCGGCGACCCGTCTCCACCACCGCTCGACGTCGCAGTGGGCGAGATCTGCGATTTCGTACGGTGTGGCCTGGGCGCACCAGTGCCGGTCGAGCTCTCGAGTGCCAATATTGGCTCAGAGAGGTCCCGCGTCGGGCAACCCGGAAGCTGACAACCCCTCCAACGACAAAAACGACAAAAAGGGCGGCCACGAACCCCATGCACTTCGATCTCTGGGTCCCTACGGCGGCGCCGTTCGCCACTCCCGATCTCCTGTCCACCCTCGGCCAAGAGGCCGACGCCCGGGGCATCCATCGCATCTGGGTCGGCGAGCACGTGGTGCTGTTCGACCAGTATCACTCCCGCTACCCGTACGCCGAGGATGGCCGGATCCCCGCCCCCCCGGGCACCGGTCTCCTCGAGCCCCTGTCCACGCTGACCTTCCTTGCAGCCCACACCCGGACGGTCCGCCTCGGTACGGCGATGATGCTGCTCCCCCAGCGCAACCCGGTCTATACGGCCAAGGAGGTTGCCACCTTGGACTGGCTCTCCAACGGCCGTGTGGACCTCGGGGTCGGCGTCGGTTGGCTCGAGGAGGAGTTCGAAGCCGTCGCGGTCCCGTGGGAACGCCGGGGAGCACGCGCCGACGACTACCTCGAGGTCTTGCGGACCCTGTGGTGCGAGGATCCGTCCGAGTTCCACGGTGAGGCCTACGACTTGCCGAAGTGCTCGATGTTCCCCAAACCGCTTCAGCGCCCGGCTCCTCCGATCCACATCGGTGGAGAGAGCGCTGCCGCCCTGCGCCGCGTGGCTCGTGCCGGCCAGGGATGGCACACGTTCAACCGGTTGCCCGAGGACCTTGCGCATCCTCTGGGTGTCTTGGAGACCATGTTGGCCGACCGCGGACGTCACCGTCGCGAGATCCAGGTGACCGTGTGCCCATACTTCCAAGAGCTCACCCCCGAGCGGGTGGACCGCTACGCCGAAGCTGGGGCCGATGCGATCGCCGCGCTCTTCTTCGCCGAGAGCGCGGCCGGCGTCCCTGCCGCGCTGGACGCGCTGGCGCCGTGTGTCGAGCGGGCTTCGGCCTGCTGACGCTGCTCTGGCCTACCGGCAACCTTCAGACCTGCTTTCACTCCGGGTCGCTCGCTCCCGCGCCGTCGTCACCCGGAACGGACGGCTCGGCGGACGGCCCAGGGCGAGATGACCCCGGCTCGACATAGACGTACTTGCCGTTGCAGTCGAGTGAGCGATAGTGATCACTCGCGCCGCACCCCTTCTCGGGGTTCCTCGCCTGTTGCCAGGGTCGGTTCTGGCCTCACCGGGGACGGCCTCCCAGGATTGCAGAGGTCTTACGTCCCCTCCTCCGGCACCCGATGATCCGGCGTCGGAGCCGA
>JAJYWG010000298.1 GCA_021791615.1 Actinomycetes bacterium
ACCGACAACGAGCGCAGGATCGGCGCAGGCCTCCCGCCACGGACTCGACGGCGACGGCGACGCACGACGCTCGGTGACCTTGTGGGCGTCGGATCACCCGAGGCACCGCCGTAGTCGGCCACGCCTGGATGCACTACGGCGACCGGGGCTCGCGCACGCCCGGTCGACGGCCGTGACAACGCTGAGCGGATATGACCCGCCAGATAGGCGCGTCACACCTCTATGGCACGATGACGACAGCTCGAAACGTGAAGTGGGTCCCACGTAAAACGTGAAGACCTCCTCGTGGGCCGTAGAGGACTCGAACCTCTGACCCCTTGCGCGTCATGCAAGTGCGCTACCAGCTGCGCCAACGGCCCCGCTTCGCGACGCTAGCAGGACGGCCCGAGACCCCCAGGCACAGGCCGAACAAGCGATGATGCTCGTCGCCGGCCGAGCCCGGCCGAGCCCGGCCCCGCCCGCACAACCGCTTCTCACTCCGTTCCCTCGACGCGGTGGCCGAGGAGCCCCCGAACAACCCACCCGGGGCTCTGGCACACCACCGACCGGGTGAGAGGGCGGGCGCCGTGCCGCCTCTTGCGAGAAGGGATAGGTTGAGCGTGTGGCGGAAGAGCCAAAGTTGTTCGGCCGGACAGATGACCTGACAGATGACCGGTCAGATCTCAGGCGGTCACAGGCGGGCCACCTGCCAGATGCGCTGGCGCTGGCGCTGGCGCTGGCGCTGGCGCTGAGACGATGACAGCCGCCAGACGTGCAGCTCACCTGGCCGAGATCGACCAGCAGGGTTTCACCGTCCTCCACGACGTGATCGACGTGTCCCTCTGCGACGCGCTCGCTCTCGATCTCCGCCGCCTCGAAGAAGAGCTCCACATTGTCCCGGCTTCGAACGTCTTTGAAGGCCGTTCTACCACGCGCATCTACAACCTCTTGGTCCACGGCAGCCTCTACCAGCAGATTCCGGTGCACCCCGAGGTCCTCCCGCTCGTCGAGGCTGTTCTCGACCCCGGACTGCTCATCTCCTCGCTGTCGTCGATCTCGATCGGCCCCGGAGAGGTCGCACAGCCGATCCACGCTGACGACCAGCTCATCCCCCTTGAACGCCCGCATCCTCCTGTCATCTGCAACACGATGTGGGCCATCACCGACTTCACCGAGGAGAACGGCGCCACCCGGCTCGTCGCCGGGAGCCATCGGCGTGACCAGGCACCCAATCCTCTCGAGTCCTACGAGACCATCGCTGCGGAGATGCCCAAAGGCAGCGTCCTTGTGTGGGTCGGAAGCTTGTGGCACGGAGGAGGCGCCAACAGGTCGAAGGAGCACCGGGTCGGCATTGCCATGAATTACTGCGCCGGGTTCATACGCCAGCAGGAGAACCAGCAGCTCGGCGTGCCACCCCGGATTGTCTCAAGTTTCACACGCCGGCTCCAAGAGCTCGTGGGGTACTCCGTGTACAACGGGCTTCTCGGTCACATCGACAAGAAGCACCCGGCCTCCGTGCTCCTTGCTCAGCGCGATCAATTGAGCATGGTGTGGGATCTCCTCACATCGGTACAGGCGAACGACAGCCCACGCTCCTAGCTGCCAAGCTGCCGGATCTCGCTCGTCGCTCGATGCAGTGAAGGCCCCGCGCTCCCAGAGCGTGGGGCGGCATCAAGAAGAATGAGCCACCGCGTCACCGGGGATCGGCCACTGGAACTCCCTCGGGTCCAACGGGGTCATTCCGCGCTCGCTCCTCCACTGGTCGTAGGACTCGGCCCACTCCCGGTGCCAGCCGCTCTGGGATCGATGGAGGACCGAGAGATCCTGCTCACAAAGATCGGGGTGACGGCGGCATAGCTCAAGCACGACGCGAGCGGCTGCTTGGGCATCGGCGGCGGCATCGTGGGCATGATCGATTGTGACGCCGTAGTACGCGCAAAGATCCACAAGAGTTCGACGGCCGCGCCGGAAACGGTCGACGTGGCGATCCAAGACCAGCGCGTCGAGAACAGGACCGGCAAAACCCCGCTCGATGAGACCCCGCCCCGTGACCATTCGGCACTGCACGTCGAGCATCGTGAGGTCGTAATCAAGCTTCATGCCGACCACCGGGACTCCACGGCCCACCGCTTCCTCCAATGCGTCGGCCAGATAGACGAGAGCGTCGGGCAAGGGCCGACCCTCAGCCCGCGCCCTCTCGGTGGTGATCCCATGGACGGCCGTGGCCCCCGCTGGCACCTCGATCCCCGGGTCGACGAGTCCAGATCGTCGATCCGTCACCTCGCCGTGCACGAGCGTGACGAGCGCGTAGGAGACCGGTCGATCGGAGAATCGATCGACGCCGGTGGTCTCGAGGTCGAAGCCGAGAAGCTCCCCGGTCGCCCAATCTGGGTTGCCATGCATCCCAGGAGCATGCCACGGGGGTGCTTCAGACGGGTTTCCTTGGAGGCGGCGCCGGGAATCGAACCCGGGTAAAGGGCTTTGCAGGCCCCTGCCTAAACCACTCGGCCACGCCGCCGGTGGATGCCGAGCCTACCTTTCGGCCGCGGGAGCTCCGCTACTCGCCGAGTTGACTCAACGAAAACCTCCGCCTGACCCCATACGTTGCCTCGTCTGAGAATCTCCGCTTCGTCGCCGAGATCGACAGGTGGCCGGCCCGTGGTTTAGGCCTGAGCGATGGAGCTCTCGATGCATCAACGCCAGGCAGTGACGAAGAAGTTGGCGACGGCCTACAAGCGGGCCGGTCGGCCCGACAAGTCGAGGATCCTCGACGAGCTGGTCGAGCTCACCGGGTGGCACCGCGACGACGCCCGGGCCGCGCTGCGCGACGCCGGGACGCTCAAGCCAGCGCGCCCGCGCTCGCCGAGAGCAGCCAAGTTCGGCCCGCACGTGATCGCCTGTCTGATCACGTGCTGGACGTTGATGCGCACCCCTGCGGGCAAGCGCCTCGCCCCCATGCTGGCCACGGTCGTGCCCCTGTTGCGCCGCGACGGCGAGATCACGCTGAGCGACGACGAGGCCCAGCTGCTGGTCTCAATGAGCGCGGCGTCGACCGACGGTCATCTGGCCACCGAACGCGCCAAGTTGTTCCCCCGCGGCCGTGCCCACACCAAGCCCGGCACCCTGCTCAAGTCCCAGATCCCGATCCGTACCTGGGCCGAATGGAGCGAGAACAGACCGGGGTTGCCAACAGCTACCTTCGATATCACTGAACATCTACGAGCATGCGTCGTAGAGCACGAGGGTGAAGCTCTTTGAGTGGGCTGAGCAAGAAGGCGTGCACTACCAGACCCAATGGCGGTGGTT
>JAJYWG010000168.1 GCA_021791615.1 Actinomycetes bacterium
CTGGGCGGCGTCGTCGCCGCCCTGGCCATCGTCCACTTCCTCAGCGTCCGCCGCGGCCTGCGGCACGGCCGCATCGAGCCGAGCCCGGCACTGGCGCTGGTTGCGGGCGCCGCCGTCATGGTCGCCCGGGGTCTGCGTTGCCCCGGGCCGTTCAGCCCGAGGTAGGCGCCATGGACACCGTACGCCCCGAACCGCCCAATCTGGCCGCTCGCCTGCGCCGCGCGAAGGTGGACGAGCGCGTGGCTGCGCTCCTGGCGGCGGCGGTCGCCGAGGAGCTCGGCGCCGGACTCCTGCGCGACCAGGATGCCGCCGCCGCGCGACGGCTCGGCGAGCTCGTCGAAGCGGCCGCCCGCCAGACCGGGACGAGCGCGGTGAACAAGCTCGTCCTCGAAGTCCTCGCACTCCTCGACGAGGCTCCCGACCTGCGCGACCAGCTCGCCCGGCTGCATCCCGAGCTTCGGTACCACTGACCCTCCAGGCCTGCCCCACGTCGCGCGTGGCCGCCTTGGGGGGCTGGCCGTGAGAACTCGAACCCCGGAGTGCCGCCGGGCGGCTCGGCCCTTGCACCCGGGGTGGGGCGCGACCACACTTGGGCCGAGGTTGGCGTCCAGTGCTGATCCGTCTGACGTCTGAGCGCGTGGAGGTGGCCTTCCTGGCCGGCCACCTTCTCCGGGTCCCGCCAGGCCGCGTCATGCGCTGCTCGTGTGGCTGGGAGGGCGAAGATTGGTACGCGCATCGCCGGCGCGTGCTGATCGTGTGGCTCGAGGAGCAACGCCTGGCCCTCCGGGCGAGGCTGCTGGACGAGGAAGGGATCGACCGGCCGTGACGCCGGGCCCGAACTCCGGCTGAACAGGGGGACCGCATGGGAGACGACGAACCGCGGCTTCCGCCCGGAACCGACCTGCGGCGCTGGGTGCGCCTGCGTCGCCGCCTCAACGCCCCTCCGCAGCGCGTGTTCCGTGCCTGGGCCGACCCGGAAGAGCTCGCGCGGTGGTTCCCCGTCCAGATCGAGGGCGGTCTGGCGGTCGGATCGCGGTCGGTGCTGGCCTGGCCGGATCGGCGCGTGTGGTGGGAGGTGACGCGTGCGGAGCCCGACTCGCGGTTCGCGTTCCGCCGGCCGTGGCTCCCGGACGAATCCCTGGTCACCGACGTCCACGTGGCGATCGGCCCTGCGGGGTATGGAACCCACATGGAGCTCGAGGACGGTCCCTTTCTCCTCGAGATCCCGGGTGGGATCGACGCCTGGGCGGAGGCTATCGCGCTCTGGAGCGATGCCCTGGCGATGCTCCGCGCGCACCTCGACTTCAGCGTCGACCTGCGGCCGGGCCGCTAGCCCGAAGCTCCAGCGGACCGCGAGCACGACTGAGCACGGCCTGCGCTGACGCGTTCTGCCTACGTGCCTGCGGGTGAGAGCCCGAGGAGTTCGAAGGCGCGGGCCTGGAGCGGGGTCGGCGTGGCGGCGATCTCGAAGGCGGCCTCGTCGGGGGCACCGGGCAGCACGACCCGGTTGCGGGTCAGGGTGGCGAGCTCGGCGAGCAGGGTCCGCACGGAATGGGCCGGCGTCCCGTCGGCCAGGGTGTGGGTCCGCACCTTGAGGAGGGCAGCCTCCGAGCGGCGGGCCGGGGCCACCGGGTCGGGCAGGTCGGCCGGCTCCTCGTCGCGGAACAGGAGGGGTGCCCAGGCACGCTCGAGGTGCCACCCGACGTAGTAGGCGAGCATGCACAGGAAGACGTGCGCGCGGACCCGGTCCTCCGTCCAGTGGCGGATCGGGCGGATCGCGAGGTCCGCCGCCTTGAAGCCGCGGAACGCCCGTTCGACCCGGCTGAGGCGCTTGTAGCTGCGGACGACGTCGGGCGCGTCGAGGCGCTCGGCCGGCACGCTCGTGCGCAGGACGTAGATGCCGTCGAGGGCCGCCTCGGCGGCGATCGCCTCGCTCCGCCGGCTGATCGCGAGCTGGTCGTCAGCGATCTCGAGCTCGAAGTGCTTGGCCATCTTGAAGCGGTCGACGACCCGCCCGAGAGCCAGGCCGATGCGGGCCGCACCCCGCAGGGTGCCCGCCTCGACCCGGGCGACGACCTTGGCGAGGGCCGCCTCAGTCGCGGCCAGGAGCTCGTCGCGCTTGCGGGCCCGCTCGAGGGCGAGGGCCGGATTGCGGCACACGACGAGGCGCTCGCCCGGGAAGTCGGGATGGCTGATCTCGGCGAGGTTGCGCTCGTCGAACAAGCCGAGCTGGAGGGCCCCGTCCTCTGCGAGGGTCCGGATGGCGGGACCCCGCAGGGCGCTGATCCAGTCGAGGCCCTGCTCACGCAGCCCCTCGATCCGGGCCGAGGTGAGCATCCCCCGGTCGCCGACGAGGACGAGCCGCTCGAGGCCGAAGCGGGTCCGCAGGGTCTCCACCGTGGCCGGCACGGTCGCCGGATCGCCGGTGTTGCCGGGCACGACCGCGACCGCGACCGGCCGGCCGTCAGCGTCGGTGAGGAGGCCGTACTCGATCTGGAGGGTGCCCTTCTTGCCGTCCCGGGAGTAGCCCAGATGGGCGAGCGGGCAGTGGGTGCCCTCGAAATAGCTCGACGAGAGGTCGTAGTAGACGAGGCCGCCGGGTGTGAGGTGGCGGGCCGCGAGGCGGGCCTCGATCCGGGGCTGGCGCGCGAGGAGCCAGTCGAGCGCCCCGTACAGCTCGTCCTCGCTCGCCCCCGTGATGCCGAGCGTCGCGCCCAGGGTCGTCTGGGCGAGCTGCCGGGCGGTGGCGAGCTTGGACGCCGGTGCGATCAGGCGGGCGACCAGCATCCCGACGACGAGGTCGCGCTCGTGGGAGTGGCGCGGGTCGATCAGGCGCTCGAGGCCGATCGCGCGCAGCACGCCCAGCGCTGCCGCCACGTGGCCGTGGGGCACGCTGCGGCGGATCTCAAAGCCCGACGCGGGCAGGAACCGCTCGCCCGCCAGCATGCGTCGGATGACCTCGATGACCTCGGGCGGCAGGTGGCTGAGGTTGCCGACCGTCTCGGTCTTGACCGTGCCGCCCTCGCGGTAGCTGCGGCGCAGCAGGTGGGTCTCGTACACCCGGTCCTTGTAGTGCCGACGCGTCGTCGCGACATGGACGGCGCCGCCTCTTGTGCTCACCCACGCATCATCGCCGATCCCGGCTCCGACGTCAACCTATTTAGTGCCTACGCCTCACACCGTGAGACGAACGCCAATCGTGCTCAGACCAGGATCGATTCGTGCTCACGGCCGAGCGGACGGCCGTAGGAGCTTCGGCCTAACCCCTCCTCCGTT
>JAJYWG010000423.1 GCA_021791615.1 Actinomycetes bacterium
GATCGAACTCTGCGAGCTCACGGCGAAGCACCCCGATCGCCTCGAGGAGGCGGGTCGGCGCAACCGCTCCGGGGTCGTGGTCTCCCATGAGCACACGATGCCATGAGGGTGTATCACGCCTTGCGCGGGGAGCCTCCCGGCCCCGGTCACCCGGAGCGCTGGAGGGAGACGTGCGTGCCCGGCGCCACGACGACCGAGACGCCGCCGGCAGCGCTCGGCCGTTCGTTGGCGTCCTTGACGCCCGAGGCCGGGCGTGGCCGGTCGGCGTGGCCGGTCGGCGTGCCCGGTCGGCGTGCCCGGTCGGATTGGGTTGCCGGGTCGGCGTGCCGGGTCGGGGGTGCCGGGACGGCGGGGCCGGGACGGCGGGGCCGGGCAGCGGGGGCGGCGCAGCGCTCAGGTCGCCGGGGCGGCGTCCGGGACGGGCTTGTGGACGACCGGGGGCCAGTGGTCAGGCGTGCCGTGCTGGTGCTGGCGTCGATCGGGCGGCGAAGCAAACCAGCGCCGGTAGAGCGCGGTGGCGACCAAGGCGACGAGGAGGAGCACGGCGAGCTTCTTCACTGCAGGGACAATAGAGGCTCCCGCCGGCACGACCGAGGCTCCCGCCGGCACGACCGGGGCTTTCGCCGGCACGACCGGGGCTCCCGCCGGCACGACCGAGGCTCCCGCCGGCACGACCGGGGCTCCCGCCGGCACGACCGGGGCTTTCGCCGGCACGATCGGGAAGTCATCCTGACAGGAACCGGAGTTGACAGGAGCCGGCGCTCCTGGGACCATTGCGCCGTGCAATTCCTCGCGGAGCTGCTGCTGACCTAGGGGCGGGCGTCACATCGCGCTCGCTCGCACCTCCTGCACCCCTCGGGCCAGGAGGTCTTTTCGTTAAGGGGAGTCAAGGGGAGTCAAGGGGAGTCAAGGGCAGCGAAGGGGAGCGAACAGGAGCTGAACAGGAGCGGACATGGGGAGTGCGGACATGCAGAGAAGAGAACATGCAGAGAAGAGAGCGGACATGAAGACGCAAGAAGCGAAGATGCCGTACCACCACTACCGGTCCGCAGTGCCGCTCGTCCTTTCGGACCGGACGTGGCCTGACCGTACGACGACGTCGGCGCCGAGGTGGGTCAGCGTCGACCTGCGCGACGGCAACCAGGCGCTCGTCGACCCGATGGACCCGGCACGGAAGCTCGAGCTGTTCGGGGCCCTCGTCGAGGTGGGCTTCAAGGAGATCGAGGTCGGGTTCCCCTCGGCTTCCCAGACCGACTTCGAGTTCCAGCGAAAGTTGATCGACGAGGGGCTGGTCCCTGACGACGTCGAGATCCAGGTGCTGGTGCAGTGCAGAGAGGAGCTGATCGAGCGGACGTTTGCGTCGCTCGAAGGCGCGAGGCGTGCCGTCGTGCACTTCTACAACTCCACGTCCGCGTTGCAGCGCCGCGTCGTCTTCGGACAGGACCGGGAGGGCATCGTGGACATCGCGCTGCAGGCGGCGCGCCTGTGCAAGAAGCTCGAGGCCACGATCCCAGGCACCGAGGTCCGCTACGAGTACTCCCCGGAGAGCTTCACCGGGACTGAGCCCGAGTTCGCCGTCGAGATCGTCGAACGCGTCATGGACGTGATCGAGCCGTCTTTCGAAAGGCCCATGATCGTGAACCTCCCGGCGACGGTCGAGATGTACGGCCCGCACGTCTACGCGGACGTCGTCGAATGGTTCGGGCGGGAGGTGCGGCACCGGGACTGCCTCGTCCTGAGCGTGCACCCCCACAACGACCGGGGTACCGCCGTGGCTGCCGCCGAGCTCGCGGTCCTCGCGGGCGCCGAGCGCGTCGAGGGGACGCTCTTCGGCAACGGGGAGCGGACCGGCAACGTCGACATCGTCACGCTCGCGATGAACCTCTTCTCTGAGGGAGTGGATCCCGGGCTCGATTTCAGCGACATCGAGAAGGTGCGCCGCATCGCCGAGCACGCGACCCGGATGCCGGTCCACCCCCGCCACCCGTACGCGGGCGACCTCGTCTACACGGCTTTTTCGGGCTCCCACCAGGACGCGATCAAGAAGGGCATGGCGGCGATCGGCGACGACTACGACCGCTGGGAGGTCCCCTACCTGCCGATCGACCCGAAGCACACCGGGCGCACGTACGAAGCGATCATCCGGGTCAACAGCCAGTCGGGGAAGGGAGGCGTCGCGTACCTCATGGACACCGAACACGGGCTCGACCTCCCGAGGAGCCTGCAGGTCGAGTTTTCGCGCCAGGTGCAGGCCGTGGCTGAGTCCACCGGCACCGAGGTCCGTCCCGCCGAGCTGTGGGAGGTCTTCTGCGGCACGTACCTGCCAGACGACGCCGGCATCCGGCTGATCGGCAGCGAGGTGAGCACTGGGGGCGGTCGCACCACCGTCGTCGCGCAGCTGCTCGTCGACGGCGCCCACCGCACCGTGCGCGGCACCGGCAACGGGCCGATCGACGCGCTGGTTGCCGCGCTGCGCCGAGAGATCGGGGTTGCCTTCGAGGTCCGCGACTACAGCGAGCACGCGCTCACCTCGGGGAGCGGTGCGTCCGCGGTCGCCTACGTCGAAGCAGAAGGCCCCGGCGGCGAGACGTGGTGGGGCGTCGGCATGGACTCGTCGATCCTCGACGCGTCGCTCGCCGCGGTCGTCAGCGCGGCGAACCGCGCGCCGACTCGTGCGCCGACTCGCGCAATGGGACTCGAGGGCTGCCGCGCCGACTCAGTGCCGCAGTCGCAGACCATGTAGCACGCAGCGCATCGATGCGGAGCGCAGGAGACGAGGAGCGGCTCGAGGAGGGCAGAGGAGGAGGGCAGAGGAGGAGGGCAGAGGAGCAGGAGAGGAGCAGGAGAGGAGCAGGAGCAGAGGAGCGGAGGAGCGCCTCAGCCTCAGGGAGAGGCCAGCGACGGCAGCCACGAGGGGCGTGCCGCTTCGAATGCGCCGATGTCGCCGGCGTGGCGGAGGGTGAGGCCGATGTCGTCCCAGCCGTTCAGGAGGCGCTGGCGAGTGAACTCGTCGAGCGGGAACGTCGCATGGATGTCGCCGCACTCGACGGTGCCGGCCGCCACGTCCACCGTGACGAGCAGCGTCGGGTCCGCAGCGACGGCGTCGAGGATCGCGCGGTCGACCTCGGGGGTGACCTGGACGGGCACCAGCCCCTGCTTGGTGCAGTTGCTCCTGAAGATGTCGCCGAAGCTCGAGGCGACCACCGCCTCGAAGCCGTAGTCCATGAGCGCCCACACCGCGTGCTCGCGTGAGGAGCCGGTGCCGAAGTTGGAGCCGGAGACGAGCACCGTGGCGCCGGCGTGCGAGGGGTCGTTGAGGACGAAGGCGCGGTCGTCCCGCCACTCGGCGAACAGCCCCTTGCCGAACCCGGTCCGCTCGACCCGCTTCAGCCAGTCCGAGGGGATGATCTGGTCGGTGTCCACGTCCGAGCGGTCGAGGGGGACCGCACGTCCGCTCACGACTGCGACGGGCTTCACGGCGCTCCCCGGTGCGGGCGGTGGTGCAGGTCCGGGAGGTCGGGCAGGTCCGGCAGGTCCGGCAGGTCCGGGAGGTCGGGCAGGTCCGGGAGGTCGGGCAGGTCGGCAGGGGCCGCGAAGTGCCCGGCCACCGCGGTCGCCGCCGCCACGGCAGGCGAGACGAGGTGCGTCCTCGCGCCGCGGCCCTGGCGCCCTTCGAAGTTGCGGTTGGAGGTGGACGCGCAGCGTTCGCCCGGGGAGAGCTTGTCGGGGTTCATGCCCAGGCACATCGAGCACCCCGGCTCGCGCCATTCGAAGCCCGCCGCAACCAACACCTTGTCGAGCCCTTCCGCCTCGGCCTGCGCCTTCACCCGGTGGGAGCCGGGGACCGCAAGCGCCCGCACGCCGCTGTGCACGCGGCGGCCCTCGAGGACCGCGGCGGCGGCCCGGAGGTCCTCGATGCGCGAGTTGGTGCAGGAGCCGAGGAAGACCGCGTCGACCGGGATCTCACGGACCAAGGTGCCCGGGGCGAGCCCCATGTAGGCGAGCGCCCGAACAGCAGCCTCGCGCTGGGAGGGGTCGGCGAACTCGTCGGGGTCGGGAACGGCGCCGCCGATCGGGACGACCTGGGCAGGGTTGGTGCCCCAGGTGACGTGCGGCGCGATCGCCGCCGCGTCGAGGTGGACCTCCTTGGCGAACGGCGCGCCGGGGTCGCTCGGGAGCGTGCGCCACCACTCGAGCGCACTCTCCCAGTCCCTGCCCTTCGGCGCATGGGGGCGGCTTTGGAGGTAGGCGAACGTGGTGTCGTCAGGGGCGACCATCCCGGCACGGGCACCTCCTTCGATGGTCATGTTGCACAGCGTCATCCGCCCCTCCATCGAGAGCGCCCGCACCGCGTCGCCCCGGTACTCGATGACGCAGCCGAACCCGCCGCCGGTCCCTATCCGCCCGATCACCGCCAGTGCGAGGTCCTTGGCAGTCGTGCCGGCCGGGGCGCGGCCCTCGATCGTGACCGCCATCGCCGAGGGGCGGACCTGGGGAAGCGTCTGGGTGGCCAGCACGTGGGCGACCTCGCTCGTCCCGATCCCGAAGGCGAGCGCGCCGAAGGCGCCGTGGGTCGAGGTGTGGCTGTCGCCGCAGACGACGGTCGTCCCGGGCTGGGTGAGGCCGAGCTCGGGTCCGATGACGTGGACGATCCCCTGGTCGTGGTGGCCCATCGGGAAGCAGCGGATCCCGAACTCCGCGCAGTTGGCGTCGAGCGCCTCGAGCTGGCGGGCAGACACGGGGTCGCTCACCGTTTCCCCGGTGGTGGGGACGTTGTGGTCGGCGGTGGCGACCGTGAGGTCGGGCCGCCGGACGCGGCGCCCGGCGAGGCGGAGCCCGTCGAAGGCCTGCGGCGAGGTCACCTCGTGGACGAGGTGCAGGTCGATGTACAAGAGGTCGGGCTCGTCTCCGCCCGAGCGGACGACGTGCGCGTCCCAGACCTTGTCGAAGAGCGTCCGGGGGGGGCTGCCGGGCGAAGATGCGGCGGACGGCTCGGCGGCGGACGGCTCGGCGGCGGGCGACTGGGCGGCGGGCGGCTCGTGGGCGGGCGGCTGGGTCAAGCGCCGACCTTCACGATCTCGACGGTGAGCTTGCCGCTCGGGGCGTCGTAGGCCACGGTCTCGCCGGCGGCCCTCCCGATGAGCGCCTGGCCGAGCGGGGCGCTCGGGGAGATGACGGGCATGTCGCCGCGACGCTCCTCGATGGAGCCGACGAAGAAGTCCTGGGTGTCCTCGTCCCCCTCGTAGCGCAGCGTGACGACGGAGCCGTGCGTGACGGTGCTGCCCGCGGCGGCGCCTGGGTCGACGATCTGCGCGTGCTTCAAGAGGCCCTGGAGCTGGCGGATTCGAGACTCCATCTTGCCCTGGCTGTCCTTGGCCGCGTGGTAGTCGCCGTTCTCCGAGAGGTCACCCAGCGCGCGGGCGGCCTCGATCGCCTGGGCGATCTCCACCCGACCCCGCGTCGTGAGGTCCTCGAGCTCGGCTTGCAGCCGGGCGTAGGTCTCCGGCGTGAGGCGCGCCGGCTCCGTGCCAGGAGCGCCGGGAGCTCCGGGAGCATCGGTCATCTGACAGAGGCTACCGGCTGATCCGACGGGGTTCGTGCGCGAGACTGGCCTCGACGCACGGACGGGAGGGAGCCCATGGGAAGGCGACGTTCGACGCGGCGCGCCAGAGGGTGGACCGGGGCTCGGGGCTCCAACATCGGCGCGGCGGCACCGGCCCTCGCCGCGTCGCTCGCCGCGTCGCTCGCCGCGTCGCTCGTTGTCCTGCTCGCCGCGTCGCTCGTTGTCCTGCTCGCCGGGGTGCCGGCGGCGGCGGCGGCCGGCGGCGCACAACTCCTCGGCGTCGCCCCCGGCGCACAAGTCCTCGGCGCGGCGGGCGGCGCACAAGTCCTCGGCGCGGCCGGCGGCGGCGCACCCGTGCTGCGCAAGATCTGGAGCGTCACGCTTCCAGACGGTTCGCAGGGCGTCGCGCTGTCGTCCCCGTCCCTCGCGACACTGACAGGCGGGCCGGCGGTCGTCTTCGGCGACCGGTCGGGACGGGTGTACGCCTTGAACCTCGCCTCCGGCGACGCCGTGCCCGGCTGGCCGAAGGACGTCGGCGTGCCGGTCACATCGACCCCTTCGGTGTTCCGAGCGCCCGGGACAGCGCACGACACCGTGCTGGTCGGCACCGGGAACGCCGCCGTCCCCTGCGCGGGCGGCTACGAGTGGCTGCTGCCGAGCGGAGCCGAGGCCCTCGTGCGCGGGCCGAACCCGTCGACCGACACGAGGTGCGCCGCCGACGGCGTGTTCGCCGGGATCACGATCGGGACACTCGGCGGCGTCACGGGCGCCGTGGCGGGCACGCTCGGCCAGGAGACCTACGCCATGAACGCCACGACCCGGGCGGTGTTGCCGGGGTTCCCGTGGTTCCAGGCAGACTCGAACTTCGCGACGCCCGCGATCGCTGAGGTGAAGGCCGACGGCGCCAACCAGATCATCGAAGGCGGAGCGCAGACCGCGGGGTCGGCGTACGGCAGGCAGTACACGCAAGGCGGGCACATACGCATCCTGAGCGCCTCTGGGAACCTGCTCTGCGAGGACACAACCGACGAGTCGATCAATTCCTCGCCGGCGGTCGGCAAGTTCCTCGCCGGCACAGCGATCGGGATCGTCGCGGGCACGGGCCCGACATTCCCGACAGCGCCGCAGCACGACCAGGTGCTCGCCGTCGACACCGACTGCCGGCAGGCGTGGGCGACCACGCTCATGGGCACAACCGGCTACGAGAGCCCGGCCCTCGCGGACGTGCTCGGCAACGGCCACCTCCAGGTGGTGGCCACCACACGCTCGGGCGGCGTCTACGTGCTCGACGGAGCGACCGGGGTGATGCAGTG
Source organism: Actinomycetes bacterium (assembly GCA_021791615.1). Next base: position 6,877 of record JAJYWG010000423.1, read on the forward strand.
GCAGACCCACCTCGCGCACGACATCTACGGGTCGCCGGTCACCGCCGAGCTCGGCACAGGGGACCAGGAGGTCGTCGTGGGCACCATCAACGGCTTCGACGTCCTCACAGGCAGGGACGGCACAGTGCTGGCGTCGACAGTCCAGGTGACAACGGGGTTCCAGAATGCGCCGCTCGTCACCGAGGACCCCAACGGCACGATCGGCATCACGGTCGCCGGCTACCAGCCCGACGACAGCGTGGTCTCGCACTACGAGATCGCGACATCCGACGGCGCCAACGTGGACGACCCCGGCGCGTGGCCGCAGTTCCACCACGATCCGCAGCTCACGGGCAACGCCGACGCGCCGATGGTCAGGTCGCTGCCGCCGTTCGGCACATACGTGCGGATCGCGGGGAGCACACCGGACGCGACCGCCGCGGCAGAGCTCGAGCACCAGTTCGACGCGGCGGCCGGCCACTGCCCGGGGATCGCGGCGTCCACACGCCCGGTCGTCCTCGCAACCGACAAGGCGTACCCCGACGCGCTCGCGAGCGCGCCGCTCGCGCGCAGCCTCGGGACCGGGACGCTGCTCACGACGCCGGCCGCCCTTTCACCGCCAGCACGGGCGGCCCTCGCGAAGGAAGGTGTCACCCACGTCGTCGTCGTGGGCGGACCACTCGCGGTGAGTGCCGCGGTCGTCTCCGCGCTCGAGTCGACGCCGGCGACCACCTGCGGCGGGACGGGGGAGACGGGCAGCGACATCACGGTCACCCGGATCGCCGGGGCCACCGCCTACGCGACGGCGGCCGCGCTCTGCGGGGTCGCCGCGTCCGGCGGCATCGGCAGCCTCGACCTCTCAGGGGCGTACCAAGGCACGAACGCCACAGGGGGCGACGGCAGGTTCAACGACACCGCCGGCAGTGCGTCCGATGCGCCGTCGTCGGGGGGCGCGCTCTCGACGGCGCTGCTCGCCACCGGGACCGGTTTCCAGGACGCCGAGTCGGCGAGCTCCCTCGCCTACGCGCAGCGCCTCCCGGTGCTCCTCACCCCTCCCTCGTCCCTCTCCTCGGTGGCGGCCGCGGAGCTCTCCTCGCTGCACGTGGACCAGGTGCTCGTCGTCGGCGGGCCGCTCGCCGTCTCGGACGCCGTCGTCACGTCGCTCGAGAACATGGGCATCTCGGTGCTGCGCGTCGCCGGGCGCAGCGCCTCGCAGACCTCGGTGGAGCTCGCCGAGCTCGAGACCTCGGCCGCGCCGACAGGGGTGGGGTGGCGTGGCACGGGCGACCTCACGATCGCCCAGGGCGCGTACTTCAGCGACGGCCTCGCCGGCGCGGCAGTTGCCGCAGACGGCCCGACATCGGCCTCACCCGAACCGCTGCTCCTCACCGAGAACCCGACCACGGTCGGTGCGGCGCTGAGCGAGTTGTTGCACGTCGCGGGGACGAGCGGGCTCGGCGGCGCGGTCGTGACCCACCTCACCGTTCTCGGCGGTGACCTCGCGGTGTCGAACGAGACCGTCGACCAGATGGGCGCCGACCTGTGACACCCCAAGAAGGGGCGAGAGCTGGCGAGAGCCGGGAGAGGGGCGGGTGAGAGCCGTGCGAGGGCTTGGTTGATGCCGGCTCGGTTGGCGCCGGCTCGGTTGACGAGGGCTTGGTTGATGCCGGCTCGGTTGGCGCCGGCTCGGTTGACGCCGGCTCGGTGCCTACGGGAGACTGCACGGCGATGACCCGTACGCGCCTCGTGGGGGTAGCCGTCGACTAGGTCGTTGAGGAGCGCCTGGGCGCGCCCTTCCCGTGCGCAGCACCGACCGTCCACCTGCCGGGCGGGCGGTGCGCTCTCGTCCACCTGCCGGGCGACCAAGATGAACCTCATGGGAGCCCGAATGCAAGAGACCGATCCCGCGACCGGCGCCAGTGCGTCGCACTCCGTGCATCCCTCGCGGCCCCTGCGGCCCCTGCAGCCCTCGCGCCCTCTGCACCGGGTGGCGGTCATCGGGGGAGACGGCATCGGGCCAGAGGTCCTGGCCGAGGCGCTGAAGGTCGTGGCCGCGGCCGGCGTGGCGCTCGAGACGACGGAGTACGACCTCGGTGCCGGACGCTACCGGCGGACCGGAGAGGTGCTGCCCGACGCGGTGCTCGAGGAGCTGCGCGGCCACGACGCGATCCTCCTCGGGGCGGTCGGCCCCGCAGTGGGCGACGCGTCGGTTCCTTCGGGGGTGCTCGAGCGAGGGCTGCTGCTCAGGCTCCGTTTCGCGCTCGACCTCTACGTCAACCTCCGTCCCTTCCAGGCCGTGCCCGGATCGGTGGCCGCGGCCGCAGCGGGGGACGAGCCAGTCGACTTCGTGGTCGTGCGCGAGAACACCGAAGGCGCCTATGCCGGCGAAGGAGGCTTCCTCCGCAAAGGGACTGCGCACGAGGTGGCGACGCAAGGCTCGGTGAACACGCGGATGGGAGTCGAGCGTGTCGTGCGGTTCGCCTTCGAGCTCGCCGAGCGCCGGGTCGAGCGCCGGGCTGAGCGCCGGGTCGAGCGCCGGGCTGAGCGCCGGGTCGAGCGCCAGGCTGAGCGCCGGGTCGAGCGCCAGGCTGAGCGCCGGGTGGCGCTCGTCCACAAGACCAACGTGCTCACCTTCGCCGGCGACCTGTGGAAGCGGACCTTCGACGCCGTCGCCAGCGAGCATCCGGAGGTCGCGACGGACTACCAGCACGTAGACGCCGCGTGCATCCACATGGTCGAGCACCCGGAGCGCTACGACGTGATCGTCACCGACAACCTCTTCGGCGACATCCTCACCGACCTCGCCGGCGCGGTGTGCGGGGGGATCGGCTACGCGGCCTCCGCCAACCTGCACCCCGGGCATGTGTCGATGTTCGAGCCGGTCCACGGCGCCGCGCACGACATCGCCGGCACCGGCCGGGCCAACCCCCTCGCCGCGATCTCGTCCGCGGCGCTCATGCTCGAGCACCTCGGCGAGGCCGAGGCGGCCGCGCGCATCGAAAAGGCCGTGCAGAGCTTCGTGGAAGACGCCGCGATGACCGGGGAGCCGGGCCGACCGGCCACCTCCCGCACGCCGTCGACGACCACCGCAATAGACACCGCCGCCATGAACACCGCCGCCATCGGCGACGCGATTGCAGAAAGGCTGTAACGATGCCGATCACCCCGACGCACAAGATCTGGATGGACGGCGAGCTCGTCGACTGGGCGGACGCCAAGGTCCACGTGCTCTCCCACACGCTCCACTACGGGTCGGGCGTGTTCGAGGGCATACGGGCCTACCCGACCTCGCAGGGGGTGGCGGTCTTCCGCCTCGCCGACCACATGCGACGGCTGATCGCGTCGGCGCACATCTTGATGATCGACGTCCCGTACAGCGCGGACCAGCTCGTGGCCGCGGCAACCGAGCTCGTGCGCACCAACGACGTGCACGACGGCTGCTACATCCGCCCGCTCGTGTACCTCGGGTACGGCGAGATGGGCCTCAATCCGCTGCCCGCTCCCGTGCAGGTCTCGATCGCGACGTGGCCGTGGGGGACCTACCTGGGCGCAGACGCGCTCGAGCGCGGCGTCTCGGTGAAGATCAGCTCGTGGCGGCGGCACGACCCCAACGCGGCGCCAACCGCCGCGAAGAGTGTCGGCATGTACGTGAACTCGTCGCTCGCCAAGATCGAGGCGCTCAAGGCGGGCTACGACGAGGCGGTGCTGCTCACCTCGGACGGCCGCGTCAGCGAGTGCACGGGCGAGAACATCTTCATCGTGCGCGACGGCGTGCTGCTCACGCCTCCGACCTCCGACGCCGGCGCGCTCGACGGCATCACCCAGGACACCGTCGAGGTGCTCGCGGGCGACATGGGCATCGAGGTCCGCCACGAGCCGCTCATCCGCACCGACCTCTACCTGGCGGACGAGGCGTTCCTCACCGGCACCGCAGCGGAGCTCACGCCGATCCGCGCGGTGGACGACCGCGTCGTCGGCTCGGGGTCGCGGGGGCCGATCACCTCGGAGCTCCAGCGGGCCTACTTCTCGGCCGTCCACGGCGAGCTGGACCGCCACAAGAACTGGCTCCACCTGGTGGGGTGACGGCACCGGCGGGCCGAGCGGGGTGGGATCGGCGTCTGCGCGGCGGGTAACGTCGGGTCACCATGACCCAGCCGAGCTTCGTGCCGATCTCCGAGGCCGACCAGGTCCGGCCCGCCCTCCGCCTGGAGGAACCGAGGCCGTGGGTGCAGAGCCGGCCGGCAGAGCTCCGGTTCCCGGTCCACCCCGGAGGGAGGGGCCGCGGCGCGCCCGGTCCCGACCAGGGGTACGCGGTCCGGCTCGCGCGGCGTTTCGCCGACCGCCTTCGGCTGCAGCCAGGGGAGGACGCCGAGGACGTGATCGTCGGCGTCGCGCTCCTCGCGTCGCGGCGCGCCTCGCTCCAAGGGCGGGCGCCGACCGTGCACGACGTCGAGGCGGCGCTCGCTGTGTGGGGGTTGCGCGACGACGGCCTGCCGCAGGAGCTGCTCGACGCCCGCCGGCTGGCGTTCTCCTCCGCTGCGCACGACTACCACGTGCAGCGCGCCCTGGTCGACCAGGTCCAAGAGGACGTTTTGCGGCTCCCTCCCCAGGAGATCGCCGCCCGGATCCCCCGGTCGCCGGCACCCGTGAACGGGTGAGCGGTGGTGCACGGCCGAAGGGTGGCGCACGGCCGAAGGGTGGTGCACGGCCGAAGGGTGGTGCACGGCCGAAGGGTGGTGCACGGCCGAAGGGTGGTGCACGGCCGAAGGGTGGTGCACGGCCGTAGCGGGGTGCACGGCCGTAGCGGGGTGCACGGCCGTAGCGGGGTGCACGGCCGAAGGCATTCGACCCTTCGGGGAGGGCTGCTCGTTCGAGGCGTGCCGACCGTTCGTAGGATCGGAGCATGAGCTTCGTCCTGACCGACGTCCAACTCGAGTTTCGAGACACGATGCGGCGATTCTGCGAGGAGCGGATCGCGCCCAACGCCGCAGAGGCCGACCGCACGGGCACGTACCCGCGCAAGTCGTTCGAGGCGTGCCGCGAGCTCGAGCTGCCCTCCCTCGGGATGCCCGCCGAGTACGGGGGTGCCGGCGCCGACACGGTCACCCAGGCGATCATGGCCGAGGAGCTCGCCAGGGTGTGCGCCTCCACGTCGGTGACGATGCTCATCTCGAAGCTCGGCATGCTCCCCGTGATCAACTGGGGCTCCGAGGAGCTCAAGCGCAGGTACTTGCCGCGTGTCGCGTCCGGCGAAGCGCAGGCGAGCTACTGCCTCTCCGAGGCGGACGCCGGCAGTGACGTAGCAGCGATGTCGGCCCGTGCGGTCCGTGACGGCGACAGCTACGTGATCACGGGCACCAAGTACTGGATCACCAACGCGGGCGTCTCGGACACCTACACCGTCTTCGCCAAGACGGACCCCTCCGCGGGGCACCACGGCATCTCGTGCTTCGTGGTGGAGGCGGACTGGGGGGTGAAGGTGGCGAAGTACGAGGACAAGCTCGGGCTGCGCGGGAGCCCGACCGGGGAGGTCGTCCTCGACGAAGTCCGCGTCCCGGCGGAGAACCTGGTCGGTGAGGAGGGAGCGGGGTTCCGCATCGCCATGCACACGCTCGACCGGAGCCGGCCCACGATTGGCGCGCAGGCGGTAGGCATCGCCCAGGGCGCCATCGACTACGCAGCTTCGTACATGAAGGAACGGCACGCGTTCGGCTCGCCGATCGCGGACCTCCAAGCGCTGCGTTTCATGGTCGCCGACATGGCGATGCGCACCGAGGCGGCGCGCACCCTCGTGTACCGCGCGTGCTCGCTCGCCGACGACGACCCGCAGGGTGAGCTGGGCATGGTCGGCGCGATGGCCAAGTGCTTCGCCTCGGACACCGCGATGGCCGTGACCACCGACGCGGTGCAGCTCCTCGGCGGCTACGGCTACACCAAGGACTTCCCTGTCGAGAGGTTCATGCGCGACGCGAAGATCACCCAGATCTACGAGGGGACCAACCAGATCCAGCGCGTGGTGATCGCCAAGAGCATCCTGGGCTGACTGACGGGCCTAGCCCCGGCCTAGCCCGGCCCTAGGCCGATACCCCGACGGTGGCAGCATCGGCGCTGGCGAGGGCGCCGACTGCAGCCAGGATGACGATCACCCGGGTGCGATCAGGCCCTCCAGGGGCGCTTGTCAGCCGGTCCGCCCGGACGTCGCTAACCGCCGCCCCATCCCGCCCGACACTCGATCGTGGAGGCTGGAGAGAGACTCTGCCGTCGATCGTCTCGGGAGCTGTCACGGTCGTTCACCGATGGGGATCGCCGATGAGACTCGCGTAGGCCACGGAGGATCCTTGGATCCGTAGCTCCGACTACGTTGACGCGCTCCGGGTGCGGAGGACGCACCCGTCGAGCTGGAGCCACTCGCCGAAGGCCTGGCAGCTTCCGTCGATTCGATAGATCACCGAGGTGATGCTCGGGAACTGGAACACCGTGGCGTCGAGCTGGGACAACAGCAGGTGGGACCCGGTGCTCGTGCTCGCATTGGGGATCACCGAGGGGAGGTCGCCGAAGTCGACGGTGGCGTTGCCCGAGCTCACGGTCACGCTTCGCAGGTAGCCCGCCGTCGACGGTGCCCATGTCGAGGAGAACCAGCTGGTGAGGCCGGCCGCCCGTTCGGCCGCGCTCGGGCCGGCGAGCAGTTCATCGAGGGCGGTCCGCAGCACGGCGGTGGTGGCCGGAAAGAGGCGGTAGGTCGGGACGGGTGAGGCGTCCACGCTGCACGAGTAGAAGACGGTCACCACCATCTCTCCGGTGGGTGCCGTCGGGCGGGCCATGGCGTAGTCGGGACAGGCCGACGTCGGGACGAGCGAGAGCGATGGAGCGAATGCCACCCGGACGACCGTCGCCTCGTACACGTTTCCGGTCTGCATGGAGACGGTGAAGAGGACGAGCGCACCTCGCGCCGCGGTCGGGGGATTGAAGGCGACCGAGCCGTCGAACGGGGCCATCGCACCCGTCGACCCGCCCATCACGCGACCCGTGCCGATGGGCATCCGCGCCCCGTCCTGGCGGACCTCCGCGTTCACCTGGGCCTCGAAGGCCGTGCTCGTGCCTTGCAGACGCACCGGGGAGGCGATGGTCGCCGACGCCGCGGGGACGTCGAGGCGGATGTCGGGCGTCGAGGACCCGAGCACCCACCAGCTCCCTGTGATGCGGTGCAGTTGCACCGACGTGACCGCTCCGCTGGGGCTCGCGCGCACGGCGACCGTCCCTGACTCGGCACCGGTGGCAACGAACCGCCCGATTACGGGGTCAACGAAGCCGACGAAGTCGACGGCGAACGCCCGGGCCGCGGCAACCGGGTGGACGAAGCGGGTGCCCGAGCCTGGCGTCGGGTAGACGGCGGTCGCCAGCTCGCTCGGTACGGCGGGGGGCACGGTGGTCGCCGGGGGAGCCGTCGTGCTGCTCCCTGGGGGGGCCGTCGTGCTCGGTGCCGTCGTGGGGGTGGTCGTCTTCGTCGGCCCGGTGCCGCTCGTCGCGACCAGAAGGCCGACCGCCAGCCCCGCGGCGGCAACGGCGGCCAGCATGCCAAGGAGCCAGCGCTTGGGATGTCCCCCGCCGGTCGGTACGTTGCCGTTCTTCTGAACAGATGCGGTACTGGGCGTGATGACCGACATGTAGCACCTCCTCGCCGGAGCGGCGGCGCCGACGACGAATCCAAAGTGGGCCAGCCCGATCCGGGGCGGCAGGGCCGAACGTCCCCACAGGATGGAGGATGAACCGGTCGGGGCGGGTCCAGCGCGCGGTTGGGACCACCGGCCCTGGAAGCAGATCCAGGCACAAGAGACCATTGACGCGTGTGCGTGCGCGAACCAGCCGGCAGGTCGCGGCCGGTCGCCGCAACCACAGCGACGGCGTGGTCGCGCACTGGCTTGACGCCCGCCGAAGTCACGGCTCGCATCGCCGCGGGAAAGTGCAACACCACGAGCAGAGCCGAGGGCCGCACGTTGTCGCAGATCGTGCGGGCGAACGTCTTCACCCGGTTCAACGCCATCCTCGGGGGGCTTTTCGTCGTGGTACTGATCGTCGGACCGATCCAGGACGCGCTCTTCGGGGTCGTCCTCGCCGTCAACACGGCCATCGGCCTCGTCCAGGAGGTGCGGGCGAAGTGCCTCCTCGACCGCCTCGCCGTGCTCACCGCCCCGGTCGCGCACGCCCGTCGGGACGCGGTTGTGCAGGACGTGCCCATCGACGCTGTCGTCGTCGACGACGTGCTCGAGGTCCGCACCGGAGACCAGGTGGTCGCTGACGGAGTATTGGTTGAGGCAGCCGGTCTCGAGGTTGACGAGTCGCTCCTCTCCGGCGAGTCTCTCGCCGTCGCCAAGGTCGCGGGCGACGAGGTGTGGTCCGGAAGCCTGGTGGTGGCCGGGGCTGGCACGATGAAGGCCACCCGGGTCGGAGACGAGGCGACCGCCCAGCGGATCCAGCGCGAAGGCCGGCGGTACAGCCTGGTTCGTTCTGAGCTCGTACGGGGCAACAACCGGCTGCTGCAGCTGGTCACCTGGGTGATGGTCCCCGCGGGTGTGTTGCTCGTGATCAGCCAGGTCGTCCGGTCCGGGCTGGCCCTCGACGAGGCCGTCCGCGGCACGGTGGCCGGCGTGGGCGCGATGGTCCCAGAAGGCCTCGTCCTGCTCACCTCGATCGCCTTCGCGGTCGGCGCCACCCGGCTGGCCCATCGGCGGGTTCTCGTCCAAGAGCTGGCGGCGATCGAGGGGCTCGCCCGGGTCGACGTGCTGTGCATCGACAAGACCGGCACGCTCACCGAACCGGGAATGCGAATGCTGGCGGTGGAGCCGCTCGACGGCGCCCCAGCCGCGCAGGCCCTGGGGGCGATGGCCGCCGCCGACCCGGTTCCCAACTCCACCATGTTGGCCGCCCGCGTTCTGCCTGCCCCCGAAGGTTGGCAGGCGGGCCGGTCAGTGCCCTTTTCGTCGGCACGCAAGTGGAGCGCCATGGATTTCGGGGACGCGGGGACGTGGGTGCTCGGCGCGCCCGAGGTGGTGCTCCCCGGATTGACCGGGCCAGTCGCCGCCCGGGTCTCAATGCATGCAGCCGCGGGTCGCCGGGTCCTCCTCCTCGCGCGCTCGGTGGCGCCGCTCCTCGGTGACGATCTGCCTCCCGGACTCGCCGCGGCCGGTCTCATGTTGCTGGAGGAGCGGTTGCGACCCGAAGCCGCTGCCACCCTCGGTTATCTCCGCCGACAAGGTGTGGCGGTGAAGATCTTGTCGGGCGACAGCCCGGCAACGGTGGCCGCAGTCGCAGCCCGGGTCGGAGTGGGGGAGCCCGGGCTCGGCGTGGACGCCCGAACCCTGCCATCGGACCTCGACGCGCTGGCCGAGGTGCTGGAAGGGTCCTCGGTGTTCGGCCGGGTGCAGCCGCAGCAAAAGCGCGATGCCGTCCTCGCCCTCCAAGCACGCGGTCACGTGGTGGCGATGACCGGGGACGGCGTCAACGACATCCCCGCGCTCAAGGCCGCCGACATCTCCATGGCGATGGGGACGGGCAGTCCGGCGACCCGGGCTGTCGGCCGCCTCGTGCTCCTCGACAGCGAGTTCGGCGTGGTCCCCCACATCCTCGGTGAGAGTCGCCGGGTCATCGCCAACGTACAGCGGGTGGCCAACCTCTTCGTGACCAAGACCGTCTACGCCGCCGTCCTCGCCGTCGCAGTCGGGCTGTCCGGGCTCGCCTACCCGTTCTATCCCCGTCACCTGACCATCGTCAGTACCCTCACCATCGGCATTCCCGGCTTCTACTTGGCCCTGGCGCCTGGAGCCCCTCGAGCCGGTAGGGGCTACCTGCAGCGCGTGCTCCACTTCGCCGTGCCGGCGGGGGTCGTGGCTGGGGCGGCCACCCTCGGGGCCTTCGTCTGTGCTCGGAACGTCGGCGGTGGGACCCTGGCCGAGTCCCGCACCGTGGCGACCTGGTCCCTCCTCGTGCTTGGCCTCGTGGTGCTTCTCATGGTCGCTCGCCCGCTCCGCCCTTTGCGGCTGCTGGTGGTCGCCGTCATGGCCGGCGGGGCGGTTGTCGTGAGCGGCATCCAGTGGTTTCGGGAGGTCTTCGCCCTCGCCGTACCGCCGCCGGCGCACATGGTGTGGTCGCTGGTTGTGGTGGCGGTCGCCGTCCCCCTCCTCCTCGCCGCCGTCGCGGCGGGGTCACGCCTGGCGCTCGGCGAAGGAGCGGCCCGGACCCTACCGCTCTCCCGGCCACCTCCTCCGCCGCGACCGTGAGACCAAGAGGCGAATGTGCGCAGCCGAGCCCAGTGCCGACAGCGCGGGGTGGCTCATCCTCTTGATCGAGGCGTCAGCGGGCTCGCGTCACCTTCGTCGTCGAGCGAGAGGTAGCTCTCGTCCTCCTGGGCCGTGTGCAGCCGGAGGATCGCGTAAAGGCCGTAGAGCAGGCGCCGCAACTCGATGACGTCCTCCTCGTCGCAGCCGTCGTTTTCCAGTTCGTCAAGGAGCTGACCCAGGCGCCGAACCTGGTGAACGATCTCCACGTGCTCGCGGCTCATGGGTCCCGTCGGGTTGGTGCCGCCGATCGCCCGATCCAGCGCGGGATAGAGCTCTCGATCCTCCGCCTCCTCATGGGGGACGACCTCGTCGACCAGGAGCTCGTGGACCTGGCGTGCCTGCGCCAGCGCCATCGCAGTGTCAGCCGTTCCAAGCGAGTCCGCGACCACCCGAAGGCGCTCGGCCGCCTCCTCGATGGACGCGTGCTCGTCACCGAAGCGGCGAGCCAGCGCAGACGTCTCCACGTCGAGGTGCCCGACCTCCGGGGCCGGCAGCAGCGCACGAAGTGCATTGACGATGACGGCCACGTCGATCCCCTCCTGCAGCATCGCGCCCCACACCGCCGGCAGCCATCCCAACGCCGCGGCGGCCATGGCTGCCAGCGACATGGCCATGCCGGCGACGACGCTCTGGACGGCGATACGCCTGGTCCGCGCGGCGATCGCGCGCGTCTGGACCAGCTGGTCGAGCCGGTCCACCATGAGCACCACGTCGGCTGCCTCTGACGAGACGGTGGCGCCCCGTGCACCCATCGCCACCCCCACGTCGGCAAGGGCCAGGGCTGGTGCGTCGTTGATGCCGTCGCCGACCATGATGGTCGGCGCCCGACGACGTTCCTCGCGCACCACTTCGAGCTTTTCTGCGGGCGAGCGCTCCGCCATGACGGCGTCCACCCCGATCACGGCGCCGACCGTCTCGGCCACCTCGTGGCGGTCGCCCGTGACCATCACGATCCGCTCGATGCCGCCGTTCCGCAGGGCCCTGACCGTGCGGGCGGCGTCGGTCCGGATCGGGTCCTCCAGGAGGAGTACGCCAGCCGGCTCCCCGTCGATGGACACGAAGACGGTCAGCGTGCCGTCCAGCCGGGCCTGGCGACGTGCCGCCTTGGCCCAAGGAGGGTTGCCGAGCACCCCCGCCCATGCCGCCTTGCCCACCGCCACCATGTGCCCGTCGACCTTGCCCCGGATGCCCTGGCCCGCCGCCTCCTCGACCGCTTCGGGCAGAAGCAGCGGCAGGCCGCGCGACGCCGCGGCCTTCACCACCGCGCTGGCGAGCACGTGCGGCGAGACCTGATCGAGGGATGCCGCCCTGTCCAGTACCTCATCGGTGCGGCGGCCTTCGGCTGCCACCACGGCTCCCACCTCGGGCCGCCCGGCGGTGAGCGTGCCCGTCTTGTCGAACAACAAGGTGGTGCACGACGCCAGCCGCTCGAGGACGCCGCCACCCTTCACCACCACACCATGGCGGGCGGCTTGGGACAGACCGCCGACGAAGGCGATCGGTGCCGCCAGGATGAGCGGGCAGGGAGTGGCGACCACGAGGACCGCGACGGCCCGGGCCGCTCCGCCGGCGACCCAGGTGATCCCAGCACCAGCGATAGTGAGCCCAAGGAACCACAGCGCGTAGTGATCGGCGAGCCGGACGAACGGCGTCTGAGCCGACTCGGCCTCCCGGACGAGCCGCACGATCCCCGAGTAGGTGCTGTCGGCGGCGGTTGCCGTCGCCCGAAGGTCGAAGGGCTTGCCAGCGTTGGCCACCCCGCTGCGGACGGCATCTCGCGGCTCGCGTTCGACCGGGAGCGACTCGCCGGTGAGGGCCGACTCGTCGAGGACGGCTGCCACCTCCAGGTTGCCGTCCACCGGCACCAGCTCGCCCGACGCCACCATGAGGCGGTCGCCCGGCGCGATCTCGCTGAGGGGCACAGTTTCGAGCCCTGTCGTCGTGTAACGATGGGCGACGCGGGGGGCTCTCTCGAGGAGCGCCTGGAGATCGTGCCGCGCGCGTCCCGTCGCCCAGGACTCCAGCGCCCGGCCGGACGCCAGCATGGTGCTGACGACTGCTGCGGCCAGGTGCTCTCCGGTCGCGACTGCTCCGACCAGGGCCAGCAGGGCGATGACGTCCACCCCGATCCGCGACCGCCGGAGGCTGTCGACCACGGTCCACATCGAGTAGGCAGCCCCGAATGCCCCGGTCGCGTCCCACGCCGCGTCGCCCTGGTCAGGCACCCCTCCGAGGTGCAGCGCTCCCCCGAGGGCCAGCCCAGCCAGGGTCGCCGCCAGCAACGCGCCCGGGACCTGCGACCGTCGCCGACGACCGATCTCTGCGAGCGAAGGAGGGCTCATCCCTCAATCGTCGGGCGCGCGCGTCGCCATGACCAGGGCCAAACGTCCGCGTCGGGAGCTATCGGGAACGCCCCTGCAGTGGGCACCCCGAACAGGAACTGTCCGTTCGGCCTGTCAGGTTTCTCGTGACGATCCCATGCCGTCGGCAGGGGGACGGTCAGGGGTGCCTATGCGGCGATGCCATTCGGCCGTCTCTCGTAGCAGTGGAGCGAAACACCCCTGTTCCTCCGTGGTGAAACTCGCGAAACCACCCGGTGACCTGGTCAAGCCGCACGTCACCGCCTTGCCCCCAACAGGCCTAAGGAGGTTCGCATAATACAGTGACACCTTGGTCATAGCTTGAGGCCGGTGTGGCGGAGGAAGGCGAAGCACAGCCCGGCATCGGATCCGATGCGCTGCAGGCCGTCCTCGGCGTAGAGGGCGGC
>JAJYWG010000109.1 GCA_021791615.1 Actinomycetes bacterium
TGTGGTGGGTCGGGGCAGCGTCGGGCGCAATTGTGGCAGGTCGGTGGCAGCCCCCGTGACGACCGGGGCGCGCAGCGCGAGGACGGGGGCTGACAGGTGGCTCACGAGCGGAAGTTGTCGGCGTACCGGCTGGGGGTGGGACCCCACTGGCCCTGGTACTTGGAGCCCAGGCCATCCGAGCCGTAGGGCCGCTCGGCGGCGGTCGTCATCTGCAGGAAGCTGATCTGGCCGATCTTCATGCCCGGGTAGACGGTGATGGGTAGGTTGGCCACGTTGGAGAGCTCGAGGGTGAGGTGCCCGTCCCAGCCAGCGTCGACGAAGCCCGCCGTCGAATGGATGAGCAGCCCGAGGCGGCCGAGCGACGACTTGCCTTCGAGCCTGGCGACCAGGTCGTCGGGAAGGGCGACCCGCTCCATGGTCGAACCGAGGACGAACTCGCCCGGATGGAGGATGAGTGCGCTGTCCTCGGCGATCTCGACCAGCTCGGTCAAGTCCTCCTGGTCCTCACGGACGTCGATGACCCGGCTGGTGTGGTTGCGGAAGACGCGGAAGTACCGGTCGACGTGCAGGTCGACCGAGGAAGGCTGGACGCAGCCATCGCCCAACGGGTCGATGACGATGCGTCCGGCGTCGATCGCCTCGCGGATGGAGCGGTCGGAGAGCACCATGCCGGATGCACGCTAGTTGACCGGCGACACCCCAAGTCGAGTCCGGGCCTCCGGGGGTCTGCGCGGACGGGCTCGGGCATCCGAGGCAGCCCGCGAGCGTGTGCCGTCGTGGCCCGCACCGGGCCGGGGCCCCGGAGGCACCAGGGGACCCCTGGTGGGTGTTCGGCACCGCCAGAGCGGGTAGGGTGTCCTGCAATTCTGCGGGCGTAGTTCAGAGGCAGAACATCAGCTTCCCAAGCTGAGAACGCGGGTTCGATTCCCGTCGCCCGCTCTCGCCCCCCCCTACTCAGAGGCTCGGCCGACTGGGCGCGTCGGGGGTCATCGCGCGTGCGATCTCCAGACCGACCCGTGAGCCCGCGCACCGTCGTCCGCCGGATGCGACCGTGTCGCTCTTGGCTGCTGCTCAGCCGTTTGCTCGCTGGCTTCGGCGCTGTCGCCGACCAACCTGGCACCTTCTCCTCGCCGCCCCAACAGCACCTCCCCGGCAACCCGGGTCGCAACCGACGTTCGATGACGTTCTCGCTCACCGCACTAGCGCGCGTCCTGGGACACCTTGCGAGGAAGGCCCGTCCCGGATCGTCGAGCCTGCGCTCGCAGGTCTCCGCAGGCGGCGGCGACAAGCAGGTCGGGGACCCGAGGGCCTCGCTGGCTGCGGTCAGCCGGGTACCGCTGGACCTGCCAAGCGCGCCGACGGCGCACTGCGGTCGTCGGCGACGTGACGTGGCGCGACGTGACGTGGCGTGGCGTGGCGCTCACGGTGTCCGTGGTGGTCGTGGTACCGGGGCCGGCTCGTCAACCGAGCGCCGAAACGTCCAGCATCATCTCGCTGGCCGGCGACGAGCCCGTCGGGCCGACCGTGATGGACACTCCCCAGTGGGTGGCTGTCCACCCCTGGAGGACGGTGCCCGAGCCCGAGGACGACGAATTGTTGGCGAACCCGGCCGACCGGAGCTCTGCGTCGTAGACGCCCAGGGCCTTGCTGGCGGTAGTGGCCGAGGGGTACCGGTAGATCAGATTGAATCCGGCACCCGATGCCCCCTGGGTGGTTGCGGCATCCACCAGGACGCCACCAGAGGGGAGCGGCACGGCCGAGGGGAAGCCGCTCGGCACGCCCACCGGTGCACTTCCGCCGCTCACCGAACCTGAGACGCCCTGCGCGTGGTAGTGGTAGACGGACCCACTGTGGTCCACGGTGATCCTCCCTACCTTCGCCGAGCTGACCGTGCTCCCGCTTCCACAGGCAGCGAGACCTGCGGCGGTCGCGATCCCGACACCCAGCACGGACCATCGTCGACCCGCACGTCCTGCTGCCCGGACCCAACCTGACCAGTTCCCGCTCCCCACTGCGCACCCTCCTTTGCCTAGCCGCCGACGAGCTGCGTCTTCCACCTGGGTTCCCTCCTGCCGACGGCCCACTCGCCCGGCTGCCCCACCTCGATGCAGCTCCAGAGAGTAGTGCGACGTCGCCCGTCACCGCACCACGAACCTGCTCGTCGTCCGTCCGCTGCCGCTTGCCGGTACAGCGGACACCGACGAGCTCGCACCGCCGAGCCACCTCCACCGAAGTGAGGCTGCCTGCAAACCTTGACGTTGACGTGAACTTATTCTTATTGTTGACGTGAACGTCTGCCTTGGAGGCCGTCATGTCCGGTCAAGCCGAATCAGTCGCGGTGGAGCCCGATCCCTACAAGGGCAAGTGGCTGACCCTGTCCAACACCACCTTGGGGATGCTCATGGTGGTGATCAACCAGTCGATCATCCTGATCGCCCTGCCCGACATCTTCCGGGGGATCCGCCTCAACCCCCTCACGCCGGGCAACTCCAGCTACTTCTTGTGGTTGCTCATGGGCTTCACGGTGGTCACCGCCGTGCTGGTGGTGAGCTTCGGGCGCCTCGGCGACATGTTCGGCCGGGTGAAGATGTACAACCTCGGCTTCGCCGTCTTCAGCGTGTTCTCGATCCTGTTGGCCGTCACCTGGATGCACGGGGCGGCCGGGGCGCTGTGGCTGATCATCATGCGGGTGTTCCAAGGCGTCGGAGGGGCGCTGCTGTTCGCCAACTCCTCGGCGATCCTCACCGACGCCTTCCCGCCCCACCAGCGGGGTCTCGCCTTGGGGGTGAACCAGGTCGCCGCCATCGGCGGATCGTTCCTCGGGCTGGTCCTCGGCGGACTGCTCGGCCCGGTCGAGTGGCACCTGGTGTTCCTGGTGTCGGTCCCCTTCGGCGTGTTCGGCACCTTCTGGGCCTACTTCAAGCTGGTCGAGAAGGGAGTACGTACTGCTTCGCACATCGACTGGTGGGGGAACATCACCTTTGCCGTCGGTCTGATCGCTGTGCTGGTCGGCATCACCTATGGCATCGAGCCCTACGGCGGACACTCGATGGGCTGGACCAACCCGTGGGTGATCGGCGCCATCGTCGGCGGGATCATCGTGCTCGGGGTCTTCGGCTACATCGAGACCAAGGTGGCCAACCCGATGTTCCGCCTGCCGCTCTTCCGCATCCGAGCGTTCGCCGCCGGCAACGTGGCCAGCCTGCTCGCCGCGCTCGGCCGTGGCGGGCTCATGTTCATCCTGATCATCTGGCTGCAGGGGATCTGGCTG
>JAJYWG010000211.1:0-460 GCA_021791615.1 Actinomycetes bacterium
ACCGAGCGCGTGGATGCCGGGGCTGTCCGATCGGGCGGCCGGTCGCTGGGGAGTTGCTCGATCAGCTCACGACCGGGGGACAATCCGGCTGCAGGGAGCAGCGGCGGCGTCACGAAGCGCCCGCCGGCAGAGCTTGAAGAGGTTGTGGGTGCCGGAGATGAGCTCGCGCTCCGAGGCCGTGCGGCCTTGCCTCCTCGTCTGAAGCCGCGGAGGTGGCGTCCGTCCTTGATTGAACCACTTTGGGTTCCTTGGAGGCTCCATACCTTGGAAGGGATGATGGAGCCATGCCAACAGAGAGGACCCCAGGGAAGCCGTCGACGCGCAGGTACACGCCGGCGGAGAACATGAATCGGCCTGGGAGTTCCGGAGGCTCCTCCGCTTGGAACCACAACAGTGTGATTCGAGAGGATTGGAGCCATGTCAGAGAGCACCAAGGGGTCTGTGCACCCCGCACAGAAGC
>JAJYWG010000211.1:470-3267 GCA_021791615.1 Actinomycetes bacterium
CCAACAGAGAGGACCCCAGGGAAGCCGTCGACGCGCAGGTACACGCCGGCGGAGAAAGAGCAAGCAGTACGCCTCGTCGGCGGTGTTGGCGAGGCACATCGCTTGGATGAGCGGCTGAATCAGCGTCGATGCCTGGGGGCCGACGATGTGGGCGCCGAGGAGGAGGCGGGTCCCCGGGTCGGCGAGAACCTTCACGAACCCGGTGGTGTCCTCGAGCGCCAGCCGTGCGCGGTGTCCCGGTAGTACCGGGTCGCGACCACGTAAGGGCGCCCGGCATCGCGTAGCTGCTGCTCGGTGGCGCCGACCGAGGCCACCTGAGGATCGGCGAAGACCGCGGCGGGCACCACGGAAAACGGTGACCGCCGACAGCTGGTCGGCAGGGTGCAGCAGGTTGTGGCGTACCAGGCGGGCCTCGGCGTTCGCCATGTGCTTCAGCTGGAAGTGGTTGGCGAGATCGCCGAGCGCGAAGATGCTGGCCACATTCGTCGTTGCCGCTGCGGTTGGTGACGAAGGCGTGGTAGCGGAAGGTGGGGAAAAGGCTCGGCTGGGGACCCGAGAGCTTGGTCCGCCGGACGATCAGGCGATGGCCCTGGTAGTCCACCTCAGCGACCCAGGCCTCGCCGTTTTGGGTGTACTCGATCGGCGTCCAGGCCGTCTCCTCGATGCCGTCGATGACGGCGCGCACCGAGGGGCTCTGCGGGGCGGTGATCGAGTAGGCGACATCGTGGTCGCGGCAGGCCTTCGTGACCTTTGCCGAGTCGAAGCCCGAATCGGACCGGAGCGTGACCGGCCCGGTCGCGCCACAGCGCCGGAGACGCCCGACGACCTC
Organism: Actinomycetes bacterium; assembly: GCA_021791615.1. The sequence goes on from JAJYWG010000211.1 coordinate 1,300, forward strand.
GCGCACGAAGCGCTGCGCAGCGCGTCCTGATCCAGCCGAACCCTTGCGGAAGCGGACATGGAGCACCTCGCCGGTCTCTGCGCGGGTAGCGAGCAGCGGGTGGTAGCCGAGGACCTTCGTGTAGCCGTAGGCGGCGCCTTGCTCCTGCTTGCCGTGCACTTCGCAGATCGTCGAGTCGACGTCGATCGTCATCGGTGCCGCACCTGGACCAGCCCCCATCGCCCAGGCCCGAGCGAGCAGCGCCTCGGCGAGGCGGTCGAGCTGGCGGACATGGCCGACATGGCCGAAGTCAAACTGACCGGACCCCCGTGAACTGATCCACCCGTTGCGCGAGTCCAACGCCCAGCATTGGGCAGGAGGACACGCACAGATGAAACGACGCCGACACACGCCTGAGCAGATCGTCCGCAAGCTCGCCGTCGCCGACAGGCTTCTCGCCGCGGGAAAGACCGCCGAGGAGGTCTGCCGCGAGCTCGAGGTGACCGAGTCGACCTTCCACCGCTGGCGGAGCCAGTTCGGTGGGATGAAGGCCGACGACGCCAAGCGCCTGAGGCAGCTGGAGCCCGAGAACGCGCGGCTAAAGAAGATCGTCGCCGACAAGGAGCTCGAGATCGACGTGCTGCGTGACGTCTCCCGGGGAAACTTCTGAGCCCGTCGCAGCGGCGCCGGGCGGTCCAGATGGCACAGGACCGCTTCGGCTGCTCGCAGCGACGGGCGTGCGAGATCATCGGCCAGCCACGATCCACCCAGCGCCTCACCCCACCGGCGCCGTCGGACGACGAAGCGGAGCTTCGTCGGTTCCTCCGGAACTTCGCAACCAGCCGGCCGCGGTGGGGGTGGCGGTATGCCTACGTCGCCGCGAGGGACGCCGGCTGGCGGGTGAACCACAAGCGCATCCAGCGCCTCTGGCGCGACGAAGGCCTGAAGGTGCCCTATCGCAAGCGGAAAAATCGCCTTCAGGGCATCGGGGCGGCCGTCGGGCCGTTCTGCCCGATCGCGCCGAACGTGATCTGGGCGGCCGACTTCCAGTTCGACCAGACGAGAGACGGGAGGACCTTGAAGCTGTTGAACATCGTCGACGAGTTCACCCGTGAGGCGCTGTCCACGAGGACCGAACGCAGCATCGACACCAACGACGTCGTCATCACGCTCGACAAGATCGCCGGCGAACGGGGCTATCCCGCCTACGTGCGCTTCGACCACGGCCCGGAGTTCGTCGCCCACGCGGTGGCCGACTGGTGCCGCTTCAACGGCGCCGAGACGATCTTCATCGACCCCGGCTCACCGTGGCAGAACGGGTTCTGTGAGTCCTTCAACGGCCGCATGCGCGACGAGCACCTGAACGGCCAGCTCTTCGACACCCTGCTCGAGGCGCAGGTGCTGAACGAGGACTGGCGGATCGACTACAACTCCCACCGCCCTTCTCCTCGCTCGGCTGGCTCACGCCGGTCGAGTTCGCGAGGAGATGGGCTGCTGATCACCAAACATCACTCGCATAGCGGTTGGATCAGGAATCGGGGTCCCCTCAGAACCCCGAGCGTGGACGGTGCCATGACCTTGTGGCCGAGCACCTCGGCGGTCGAAGCGGAGCAGATCTGCGTCGTCGATGCAGTCCGCGCCGGCGACCATCGCATGCACAAGCGTCGCGACCCGTCGTACCGGAAAGGGAGGCACGTTGACCATCTCCTCGGCGAGCTCGATGAGGCCGAGCTTCTCGCTCGGCGCGCTGACGAGTGCGAGCCCCGCGTCGGCCACGGCGTGGTCGTCGTCGAACATCACCGACAGGCGCGAAGCGCTGCGCGAGACTGGCATTGAGAAGGTGCCTTTCGTTCGGGCCGAATGGGTTGGGTCAGAGCTCCCATTCTCCCTGATCGGGGCACCTTTTCCGCGGATGGTCAGCCGCTCAAAGGCCTATCGGGACGGTGGATCCAGGCTTAGCGGAATCAACCCAGGTCGCTGACGAGCGTA
>JAJYWG010000445.1 GCA_021791615.1 Actinomycetes bacterium
GGACCCGGCGCCTCTTCTGCTCCATGGTCTCCATGATGGGCATCCTTTCCGGCGCTTCGCGCCTTCTGGTGGATGTCCGTCAGACCGTGCCAACTCCAGTAGATCAACTCGGCTGCCGAGGGCGGGGACGTGCGGAACAACTGATCGGGCGGTTGCTGCTCCACTGAGTAGCTCCCTTTGTTCTCACTGTTCCTGTACGCGTAGGTGAGCTTGAACGTGGCCTTGGACTCTTTGCCAACTGCCACTTCAAGTTCTTGCAATCTCGACTGGGCACTCTTCGGCGGCGTTGACGAGGCCAAAGCGGCGGCGTTGACTGCAGTTAGCATAATGGAGACGGCTGCAACCGCCGTTATCAGAGCCGTTAGCCGACGGTTCGTCCTTGTTGGCTTCCATGCTTTCGTTACTGTTCCGTTCTCAGCAAAGGTCGCCGAATCATGGAAGATACGCAGACTCGATCTCCGAAATTGTAGGGGTCACTGCGCTTCTGCGATGATCTAGGGGTGATGGTAGTGAGTTGAAAGCTGGTTTTCCAGCATCGAGCTTTCGAGCTCCTCGGCGTCTCGCACCGCCTCGGACACGCGTAGACAGCGCCGGCCACCGACCGGGGCGCTCTTTCAGCTCATTTCGGCGTAACTTCTGGCTAGACGATCAGATCGGGTCGCCAAGTGCCGTAGATGCCCTCGATCGTCTGGTGCTCGCCCATGAAGAAGACAGCGCCACCGTGACGCCCGCCGCCTGACGGGCGCAGCGAAGAGGACGCTCCCGACCCGACACGGTCGGGACTGCGTCCCGAGCGGGGCTTCGCTCCGCACCCCGGACGCGCGGGGCCATGTTCTTGCACTACTCACATCATGATTTACCGGTCGGTGACGAGGGTGGCCCGTTGGTCGTCGACGGCGGGATCTACGTGGTGCATACCTGTATTGAGGGCGGCGCGAGTTGGAAGTTCGCGTTTGCTTTCTATAAGCGCGTGCATCCATTAGGATTACGACATGCCACAATCACAGAAGAAACCGATTGCAACGAAGCGAGCCGCCAAGAAGACGCTGGCGAGCCGGCCAAGGAGCAGAAAGTCCGTCGCTCCGTCAGGAAACGCCGGACAGAGGCGGCGCGGGCCGCGTGGCGGTCTCACCGACGCGCACAAGGCGCAGCTGGCCCGCGGCCGTGAGGAAGCGAGGATCGTGCGTGCCTACCTCGAATCGGTCGACGCGCCGAAGCCCCGGGGACGCCGTCCATCTCCTGAAGCGGTGAAGAGGCAACTCGACCGGGTACGTGAGCAGCTCCGAGGCGCTCGCGGCGTCGACAAGCTCACCTTGCTGAAGGAGCGCCGCGATCTCGAAGCGACGCTCGGCACGCTTCGACCGGCCGCCGACCACAACGGGCTCGAGAGGGAGTTCGTGAAGGTTGCCCGTGGCTACAGCGAGCGACGCGGCATCGACTACTCGGTCTGGCGAGAGATGGGCATTCGGCCGGCGGTTCTGTCCAAGGCGGGGATCACCCGGAGCGGACGCTCTGCAACTCGTCGGTAGCCGTTCGCCGTGGGGCGCCGCGGCCGGGACATAGCCACCGTGCCTCGACGATGATCCTGGCGTCGTCGGTGTGCGGGGGGTCGAAAAACGACGTGGACCTCGTAGCCAGTGAGTGTTTCGACGTCGAGGATGAAAGCAGCCGTGTCGAGCAATGACGCCTCTTCGTCGGGGGTGACGAGCAGGTCGATGTCGCTTGAGAGCGCGTCGGTCCCCCGGGGCGATCGAGCCGAACACGCGCACGTAGAGGAGATGGTGCGAAGCGACGCGGCGCTTCACCTCTTCGCGGTAACGGTCCAGGACGACCGAGGGGAGCGGGCGCGTCGCCTGGAGGAGGCGGTGCTTGGTCTGCGGTTCGGGGGTGAGCCTGCCGGACTCGTAGGAAGAGATCCGGGCGTGGCTCGTTCGAGCCCGCCGCGCGAGCTGGCGCTGGGTCAACCCGGCCGAGACCCGTGCTGTTCGCAGCGTTGCGCCGAACTCCATGGCCACGTGGTACTACGTGATGTCACATTGGGCTGCGCGAAGTCGATCATCTGTCGCCGTTCGACGCGGTGAATTGGCCGACCTCGTAGACTTCGATGCCGGCCGCACGGATGCGCCGAGCGCAGTCGGCCGTACCACGGCCCCCGGGAAGACGAGCGCGAAGTCGGCGCCGAGCGAGACCATCTGGGCGTTCCGGTGTACGCCTGCCGCCGGGCAGTAGTCGGTGCCGTCTCGACGCCGGCGCCGGTGCGGTGGACAGGTCGCCCGGCACGGGCTAATCCAGGCGGCGGGGTGCGGCTCGACTTGGAAGCCGAGACGCCTGGCTGCAGCGGCCACCAGACGGTCGAGGCCGGACACGTCGCCGTGCACGAGGACGACCCTCGCCGGGTCGTAGCCGGGGCCGAGGTGGACCTCGACGGCAGCCCGTAGCTCGAGCTCAACGAGCGCTGCGTCCGCGTAGTCGCGCCCGCCGGTGACGAGAACGCGGAAGCTCGCAATCGGCGGAAGGTCTTCTCGATGAGCGGGTGCGGACATCAGATGACCGGAAGCCTGGGGAGCTGGACGGCGGGGAAGTGGGTGTGCACGAGCGGGATCACGATGCCCGCCGCGGCGCAATACAGAACGCAGAGCCGAAGCAGCGAGCCGACGACGCTCTCCCGAATCGAGCCCGTATGCCCGATGAGCGACAAGGCGAGACGGAGCCGCTGGAGCGGGCGCACGAAGGGGACCCAGAGCCACGGGACGCCCTCGACGGTGATGGTGTCGCCGACCATGTGCAAGAGGACGCCCCCGGCTGCCGCCCACGGGAGCCAGGGTGCAAGACCGTTGTGGAGGATCCACCAGGCCGAGAGCCCGGCAACGGCGATCATGAGCGATCCGGCGAGGTGACGGAGCGCTCTGGGCAGGAGCATCTGGAGCACGAGCAGGATCGAGCAGCCAACCACGACGGCTTCGGCGAGTGGATGCGGGTTGGCCAGCTTGGTGAGGAAGAAGACAGCGACGGCGAACAGGGTCGAGTGGGTGGCCTGGCGGTGGCCGCCTGCCAGCCTGTTCGTCACCTTGGAGACGGCCCGAGAGATCGGCCCGAGCTTTCGCGAGACGGTGGAGCCCGGCTCGTCGATGTCAGGGAGCAGAGCGAACGCGGCTGCGACCACCCCGCCGACGCCGAGGGGCACGGGAGCGGCGGGCAGCCCGGCGACGGCGTGGTGCAGGACCGGCGCGAGCGCCATGAAGCCGACTGCACCGGTGAGGG
>JAJYWG010000136.1 GCA_021791615.1 Actinomycetes bacterium
GCTGGCGAGCGGCCCGGGCTGAGCACCGAGGAGCGCCAGGAGCTGTCGGCGCTGCGGCGGGAGAACAAGCGCCTGCGTGAGGACGTGGACATCTTGCGCAGGGCAACGACTTTTATGTGGACTGCGCGGTTATGCCGACTGCCGGCGTGAGCCACCACGTCCGCCCTGGTCTTGGCGGTGGCCAGTGAGGAGCGAATCGGCATAATCGCGGTCTTTCGGCCGATGCTCCTCCCCTCGATCCGAGAGGGAGGAGGCATCCCATGTCGAAAGCCGAAGAAGGTCCGCCCGGGCTCGCAGAGCATGCTCGTGGCTATCACGCCCATCTGCTCGGACTCGGCTATTCGCGGTCAGCCGCCAAGAAGCACTGCCAGCTCGTCGTCCACCTAAGCGAGTGGCTGGAACGCCACGACGTCGCCGTCCATGACTTGACGGCGGCAGCGACCGAAGGCTTCTTCCGTGCCCGTCGGGCGCACGGCACGCCTAACTTGCGGACCCCACGCTCGCTCGACCCGCTGCTCGCCTACCTGCGAAGTTGCGGGATCATCGCCGAGCCGGTCTCAGCGGTGCCGTCCGACCCGGTCGGATGGTTCCTCGCCCGCTATCGGCGCTATCTCCTCGAAGAACGCGGTGTCGTGGAGGGGACGGCCCACTTCTACGCGTACATCGCCGGGCTGTTGGCCGCGGGGCGGCGCTGCGACGACGACCTGGACTGGTCGACGCTTCGTGCCGGTGAGATCACGAGCTTCGCCACCCGGACCTGTGCCGGACGCAGCCTGTCGTCTGCCCGCCAGGTGGTCTCCGCCCTACGCAGCGTCCTGCGCTTCTTGGCGATGGAAGGCCTCTGTGAGGTGCGCCTCGACCAGGCGGTGCTGTCGGTCGCCGGCAGCACCTCCTCGCTGCCCCGGGGGATCGGTTCGGCCGACGTCGAGAAGCTGGTGGCAGCCTGTGCGGGCACGAGCGCCATCGAACTACGCGACCGGGCGATCGTATTGCTGCTGTGCAGGCTGGGACTTCGTGGCGGAGAAGTGATCGGCCTGCGCCTCGACGACATCGACTGGCGCGCCGGCGTGCTGGTCGTGCGGGGCAAGGGAGGCCGTCAAGATCGGCTACCAGTGTCCGAGGAGGTGGGCGGCGCCCTGGCCGCCTATCTGGCGGTCCGAGCACGTGTCGAGGATCGGGCGGTCTTCCTCCGCGGAAGCGCCCCCAGGAGGGGACTGGCCGAGACCGGATCGTTGCGCGCCGTCATGGAGCGCGCCTGTGCCAGGGCGGGGATCGCCTATGTCAACCCGCACCGCCTCCGCCACACGGTGGCCACGTCGATGCTCCGCCAGGGCGTCTCCCTCAACGACATCGGCCAGGTGCTGGGCCATCAGGCGACGGCGGTCACGGCGACCTACGCCAGCGTCGACCTCGTCACCCTCCGGGCCGTCGCCCGACCCTGGCCGGCGGTGCGGTCATGAGCGGGCTTCGCATGGGGCTGCACGACTACCTGGCCCTACGCCGGTCGCTCGGCTACAAGCTGGAGCGAGCGAGCACCGAACTCGAGAACTTCGTCACCTTCGCCGAGGAGGCCGGATCGACCCACGTGCTGACCGAGGTCGCGCTCTCGTGGGCACTTGGCACTGCCAACCCCGAGTCACGCTGGCGGGCAGACCGCCTGGCGATGGTCCGCCGGTTCGCCCGCTACCTGCATGCCGTCGACCCGGCGCACGAGGTTCCGCCGATCGGGCTCATCCCCGGGCGCCGCCGTCGGCCGGCACCGTTCTTGTACTCGGGCAGAGAAGTGTTGTCCCTGATGGAGGCGTCGCGTCGGCTGCGGTCGCCAATCCAAGCGGCCACGGTGGAGACCATCGTCGGCCTGCTCTGGTCGACCGGCCTTCGGGTGGCCGAGGCCATCAGGCTCGACGACGGCGACCTTGACGCAGACGACCGGACGCTCCTCGTGCGTGACTCCAAGGGCGGGCGGTCGAGATGGGTGCCGCTCGACGACAGCGTCGCCGCCGCGCTCATCGCCTACATGGCACTGCGCGACGAGGTGTTCCCTCGACGGCGCTGCACGAGCCTCTTCGTCTCGACGGTCGGCCGCCGACTGGACGGTGGCAACCTCGGTGTCGCCTTCCGTGCGGCCCTGGCCATGACGGACATCGGGACCACGACCACCGGCAGGCTGCCGCGGCTGGCGGACCTGCGCCACAGCTTCGCCGTGACGACCCTCGTCAGATGGCACGCCGAGCACCGGGACGTGCGAGCGCTGTTACCCGTGCTTTCCACGTATCTCGGCCACGTCAGCCCGACGTCCACGTATTGGTACTTGAGCGCGTCCCCCGAGCTGCTCGCAGCCGCAGCGGGACGACTCGATGACGAGATGGAGGATCCCCGGTGACGCCGCTCGCACCCAGCCTCCAGGCCTTCTTCGTCGAGCGCCTCGACGCCCAACGCAACGCCAGCGCGCACACCGTCGCCGCCTATCGCGACACCTTCCGGCTGCTGCTGCGGTTCGTCTCCGAGACGAAGGGGATCGCGCCGGCCAAGCTGACGATCGAAGACCTCGACGCGCCGCTCGTCGGGGCCTTCCTCGACCACCTCGAGGAGCACCGAGGCGTGAGTGCCAAGACCCGCAACGCTCGGCTGGCCGCCATCCACTCATTCTTCAGCTTCGCCGCCCTCCGGCACCCCGAGCGCGCTGAGCTCATCCACCGGGTGCTCGCCATCCCGCCCAAGCGAGCGGCACGCCCGCTCGTCTCCTACCTCAGCGCCGCCGAAATCACCGCCCTGCTCGGAGCGCCCGACCGCACCACCCGCCTCGGACGGCGAGACCGGGCATTGTTGTTGGTGGCCGTCCGGACCGGTCTTCGGGTCTCCGAGCTCGCTGGGCTTCGACGCGCCGACGTGGTCCTCGGACCCAGAGCCGCAGTGACCTGCGTGGGCAAGGGAAGGAAGCACCGAACGACGCCGCTCGACGCGGCGACGGCCAAGGTGTTGCGGGCCTGGATGGAGGAGACAACCGGCGAGTCCACCTGCCCTCTCTTTCCGGGCCCACGGGGAGCGCCGTTGACCCGTGACGCCATCAGCCGGATCGTCACGCGCCATGCCGCGACCGCCATCGCCACCTGTCCGTCCCTCGCCACCAAGCGGGTCACGCCACATGTATTGCGCCACAGCTGCGCCATGCAGCTTCTCGACGCTGGCGTCGACGTGGCAGTCATCGCCTTGTGGCTCGGCCACGAGTCCATCCGAACCCTCTGTGTCAACCTCC
>JAJYWG010000164.1 GCA_021791615.1 Actinomycetes bacterium
GACCGAGGTGGTGTGCCCCGACGCGCGACGCTGCAGCACGGCTCGCTCCTCGCCCGTCAGTTCGATGATCTGTGCCTTCCACATGTCTGTATCTTACACGCGTGTAACTAACGCGGGAGTGCACTAGATCGAGTGGAGAAGACGATGTCGTATTCAAACCCCGCTGAGCTTCGTGACCGCTTGATGACGGCGCTGGCAGCGGCCGATTGATCAGGCATCCCGGCCAGCCTCGGGCGCCCGAGGCAACACTGTCGCCCCGCGTGACGATCCTCAGCGCCTCAAGCGGCCGGCGAGGGTGTCCCGCTCATGTTCGTTCGAGAATGGAGATGAGCGGCGTCAGCCGCGAGGGTTGTTGCCCCAAGATCAGGCGAGGACGCCAGTCGCGCTTATGTAATGGCACGGTCTGCGGCGTCATGTTGGACATCGGTGTCGGAAGGGGCCTCTCCCGGCGCGCCCGGGTCGTCGTTCGAGGAGAGGACTGACGGCCACCAGTTGTAGCGGCCGAGGATCGCCACCACCGAGGGGACCATGACGGTTCGGACGAGGAAGGTGTCCATCAGGATGCCGAGGGCGAGCCCAGCACCGATCGCTTGGAACTGGCTGGCGTTGGCGCCACCGCCTGAGACGATCACCAGCACCGCGAAGGTACCGGCGAGGACGAGGCCGGCAGAGGTCACCGTCGGGCCCGTCGCGCCGATCGCCTTGGCGATCGCTTGGCGGAGCGGGAGGTGATGCGCCTCTTCCCTGATCCGGGTCATGACCAAGATGTTGTAGTCCTCGCCGAGGGCGAGGAGGAAGATGAACATCAAGAACGGCAGGATGAACACCAGGCCGTTCTGGCCGCCGATCTCGACGAACAGCAGCACGGTGAGGCCGAGCGCGGCCAGGTAGGAGATGGCGACGCTGGCGATCAGGTAGAGCGGCGCGACGAGGCTGCGCAGCACCAAGACCAGCAAGAGGCCGATCAAGAGGATCGCGACCGGCACGATGCGCAGCAGGTCGCTGGAGGAGATCTGGTTGACGTCGTAGATGCCGGCGGCCTCGCCGGCCACGCCGCTCGCCCGCGCTCCGGCCGCGTGCGCGGCATCGGTCACCGCCGAGCGGATCGCGGGTACGGCCAGCATCGCTTGGGTGGTGGTCGGTGGGCCGGCGGTGAGGGTCGCCTCGAACTGGATCGTGCGGCCGTTGGCGCTCACCAGCTGTGACGTCGACCGATAGGCCTCGTAGGCGTCGAGCGGCACGCCCGTCCCCGCGGCTGGGACCACCGGGAGCAACCCTGGCGGCCCGAGCCGGCGGTGGAGGGCGACGAGCTCGCTCGGGCTGAGCGCGGTGCCGTTGGGATCGAGCGGCCCGAGGAGGCGGGTGAACTGGCCCGAGGAGCGTAGGTGTGACTGCAGCACCGCGAGCGCTTCAGGATCGGCCCACGCTGGCTTCGCCAGCTCGAAGACCAGGTTCGTCGGGTTGGCGGAGGCCTTGGGGAAGTTCGCGACGAGGGCAGCCTGCCCGAGCGCGGCGTTGGTCCCGGGCGGGGCCGAGGTGTTGCCGCCGAAGCCCGACGGTTTGTTGCCGGCGACGCCGATGGCGAGGAGCCCGAAGAAGACCAGGCCTACCCCGAGGGTCACCGCTGGTCGCCGGAGCAGGCGAGTGGTGATCCGATGCCAGACGCCTTCGCGCTCGGGTCGGGCGGTGACCTTCGATGGCCAGAAGACTGCTCTTCCGAGGATGGCCAGCAGTGCCGGCAGAAGCGTCAGCCCGGCGAGGAGCATCAACGCGATGGCGATGGCGAGCGGGACGCCGAGGTCGTGGTAGATGCCGAAGCTCGCCAGCAGCAACGACAGCAGCGCGACGATGACCGTGCCTGCCGAAAAGGTGATCGATTCGCCGACCTTGGTGAGCGCGCGGGCGACCGCGTCGTGGGGGTCGAGCCCTCGGCGCAGCTCCTCGCGGACCCTAAAGACGAGGAAGAGGCCGTAGTCGGTGCCTGCGCCGAGGACGAGGACGACGAGGAGGATCTGGGCGAAGCTCGAGATCGGTACGCCGGTCGAGGCGATTACCGAGCTGGCCAAGGTGACCACGAGTGCGGCGGGCAGCAGCGTCACGAACGGTGCCAGTGCGGAACGGAAGATCAGGAACAGCAGTACGAGGATGAAGAGGATCGACAGGGCTTGGGCCTGCTTGGTCTGGTGGCCCGAGGCGTGTTGGTTGGCGACGTTGATCGCCAGGTTGCCGGCGAGGTGGGCGGCGAACCCAGGAGGTGCCGGCGTGGTGCTGACAACCTGCTGGAGGTTGTCGACCAGGTGCGTCGCCGGCGTGCCCTTCGGGGAGACGTCGGACTGCACGATCAGCTCGGCGGCCTTGCCGTCAGGTGCGAGGCCGGCGTTGAAGACCTTCACGACCGTGGGGACCGTCCGCGCCGAAGCGGCGATGCGCGCGAGAGCCTGCTGGTCGGCGGCAGTGAAGTGGCCCGAGGCCGACGTGGCCACCACCAGGACCGGCGTCACGCCCTTGCGCTCGAGCGGGGTCGCCAGGGCGGCTGCCTGTTCGCTCGGCGCGCTGGCGGGCAGGAACGACGAGTTCTGCTCTTGCACCTGGGATCCGAGCGACGGCAACAGCGCCACCGCGGAGACGGTTCCCACCAGCCACACGGCGAGGACTGCCCAGCGGAAGCGGACGGTGAAGCGGCCGAGCTGGGCGAACAGACCGCTCATCGCGGGATCGGCTCCCTTCCCCGCTCCTGGCGGACCTCTGGCATATCCCCGTGCTCCAAGCGTTGCGGGCCGGGGCTGTCGAGCGGGGAACGATCGACCACGTCGGCGGGCGACGAGCCGGCGACCATCACCTCTATGAGACGCAGGAGCTCCCCGAGCTGGGCGTCGCTCAGCGCCCCGAGGATCGACTCGGCCATCTTCCGGCGCTGGCGCTCGATTCGCCCGATGATCCGGCGACCTTCCTCCGACAGGGCGAGGACCACCACGCGCCGGTCCCTGGGGTCTGCCTTGCGCTCGGCCAGTCCCTGGCGGACGAGGCGGTCTGCGAGATCGGTGGCCGCGCTCTCGCTGATGTCGAGCCGTCTGGCGAGCTGCGACATGGTGATGTCCCCGCCGGCGAGACCATGGAGCACCTCGAGCTGGTGCACCGTCACCAATCCGAGCTCACCTCGCAGCTCCGGCGACCTCGCCGCGGCGAAGCGGCGCGTCAGCGCCGGGCGCAGCTCCAAGAACCGATCGACCAGGTCCTGGCGAGACAGCGGTGCGCTACCGCCGTGCTCACCTCGCCCAGCGGTGCTCCGCCGGGTCATGACCCGCACCCGCGGAGCTTGCTCACCCACCGAATATACGGTACCACGATAGTCATGGCCCCGAAGTATATGGGAGGCGAATCCTCGCGAGGTGGCGCGGCGGGTTGGCGAGAAGCGACCTCCGTACGATGATGCTGGTGGACCTCTCGGAGCCAACGGCACGCTGGCTGCGCCAAGAGCGTCAACGTCGTGCTCGACGGCCGAAGGGTGTTCGTCCATGAACGCGGTGACGGGGCCACCACGCCGCTGCTGCACGGCTTTCCTGCAAGGCCCACAGGATCCGGGCCCGGGTTGGCCCGGCGAGCACGTGAAGGACGTCACCGCCGCCTGGACCTGCTCGTCGGTCAGCGAGTCCGGAGCCGGTGTACGCCAAGCCGTGGTTCACCACGCCGAGAGGCGGCATGGCGCGGCGGCATGGCGCGGCGGCATGGCGTTCGAAGGTCCGGCGGGCGACCGATGCAACGGGCGGCACTGGTGCTTCGGGGTCGCAATCTGGGGGACTGGGCGACGACGAGGGGAGAGCGCACGCCCGGGGCAGGTATGCCTCCTTCGGTGTGCGCCCGACGATCCGAGGCGCGTTCGCCGAGGTCCCCGTCCGTTCCGGCTCGCCCCGTGCGTCAAGGAGCTGTCGGGCACGAGCCAGTGGCGAGCGGAGCTGTCGGCCCGTCCGTGAGCGTGGCTATGCCCGAGACGTTCCCGGAGCTTGTCATGGCGCCGAGGCCGGTCGGGCGTCCGGCGAGCTCGGCTTCGAGGAAGTCGGTGGTCACCTCGGCCACGGTGGTCTGCCAAGGGTCGTCTGTGGTGTAGGGGGCAAGGTGCGAGGCACCGAGAAGGTCCAGGTAGTACTTGGGCTCCGGCGCCGCGTCGTAGATCTGGGCGCTGCACACCGGCGGGTTGATGGTGTCGGCGTTCCCCTGCACGACGAGCAGGGGCGGAGTGGGTGCGCCGAAGTACTGGCCGGTGCCGAAGCCGTCGTACTCGGCACCCGACAGGGTCACGAGGGCTTGGATCCCGCTGTAACGACAACAGGTGTCGGCGGCGACCGCCAACGAGACGTCCCCGCCGTCGGAGTGCCCGACGAGCCCGATCTCCTGCGCGTTGATCAGCCCCGAGAGGGCCGTTCCGGTTCCGAGACCCGCCGCCACGACCGTACCGATGACTGCCCGTAGGTCCGCCGGATGATTGGGAAGGTCACCACGATCGAGTGTGGGGGCTGTCGGGGCGGTATCGGGGTAGGTCGGCGCAGCGACGACGAACCCGGCCGAGGCCCAGTCGGTGAGGAGCGTCGTGTACGCCGAGACCGAGACGGCGAACCCTTGCGAGAAGACGATCAGGGGATAGGGTTCGTTCATCCGGTCGGGCGCTGTCGTGCCGTTCGAGGGGTACCACAGCGTCGTTGGCACCTGCCGGGGCGCACTGCCCTCGGGGACTGTCGGGTCGACGACGGCGAGGGTCGTCGAGGCCACCTCGTAGGTGCCGATGGCGGTGAGCGGCGGCACCGTCGTCGTGGGTTCCGAGGTCGACGGGGGCGGCGAAGACGAAGCACCGATCCTCCCTGGTTCCCCCGACCCTGCGGGGGTCCGGCTCGGGTGCCCCGTCACGACGACCCCGACCACCGCCGCCACCGTGCACGCGACGAGGAGCGAGACGAGGACCCGGTTGATCCTGGTCATCGTGCGGCTCCGGACAAGACGGCGGGCATCGACCCGACCCGGCACGCACAGGTGATCGTCACAGCGAGACGACCCGGTGGGCGAACGTCACCAGCCACACCACCGCCACGATCGCCGCCAGCACCCACAACCGGCGCCGGGAGCCGAGCAGGGCGATGGTTGAGAGCACGTAGAGGTCCTCGAAGCCGCGGAAATCCGCGCGGCCGTACCAGATTCCGTGGGCCAGCGACACGGCGACGAGGAGGGCGATCCCCCAGGCGAGCTTTTCCCAGCGGGGGATCCGGGACCGACGCAGCGCCCAGCCTGCCGCTGCCGTCACGAGCCCCAAGGCGCCGAGCTCGCCGAGCCAGATCAGCGAGCCGACCGAGGGCAGGGCGCCCAGGTAGTGGGCCAGGGCGCCCAGCGCGTTGACGAAGGGCCAGGAGAGGTTGGCGCCGCTGTCGGCCCGCATGGGGAGGGTGCCGGTGGCAGCCCAGCACACGAGCTGCCATGCGGCGAAGGTAACCCCGGGGATGATCCACGCCGCGTCCTGGCGGCTCGGGCGCCGGCGGCGGCGGAGCAACTGCACGAGGGAGAGCAGCGCCACGGCGAGCACGACGTCGAGCGTCGTCTCGATGGTGAGCACCGCACCAGCGAAGAGCACACCCCCCAGCACCGGGCGCTGGCGGCGCAGGGCGACCAGGCCGGCGACGAGGAAGCAGCTGCCGACGACCTCGGGGAGGTCCCGGGCGATGCTGAAGAGAAAGCCCCAGTACCCGGCGACGAGGAGCCCCCAGCTGCAGTGGCGGCCGGCGTCGCGGGCGATCACGCCGCCGAGCCAGGCCAAGACCGCGAGCGCCGCGACGTTGACGGTGATCTCTGCGTTGGGGACCAAGGCGTGCTGTCCCGCCGCGGCCAGCCACGACAGCAGCGGGTAGCCGATGCGCTGGAGCCGGAAGAAGCTGTCCAGCGTGATGCCGAAGGCGGTGCGCGACAGGTCCGCCGGGTCGAGCGCCAGGCGGTAGTAGAACTGCCCGTCGTAGCCGGTCCCGGCGAACACGTGCAGGCCCGCCGGCGCCCGTGCCCGATCGACGAACTCGCTGCCGGCCATGACGAAGCGGGACACGTCGCCCTTGGCGACCACGGCCAAGCGGAGGAGGACGAAGACCGCGCCGCCCAGCGCCGCGACCACCGCCTGGGCAGCGGGGTTGTCCAGGGCGCGCCCGAGGGGGATGCGCTCCGTGGCCTTGCGTGCGTCGGGCACGACCGTGCCGGTGGGGTCACTCGGCCGAGGCACGGTCACTCGGGGTTGGCGGGCGGGCGTCCATGGCAGCGGCAACAGGAGGCGCCCACCTTGAGGGTGGCGCGTCGAGCACGGCGGCGCTCGACCTCGATGTTTCGCGAAGGAGCGTGGCGGCGAGGATCAACGGTTCGGCCCCCTCAACCCGCGAAGTACTGCTCCACCGCCTGCGCCATGCCCTCGGCGATGGCCGACTGGCCGGCGGCGCTGGCGGCGAGGGTCGCCTCGAACGGATCGGTGATGAAGAGCGGTTCGATCAGCGCGCCGGGCATCTGGCTGGGCGTTGTGAACCATCCCGGATCGGCCGGGCCCAAGAGCAGCAGGTGGTCGTAGCTGGCGGCGGTTGTTGTCAGCGGAACGCCACCCAAGCTCTCGTCGTTGACCACGCCGTCGTTGGGGATGCCCCAGCCATGGGCGTTCAGTTGGGCCAGCACGTCGCGCTGGAGGAGGTTCGCCAACCTCAGGTTGTCGGACGCAAAGGGTCGTGTGACGTCGTAGCCGGTGATGCTGCCCGCGTTTGTGGGCGATGTGCCAGCGTCGAAGTAGATGCCCACGAGCACTGTGGCCCTGGCCATGTTGGCGCACTGGTCACGGGCGGCGATGTCGGCCTTGGCGCCGGTCACGCTGAGGACGGACCCTGTCAGGTCGGCGGCGGTCGGCCGGATCACCGTGGTCGCCCGGGTGCGGGAGACGACCACGCGTTAGCCGTGCGCCCGCAGCAAGGACGTGACCGCCAGCGCCACGGGGAGGGTCTCGTCTGCTTCGTGGACGGTCTGGCCGGACTCGGTGGTGCCGATGGCCC
Organism: Actinomycetes bacterium; assembly: GCA_021791615.1. The sequence goes on from JAJYWG010000164.1 coordinate 7,053, forward strand.
CGGGGTCGATGCCGCCATGGCCGGCGTCGACGAACACCGTGCGGTGCCGGTTGCCGGAGGTGGGCGAGAAAGCAACGCAGGCGCCAGCGGCGAAGCGCGACGAATCGAGGGGGACGCCTCTGGCGCTGGCGGCCGTTGCCGGACCGCTGGCGGCAGGCCGGGCCCTTGGATCACCGGCTCGGTGTCGACTTGGTCCGACCGCCGAACCCGGCCGAGCGGCGCCTGCTTGCCCGGTCGGCTTCTCCGGCTCGGCTGGCGCGCCACGCGAGGCGTCGGACCCTACGGCGATCGCCACCGCCGCCGTGACCAGGGTCAGCACGACGACGCTCTTCGTTGCCCTGCGGGGACGGTGCCGGGACGGCGCGAAGGGCGGGGCGTGGCCTCGCCGGCGGTTCCCTTCCGGCGGACCGAACGAAGACGCGGCGACCTGGCGCGCGGCGGCCATGGAGGACCTCTCAGGCTCTTGGGGGGTGCTTCGGGCTCTCGGGGGGCGTCGGTGTGTGGCTCGGTGGTGGTGTGTCAGCCGGCTGAGCCGGCGGTGGGGACGATGGTGACCTTGGTGGCGGTGAACGTTCCGTTGGGCCCGGGCTGCCCGTGGATGTGGAGCTTCTCGCCGGGTTGGAACGCCGGGGCTGTCACCGTGTGGGTCCCTTCCCGGTAGGTGGTCGAAGACGTCGTGGTCACGGTGAGGGTCGCCCCCTTGGAGGTGTGCAGGGTGAAGCCCCCGGCCTGCAGCGAGACGACGGTCCCGGTGGCGGTGGCGGGAAGGAGGAGGACCACCTTTGCCGTGCTGTTGGCGGTGGTCCGGACGCGGACACGCTCGCCGGAGGCGAGGTCGGAGGCGGCGACGCGCTGGCGGCCTTGGCGGTAGGTGGTGGCGGGCGTGAGCGCGAGGGTACGCGTGGTGCCGTGGACGTCGATGACGAGGGATGAGGCGGACACGGTCGTGATCGTGCCGACGATGCCGGAACTCCGATGACCGCTGGTGCCGTGGTGGGCGGCGGCTGGAGCGCTGCTCGGGGTCGAGGTCGTGGTGTGCGACGAGCAGGCGGCGGCGACCAGGGCGAGCACGGCTAGGGCGGGGACCACATACAGGCGACCGACGTGACGTCGCGTCCGGCGGTCACCGGATCCCGGCGGCCTGCCGGCGCTCGGGCCTTGCGGGTCCGCAGCGGGCGTGAGGGGGGGTGGGTCGGTGGTCACATGGGCTCCTGTTGTTCGCTTCGGTCAGAGTGGTCGGTGGTCGTCTGCCGTGGGGCGTCTTGTTGCCGTCGGGATCGGAGTGGTTCGGGGAGGGACGCGTGGGCACGCACGGCACCGACCAACCGCTCGAGTGCGGGAAGGGTGGCGGTGATCTGTGCCCGGTCGGCCGGTTCGAGCTCGGCGAGCGCCTGGGCGAGCAGGCCGAGGCGCTGGTCGCGCCAGTCGGCGAGCTCGCCCGCGGCAGCCGTGGTGAGGTAGAAGCGCACGCCGCGCCCGTCGGCGGGGTCGCGGCGGCGTTCGAGCAGTCCGGCGCCTTCGAGGTGGCCGGCCAGGGTGCTCACCGTGTTGGAGGCGAGGCGCAGGTGCTGCGCCGCTTCCCTGGTCCGCAGGCCCGGGAAGCGGCGCAGCAGGTTGAGCAACTCCACGTGGGCCCCGGGGAGCCCGACCATGCCGATCGGGCGGGCGATCACCCGGCGGCGCACCACCCGAAAGGCCCGGAACAGGGCTTCTGCCTGGTCGGCCAGCACGGCGGCGTCGCCGTGGGGATCACCGAGGGGCCGGGGCGTTGCGCGCCGGGCTCGAGGTCGCCGCGGTTCGCTCATGCGCCGGGGGCCACCGGTCGGGGGACGACGGGCAACTCGGCGGTCGTGACCGCCGGCTCGGTGGGAGGTGTCGCCGCTACCTGCCGCCGCCGGGGGCGGAGGCGGTGGCGGGCGTCGTCGAGGAGGGTGTACAGCACCGGCACGACGAGCAGGCTGAGCACGGTGGAGGAGAGGAGCCCGCCGATGAGCACCACCCCGACGGGCATGCGCTCGGATGCCCCCGAGCCGTGCCCGAAGGCGAGCGGCGCCATGGCACAGACCATGGTGGCGGTCGTCATCAGGATCGGGCGGATCCTGGTGGCGCCGGCGTCGATGATCGCCTGGTCGCGTGCGACACCGCGGCGGCGCAGCGTCTTGGTGTAGTCGACGAGCAGGATCGAGTTCTTGGACACCAGGCCCATCAACATGATCATGGCGATCAGGGCGAAGATCGAGATCGGAAGCCCGGCGGCCCACAGCCCGACCAATGCCCCGATGGTGGCGAGCGGCACGGCGAACAGGACCGCCAGGGGGTCGAGCAGCGACTCGTAGAGGGCGGCCATGAGCATGTAGACGAGCAAGATCGACAGGCCGAGGGCTTGGAGCAGCGGCCCGAACGCCCGGGACTGCTGGGCGGACTGGCCACCGACCTGCAGGGCGTAGCCGGTCGGCAGCCCGACGCCGTGGGCGGCGGCGAGGAGGGCGGCGGTGGCAGGCCCAGAGTTGCCGGTCGGGCTCGACGCCGAGACCGCCACCGCGTACTGGCCGTTGATCTGGGTGATCTGCCCCGGCCCGGGAGCCTCGGAGAGGGTAGCGACGGCCGAGAGCGGCACGCTGCCACGGGCGGTCGGGATCGGGATGGCGGCGAGCTGGGCGGGGGTGAGCCGAGCGCCGTCGCCGAAGGTCACCTGGATCGGTTCGGCGGGCGCCGCCTGGGAGGTGACCAGCGGGGGGACGGCTGCGCTGCCGAGGGCGGCGGCCACGGTAGCCCCGACGGTGGCGGGCGACACCCCGAGGTAGGTGGCGGTTGCCCGGTTGACGGTGATCGACAGCTCGGGGGTGGGGGTGGGCACCGAGGTGGACACCTGCGACACCGCCGGGTTGCCGGTCAGGCGGGCGGCGACCTGCGTGGCGAGGCGGTCCAAGGTGGCGAGGTCGGGCCCCACGATGTCGACCGACGCCGCCCGGGCGCCGCCGGCGATGAATGGGCTTTGGACGTGACCGTGGGCGACCAGACCCGGGAAGCGCCGGGCGAGGTTCCCGAGCTTCTTCACGTAGCTGCGGATTGTCGGGCGTGACCCGCGCGGGCCGAGGTCGACGGTGAGCTGGCCCAGGTTGTGTGCTGCGCCAACCCCCGCGCCGTAGCCGGAGGAGACGAACACGTCGGTCACGCCGGGCAGGTGCTGCACCTTGCGGGCGTAGCCGGCGAGGGTGGCCTGAGCGGCCGCAAGGGGCGTGCCGACCGGCAGGCGAGCGTTGACGGTGACCACCCCGTTGTCCTCGGGGGGCACGAACGTGGTGGGCAGCACGCCCGAGCGCACGATGCCCACCGACCCGGCCAGGGCGGCGAGCGCCACCGCGATCACCGCCAGGCGGTGGCGGAGGCTCCAGGCGATCACCTTGCGGTAGCGGGCACGCAGCGCGTCGAAGCCGGCGTCGAAGCGCCGCCCGAAGCGTGCTCCGGCCGAGGTAGGTCGGGGAAGGCCGCCCCAGCGCGCCGCGAGCATCGGGGTCAGCGTGTAGGAGACCAAGAGCGAGAACAGCGTGGCGGCCACGATCGTCAGCCCGAACTCCCTGAACAGCTGGCCGACGTTGCCCGACACAAAGGCGACCGGGGCGTAGACGACCACGTCGGTGAGGGTGATCGCCACCGCCGCCGCCCCGATCTCCATCCGCCCGTCCACCGCGGCGACGGCCGGGCCCTTGCCCATGGCCCGGTGGCGGTGGATGTTCTCGAGCACCACGATCGAGTCGTCGACCAAGATCCCGATCAGGAGCGACAGCGCCATCAGCGAGATGAGGTCCAGGCTGAAGTGCAAGAAGTACATCACGGCGAAGGTCGCCACCAACGAGACGGGGATGGCGAACAGCACGATCATCGTGTTGGCCAGCCGGTGCAGGAACACCGCTAGCACCAGGGCCGCGAACAGGATCCCCAAGAACAAGTCGAGCTCGACGTTGGACAGAGCGGCCCGCACGTAATTGGTGACGTCGCCAGTGATGGTGGCGTGCACCCCGGCGGGCAGCCCCGGTGCGAGCTTGGCCAGCTCGGCGCGCACCGCGTCGTCGACGGCCAGGGAATTCGCCGTCGACGAGGCGGTCACCACCAGCCCCACCGCCGGCGTGCCGTTCAACGTGGCGGCCGACTGGGCTTGGGCCAACCCCTGGGACACGGTGGCCACCTGGCCGAGCAGCACCGCCCCGCCGGGCCGGGAGGCGACTGGCAGCGCCAGGAGGGCGGCGACCGAAGGGTAGCCGCCGCTGGTGCGGGCCAGGAGCTCCTGGCTGCCCACCACCGTCACCCCGCCGCTCACCGCCACGTTCTGGGCCTTCATGGCCGCGGTCACCTGGGGCACCGACAGGCCGTAGGCCGCCAGCTCCGACGGCGACAGCGCCACGGTCACCACCGGGGCCCGGCCTCCCACCACCGTCACCTGCGCCACCCCGGGCTGCTCTTCGAGGGCGGGGGCCACCACGCCCGTGACCAGCGTGTAGAGCTGCGATGAGGCCAGCGGGCCCGAGATGGCGACGTCCATCATCGGCAGCGCCGAGGGATTGGCCTTGATGATCGACGGGGGGGTGGCCGTCGGCGGCAAGCCCTTGGCCACCCGGGCCAAGGCGAGCGAGATGCTCGCCGCTGCCTGGTCGACGTTGGTCCCCCCGGCGAACTGGAGGGCCACCGTCGAACGCCCCGGTGCCGAGGTGCCGACCATCGACACGACCCCTGACTCCGAGCTGAGCGCCTTCTCCACCGGGGTGGTGATCGTCTCCGACACCGTCGACGCCGACGCGCCGGCGTCGCCGACCACCACCCGGACGTAGGGGAAGTTGACGTTGGGGAGGCGGCGCACCGGCAGCTTGGTGAAGGCCACCACGCCGGCCACCACCAAGAACCCGAGCACCATCAACACGGTCACCGGCCGGCGGATCGACAGCGCGGTAACGTTGAAACGCGACCGACCGGCCGGCGCCGAAGGGCCGTCGGGCGACGTGGCCGGGTTCTCTTCGCTCATCCCTTCTTGCCGCCTCGCCCGCCGATCGAGCCCGCCGAACCGGCTGTCGCGCCGCCGCCTGTAGCCGACACGCCCGCTGTCCCGGCATGCCTGGCGCCAGCCGGCACGCCGGCGGCCGGGGCGGTCAGCAGGCCGCCGACGCTCGACCCGGTCACCGTCGCCGGTACCGCTGCCCGCTCGGTGACCCGCACCCGGTCACCGGGCGCCAGGTAGGTCTGGCCGAGCGTGACCACCTCGCTGCCCGCTCCGAGGCCGGCGACCGCCGTGGTCGTCCCGTCGGAGATCCCCGGCGTCACGTCGACCAGGCTCACCGTGTGATCGGCGTGGACGACGAAGACCTGTGGGTGGCCGTTGATCGAGACCACCGCGCTCGACGGGACCAGCACCGCCCCTGCGCTCCGGCCGGTCACCACCGCCGCGGTGACCGCCTCGCCGGGGACCAGCCACGGCGGATCCGACGTCGGGATCAGGGTGACGCCGAAGGTGAGCGACGAGGGGTTTGCCGCTGGCGCCACCGTCGACACGCTCGCCGGCACCGAGCTACCGCCGCCTGGCGAGGAGATCGTGGCCGCCTCACCCGGATGGATGAGCCCCAGGTCCTGCTCAGCCACCGGAGCCTGCACCGACACCGCCGCGCCGTCCAAGGTGAGCAGGGGGCTGGCCGGGGTGACCTGCTCGCCCACTGCCGCGCCGAGCGAGCTGACGACACCGGCAAAGGGAGCCGTGACGGACTCCTGGGCGACCTGGGCCTCCACCACCGCCTCGGCGTCGTTGGCCTGGGTCACCGCCGCCTGCACCGGTGCCACGGCCGCCGCCGACGGCGGCGCCTCGGCCTCCGCCGCTTGGGCCTGGGCAAGGGTGAGCGCCGCCTGGGCTTCGCTCACGGCCACTGCAGCCTGCGATGCCGAGCCACCTGACGACGACCCGGGCTGGCCCTTGCCCGCCGCTGTCTGCGCCTGCTCGGCAGCCTGCAGCGCAACCTCGGCCTTCGTAACCTCCGCCTGGGCGACCGCGACGGCCTGGGGGCTCGGCCCCGCCGTGGCGGCCGTCAGCTTGGCCTGCGCGGTGGCCGCTGCGGCCTGCGCCTCGGTGAGCTGGGCCTGCAAGACGGGGTTGACCACACGCACCAGCACCTGGCCCGCCTGCACCGCCTGGCCGACCGTGACCGACACCGACGCCACCTGGCCGGCGACGCCCGGCGCCACCGTGATGCTCTGCGCAGAGCTCACCGTGCCCGACAGGGACAGCTCGGACGCGGCGACACCCGAGGCGGCCGACGCCACCTGCACCGCAGTCAGCGCGCCCCGCCCGCCGTGGGCCTTGTGGCGATGATGCCCGCGCCCGACCGCGTAGGCGGTTCCAGCACCAGCCAAAACGACTACAAGCACGACGGCCGCCGCGACCTTGGTCGCCGAGCCGGTCAGGCGACGACGTACACGTCCACTTCCGCACCCGCTGGCCGGCACTGCGTCGTTCATGTCACCCACCCTCCATCAGCTACTGGGCGAAGTAGATCGCTCTGCCACAAACCTAGTTTGCTCCCAGCCCGCCGTTCGGTCAACGCACCCCCGCGCCTGCACCGCGGCGGAGTGGCGCGCCACCACCTGCCACTCTTGGCAATCGATTTGTCGCCGATCGGCCTCGACCTGCCGGTTCTAACTGATGAGCGATGTTCGAGAGCCCACCGGCAGTCCTGGTGCAGCGAGTGACTTTGTTGGAAACGGGGCCCGGAGCCCTTGTTCTTGTAGGTGGAGGTCGTCGGTCGGCCGCCAGCAGGTGACGGCGGGCTCGCGGTTCCGAGGAACCCGGCGCCGCTCGGAGAAACCGCTGTCCGGTTTTGGCCTCGACCCCCGTATTTGCCTGATGGAGAGCGCCGGTCGGCACCTGCTGGCAGGGGTGGTGGCCGGTGCCTCCCAGTCGTTTGTCCAAATCGAGCCCGAAACAGGGTGTTCTCAAGGTGAAGCTTCGTTCCTCGATCCCAAGGGTGGTCCATGAACCTGTCTGCGCAGTCGTCCCCAATCACAACCCCGACGTCGACGTCGGTGCCCGGCGGCCCGCTCGGCCGCTACCTGCTCCATCCCGGCCAGGAGACCTCGACGCTCGTCCACCACGTTCTGCACGTGCTGGTCGCCGTCGGTCGAGCGGCTGTCCCGGTACTGGTGGGCGCGGTGGCGGTTGTGATAATCGGCCGCCTGGTGCTCGCCGTCACCCGCCGGCACGGCTCGGCTGGCGCCCATCTGGTGTCGGTGGCGCCAGGGCCCGAGGTGGAACCGGCCGGTGCCGAGGCGTTGTGGAACGGGCTGGCCGGCTTGGTCTCGGGCCGGCCCCACGTGGCGTTCGAGATGGGCGTCGAGGCCGGGCGGTTGCGGTTCAGTGTGTGGGTGCCGGCCCGGGTGCCGGCATCACGGGTGGCCCGGGTGGTGGAGGCGGCCTGGCCGGGTGCGATGACCGAGGTCCTGTCCGCCGATCCCCCGCTGCCCGGCGGCGAGGGGATCGCCGCCGGTGAGCTGCGCCTGGCCCAGCCGGAGTGGTTCAGCCTGCGGGTCGACCACCCCGCCGACCCCTACCGGCTCCTCCTCGCCGCCTTCTCCGGCCTCGGGTCGGACGCCGGCGTCGTACAGGTGCTGGCTCGCCCCGCCACCGGCCGCCGCTATCGCCGCTGCCGCAGGGCGGCGGTGGCCCTGCGGACCGGCCGGCCGCGATCCAAGTTGGTGCGCTTCGTCAACTTCTGGATGACCAAGGGCGTGCCCCATCCGTCGGGCCTGTCGGCGGATCCGACCCGGGCCACCGATGTGCGGGGCATCACCGAGAAGGCGGCGTCGCTGTGCTTCGAGGCGACGCTCCGCTACGGCGTCGTCGGTCCGGCCCGAGGCCACGCTCAGCGCCGGGCGCTCAAGGCCGAGGGGCACGGCATCGCCGGCGCCTTCGCCATGTTCGACGGGCGCAACCGCCTCGCCCGCCGTCACCTCGCCCGCCCCTACCGCGCCCTGTGCGCCCGGCGACTCGGCAAGGGTGATCTGTACACCGTCGCCGAGCTGGCCGCCCTGGCCCACCTCCCGACGGACCGGTCGGTCGCCGGCCTGTCGCGGGCCGGGGCGCACGCCGTTGCCCCACCGCCCGAGGTGGGACGTCACGGCAAGGTGCTCGGTCGGGTCGAGGGTGGCAGCCGGCGGCCGGTCGGGTTGGGGGTGGCCGACGCCCGCCAGCATCTCCACGTGCTCGGGGCGACCGGGTCGGGCAAGTCGACGCTGCTCACCAACCTCGTCCTCCAAGACGTGGCCGCCCGGCGCGGCGCGGTGGTGATCGACCCCAAGGGCGACCTCGTGAACGACATCCTCGACCGCCTCCCCGAGGACGCGCCCGGGCGGGTGGTGGTGCTCGACCCCGACGACGACGCCGCCCCGCCGGCCATGAACGTCCTCGACGCCGCCGATCCCCACCTGGCCGTCGACCACCTGGTGGGGATCTTCCACCGCCTCTTCGAGGCCTACTGGGGTCCGCGCACCGACGATGTGCTCCGCGTCGCGGCGCTCACCGCGCTCCGCCAGCCGGGCGCCACGTTGGCTGACATCCCGCGTCTTTTGGCGGAGCCGGGCTTCCGGTCCGGGCTGACCCATCACCTGGACGACCCCACCCTCAAGGGGTTCTGGGACACCTATGAGCGGATGAGCCCGGCCGCCCAGTCCCAGATGGTCGGCCCGGTCATGAACAAGCTGCGGGTCGTGCTCACCCGGCCCTTCGTCGCCGCGGTGCTGGGTTCGGCCACCTCCAGCTTCGACATCGGGACCGACGTGCTCGACGGCGGGCTGCTCCTCGCCCGTCTGCCAAAGGGGACGCTCGGGGAGAACTCCTGCCGGCTGCTCGGCAGCTTCGTCGTGGCAAAGGTGTGGCAGACCGTCACCGCCCGAGCCCGCCACGGCCAGGCCGCCCGGCGTGACGCCGCGCTGTACCTGGACGAGGCGCAGAACTTCCTCACGTTGCCGGGGTCGACCGGCGACATGCTGGCCGAGGCCCGCGGCTACCGGCTCTCGATCGTCGCCGCGCACCAGCATCTCGGCCAGCTCCCCCGGGAGCTGCGCGACGCCCTGTCGGCCAACGCCCGGAACAAGGTGTTCTTCAACTGCTCCCCCGAAGACGCCCACGTCCTGGAGCGCCACGTCGCCCCCGAGCTGTCCGAGCACGACCTGGCCCACCTCGGGGCGCATCAGGCAGCGGTGCGTCTCGTGGTCGATTGGGAGGAAACCCCGGCCTTCACCCTGCGCACCGAGGCGGCTCCCGAACCCGAGGGTTGTGGCGAGGCGGTGCGGGCGGTGGCCCGGGAGCGGTTCGGCCGCAGCCGCGCCGAGCGCCACGAGGAAGCCCTGCGTCGGCAGCTCTCCGGGCGGCGGGGTACCAATCGACAGCACAACGATGGCAGTTCTTCGTCCGGCCGGTCGGATGGCAGACCGGCCGGCAGATCTTCCGGCAGCCCAGACCTGCCGGGCTCCCCGTGGGCGAACCGCCAGCGTGACCGCACCCCCACCCCGGCAACCGGTGAGCCCGACTCCTGGAGTGATCTGTGAGTTCTTCTGCTTTCGCTTCTGTCCGGCCCGCCGGCCGCCGGCCCACGGCCGTCCGACCTCGGGCCGACCACGACCTCGTCTCCTCGGTCTCTCGTCGGTTGACCCCGCGAGACCGACTGCTCTGTCAGGTCCTCTTCGACCACAAGGTCTTGACGACCGAGCAGGTGACCGACCTGTGCTTTGCGAACCTGACCACCGCCCGCCACCGCCTCACCGCGCTCTACGAGCTCAGGGTCCTCGACCGGTTCCGCCCGTTCCGCCCGGTCGGCTCCGACCCCTACCACTACGTGCTCGACACCCTCGGCGCAGACGTCGTGGCCGCCGACCGGGGCATCGAGGTCCCCCGACCGGGCCTCCACCACAGCCGTGCCCTAGCGCTCGCCGACAGCCAACGCCTCGCCCACCTGCTCGGGGTGAACGGGCTGTTCTGCTCGCTCGCCGCCTGGGCGAGAAGCGTCGAGGATGCCGAGCTGGCCGAGTGGTGGTCCGAACGGCGCTGCGTCACCGAGTGGGGCGGGGTCGTCCGTCCCGACGGCTTCGGCGTCCTCCGCCACCGAGGCGTCGTGGTCGAGTTCTTCGTGGAGGTCGACCGGGGGACCGAGACCCTGGCCCGCCTGGCGGCCAAGCTCACCGGCTACGCCGAGCTGGTCCGAGCGACCGGCTGGTCGCCGCAGGTGTGCTTCTGGTTCCCCGGTCCCGGCCGGGAGGCCGAGGCCCGCCGAGTCCTCGCCCACTCCGACGTGGCAATCGCAACTGGCGCCGCCGGTCTTGGTGACGACCCGGGCGCCGGACCGGGCGGGGCGGTGTGGCTGCCGATCGGTTCGACCGGCCCCCGCCGCCACCTCATCGACCTCGCCGCCGGGACCGCAGTGTCGGGGAGGCGCTCCTGAGCCCGGCACGCCAGCCTCCGGGTGGCCCCGAGCGGCGCCCACGTGGCGACGAGAGCCGCCCCGTCGCCCAGGGCCGGGTGTAGATGGCGCTCAGCCGGGGTGTCGGCGCCCACGGGCGACCAGGGCGCCGGAGCCCGAGGCTCTCCGTCCCCTGGCCCGGGCTCTGCTGGCGTTGGCCGAGGAGGCCCACGCCGAACGGCTTGCCATGGGCGCCCCACCGAGGTCTGATCGACCCGCACCCCGTCACACGGCGGCCGGCAAGCAGAAGGGAGGGCGATCGTGCGCTGCGTGATCTACCTACGAGTCTCCACTCGCGAACAGGCCGAGCACGGCGAGGGCGAGGAAGGCTTCTCCATCCCCGCCCAACGCGAGGCCTGCGTCCGCCACGTCAGGGACAAGGGCTGGGACCTCGTCGACGAGTACGCCGATCGGGGCGAGTCCGCCCGCAGCGCCGACCGACCCCAGCTGAAAGAGATGCTCGCTCGCATCGCCGAAGACGGCGACATCGACGCGGTCGTCGTCCACAAGATCGACCGCCTGGCGCGCAACATGGAAGACCACGTCGCCATCCGCGCCCTGCTGCGCCGCCGAAGCGTGTCGCTCGTGTCGGTCACCGAGAACCTCGAAGAGACCGCGTCAGGCCGGCTCGTCGAGGGCATCCACGCCCTCATGGCCGAGTTCTACTCGGCCAACCTCGCCAGTGAGATCAAAAAGGGCATGAGCCAGAAGGCCAAGATGGGCGGCTGGCCCCACGCCGCCCCGCTCGGCTACACCAACGTCCGCGAGACGATGAGCGGACGCCAGGTCGCCCACATCGTGATCGACCCCGAACGCGCCCCGCACATCACCGCCGCGTTCGGGCTCTACGCCACCGGAGAATGGACCCTCGAACGGCTCGTCGCCGAGCTCGACCACCGGGGCCTGCGGAACCGGGGACGGCGCGACCGGCCCGTCGCCCCCATCGGGGTCTCCGCCCTGGCCAACATCCTGTCGAACAAGGGCTACGTCGGGATCGTCTCGTGGGAAGGCATCGACTACCCCGGCCTCCACCAACCCCTCACCGACATCGCCACCTTCAACAAGGTCCAGGACCTCCTCGCGGCCCGCGCCGCACGCGGGACGCGGGAGCGCCGCCACAACCACTACCTCAAAGGCACCCTCTTCTGCGGAGTGTGCGGACGGGGCCTGTCGTTCCAGGTCTCGAAGGGCCGCTACGAGTACCTGTACTGCCTCGGGCAGAAGAACCGGAACCCCACTGGCTGCCAGGAGCCCTACATCCCCGCCGGGGACCTCGAAGCCCAAGTCGAACAGCTCTACGAGAAGATCGAGCTGCCGAAGTCCTGGCGCAAGCGCCTGCGCGAGGAGCTCGAAGCAGAGATCACCGCCCGCCAGCACCGCAACGCCGCGGAGCGCGAGTTCTTGACGCGCAAGCTCGCCAAGGCCGACACCGAACGGCGCAAGCTCCTCGACGCGTACTACGCCGCGGCCATCGAGGTCACCACCCTCAAGACCGAGCAGGCCCGCATCGCTTCCGATGTGCGCAGCGCCGAGGAACGTCTCGCCGCCGTCGACGCGCACCTGGCCGAATGGCAAGAGATCCTCGAAACGGCGATGCGCTTCGCCACCAAGTGCGCCACGGCCTACGCCCGAGCCTCGGCGCCGACCCGGCGCCGGTTCAACCAAGCCGTCTTCGCCCGCATCGACGTGCGCGACGGCAAGATCGCCGCCGTGGGGTACCACCCGCCCTTCGACCTGCTCTTTTCTACGAGCGAGTTCGAATACGGAGATTTGGTAGGGAGAGAGGGGGAGACCGGGTAAAAGCGGACGGAACCGGGGACACCCGAGTCGGAGCGGGGGCCGGAGGCCCGGAGCGGGGCAGCCAGCCAGCCAGCGGACGGCCCGGAACGGGACGGACGCCACCGAGGCGAGTGGGGACCGAGGCGGAGCGCCCCGGGGACGTGCGCGGGAGCAGATTTCGGGGCGACCTGGGCTTTTACGAGAAAGTGCAGGTCAGAGGGGGTGTCGGGCCGTGGTGCGGAGACAGTCCGTCATGGAATCGCAACACTCTCGCTGGGGATAACGGCGCTGACCTGGGAGAATGGCAGAGAGGGGGTGTGGACCGGGGTCGGGGTGGGGTGCGAACAGGCGTTCGGGGATGACCAGGGATGGCACGGCGGGACCCATTCAAGCGCCTACGGGGCACCTGTGGGGCGCTGAATCCGGCCGGGGGTCCCAATGTGCCCGGATCGGGGTCCATGGGCGGAGATCGGCCCGTGCGGCACGGGGCACCGGTGGACCAGGGAGAACGGCGAGCCCATGCGTGCCCGACGGGGGTCCC
>JAJYWG010000416.1 GCA_021791615.1 Actinomycetes bacterium
CGGCCCCTGTTCGAAAATGCCAAACGCCTACGGACCCTGATTGCCGAACTTCAAGAGCTCACCCTTGCCGTAGTCGGAACTCCAGTCTCCCCTGGTACTCACCGTCAGTCCCCCGCGACCACCGAAGTCCACCGCGGCCGCACGCCTGCCAGGTCTCAGTAGCCCTGCTCCCAACCCCTCCTGCCCTGCTCCCTGCCTCGCCTATTCGTGCGTGCTCTAACCCGTCGCAGTAGCGGACCCCGAGACCGTCCAGTGCACCGGACAGATCGCGCCGCACGGCTGAGCGGTGCTCGCAGCGACGCCGCAGGCGTGATCCGCCGCTACGGTCCAGCAACCCGCCAGCTCGTGGTGCTGAGGAGCCGGGCCCGCCGCACATCCGCCGTGGTCAGGCCGGGTTAGGCGCGGCCTGGGGTAGCCACTGACCGGGGACTTGACGGGTGGTCACATTGAGGCGGTTGAAGACGTTGACCTGGGCGATCCAGAGCACGAGCGCAGCGAGCTGCTTCTCGTCGTAGTGGCGGGCGGCCTCATCCCAGATCGCGTCCGGCACCGGGTCAGCACGGTCGGCGAGTCGGGTCACGGCCTCGGTCAGCGCGAGCGCTGCGCGCTCGGGATCGGTGAAGTACGGGGTATCGCGCCAGGCGATCAGCGTGGACAGCCGCTCGTCAGTCTCACCGTCTTTCCGGGCCTTGCTCGCGGCGCCTAGGCACACGGCGCATCCGTTGATCTGGCTGGCGCGCAGGTGGATGAGATCGAGGGTGCGCTGTGGCACGCCGCCTTGTTGGACGGCATCGTTGAGTGACCGGATCGCGGTCATCGCGTCGGGGATGACCATGCCGGGGTTCGTCATTCTGGCTTCCATGTGTGTGCTCCCATCGTGTTCAGGCTGCATTGGCGTCGCGGTCTTGGCGGAGTCGTCTGGTCAGGAATTGCTACCAGGTGTTTGCTGCGGTGGTGGGTCCCGGCGGGGGGAGCAGCGCGCCGGTGCGAACGGCCTTGGTGCCGAGGGTTCGCACCGGGACGACCAGCCGGTGACGGTGGGTGGCGGTCAGGTAGCTGCGAAACAGGTCAGCCCAGTTCGTCGCCCGCGGTCCGGCGATGTCCGGGGCACGGCCCGCCGGCTCGCCGAGCGCGAGTTCGACGAGCCGGCCGGCGACCTCCTCGGCGTCGATCGGCTGCACCGTAAAGTCGGCGGGGCGGGCGCGGCGACGACTAGCGACAGCGTGAACCCGCGGAAGCCGGTCGTCGGTGGCTCCGAGGCGGGAACCTGCACTTGGTCGTCAAGCCCGAAAGCTGTGGCGTAGAAGGCGTCAGCGGCCTCGGTGTCGGGTACTGCGAGGGTAACGAAGACGATGCTGTTCATCCCTCAGGCCGACCTAGCGCAGCTCTTGGATGCGGACCGTGTTGCCTGCGGGATCACGGAACGCGCAGTCGCGTATGCCGTAGGGCTGGTCGGTGGGCTCCTGGATGACCTCGGCGTCACTCGCTTGCACCTGCTCGAAGGTGGCGTCGAGATCCTTGGTGGCCAGCAGGATCCACCCGTAGGTTCCCTTGGCCATCATCTCGGCGATCATACGGCGCTCGTCGTCGGTGACACCCGGGTCGACGGCGGGGGGCGCCAGCAGGATAGAGGTGCCGGGCTGGCCGGGAGGGCCGACCGTGATCCAGCGCATCTTGCCGCTGCCGACGTCGCTGCGAACCTCGAAACCGAGGACATCGCGGTAGAAGGCCAGGGATGCCTCGGGGTCGTCGTGGGGTAGGGGGGTCGCGCGGATGGTGATGTCCATGACGGTCACGATAGAGATGGCTCGATGAGCGGCGCTTCTCGATTCCTGATCGGTCTGGTGACCTGCTTTGCCAGGCACGGCGGAATTCCCGCCCCCGCCCCGGTCGCCTGGCGCCGGTAGGTACTTGGGGGCATTCCGACCAGCTCGGTGAAGCGCGTGCTGAAGGTCCCGAGCGACGAGCAACCGACGGCGAAGCAAACCTCGGTGACGCTGAGGTCGCCGCAGCGCAGCAGGGCCATGGCACGCTCGATCCGCCGCGTCATCACGTAGGCATATGGCGACTCGCTGTAAGCGAGGTGGAACTGGCGGCTGAGATGCCCAGCCGACATGTGGGCCCCGCGAGCCAGGGCCGCGACGTCCAGGGGCTGGGCGTATTCCCGGTCGATCCGGTCGCGGACCCGGCGCAGTCGCGCGAGGTCACTCAGGTGCTTCTCCGCGGCGGGTCCGGCGGTCATGTGGGAGATCGTGCCACGCAACCTCGTAGCAGGACAACCGTCAGCTGGCTCCGGCCCGCCGTGCCACAAGCCCAGCCCTCTACGAGAACTGTCCTGGTCAGCGACGGTGCCGCCTGGGTCAGTCCAGAAGAGGCCCTGGCTGCGTTCACAACCATGCCCACATTCAGCGTCTCATAGCGTCCCCGGTCCACCAATTCTGAGCGGCGGCGGTCATCGCCCCGGGCGCTGGAGGTGGCGGTAGATGGTGGGGCGCGAGACGCCGAACTCGGAGGCGATCTCGGCGACGGTGTGAGCGCGCCGACCATCTGGACCCAGCTCGTCGTACATGTCCTGGGCGATCCTGGCCTGACGTGGGTTGAGCTTGGGCCGCTGCCGCCCGATACGGCCCCGGGCCCTAGCGGCGGCCAGGCCGTCGCGGGTGCGCTCGGCCATCAAGGCGTGCTCGAACTCGGCGATGGCCCCGAGGATCTGGAAGAACATCCGGCCCACCGCGGTGGAGGTGTCGATCCCCTGGTCGATCACGACCAGGTCGACGCCGCGGGCCTGCAAGTCGTTGGACAGAGCGTTCAGGTGCTCGAGGGAGCGTCCGAGCCGGTCGAGCTGGGTGATGATCAGCTGGTCGCCTTCCCGAGCGACCAGGAGTGCCTTGTCCAGCTCGGGGCGGCGGGCCAGTTTCCCACTGGCCTTGTCGACGAGGACCTGATCGCAGTCGGCGGCCAGGAGCGCGTCCCGCTGGGCGCCGAGGTTCTGGTCGGTGGTGGAGACTCGCCCGTAGCCGATGCGCATGGTCCAAGGCAATAGCAAACGGGGGGGAGCATTACATAGCTGCGTACACGGCCTGCGTTACAGGTGGGGCCCAGTGGAACGTCTCGATGAGCGAACGTGTCCGCGAACGATCGTTCACGAGACAACCCACCTCATGCGCCCACACCCCCACCTTGGCGTGACCCTTCGTTCCATTGTTCCCGGAGGCCCGCGGCCATAGTGGTGCCGGCGTCGCTGGCGCTGCTG
>JAJYWG010000302.1 GCA_021791615.1 Actinomycetes bacterium
GAGAAGGTGCAACGTGGACCACAGGTCCGCGCCGACGCGTTCGAGGAGCTGAGCTTCGAGGCGACATCGGTAGCGCTCCATGAACACCTCGGCAGCGTCGGCGAGGCCGCAGCGCGCATCGCAACCCGGCTCGGTATGGACGAGAGGATCGTAGCGTCCGTGCGTCTCGCGGGGTGCGTGCACGACCTCGGCAAGGCCGATCCGCGATTCCAGCGCTGGCTCGACCCTGATGGCGAGGCGACAACACTCGTCGCGAAGTCGAGAGCGAGGCGAGAGCGCATCGAGGCGGGACGGCTCGCGTCGGGTTGGCCACGGGGCGGTCGGCACGAGGCGATCAGCGCGCGACTCGTGATGGCGCTGCTCAACGAGGCGACCGTCGAGGACGTCGACGCCGATCTCGTCCTCCATCTCGTGCTCAGCCACCATGGCCACGGACGGCCTCTTCTCGAGCCAGTCATCGACGCTGCCCCTGTGCTGGTGCGCGCCGAGTTGAACGGGAGCTCGCTCTCCGCGTCAGGGGATCTGGGGCTTGTCGACTGGGACCAGCCTCGACGGTTCCACGACCTGTGCCAGCGCTACGGGCTATGGGGTCTGTGCCTGCTCGAGGCGGTGCTTCGCCAGGCCGACCATGCCGTCTCCTCGGTCGTGGAGGTGGCCTGATGACGACGTCACACCGCACGCCTGGCCTGACGGGCGACTGGCTGAACGGCTGGCTCGCCGCTCTCGGCGTCACCGTGCTCCTGCCCTCGGCACGTCTGGCCTTCGAGGGAGATGGGAACCCCATCGCCTGCATCGAGACGGCGGATGACACTGATCTCGCCGAGGCTCTCGCAGCGGCGCTCCCGACGGCAGCGGATCTCGAGGAGCTCGCGATCGCTCGGTCCCGATTGTCACGAAAGGTCCTCGTCGACGCGTACCGGGAGGCCGCCGCGACGGCGCGGGCGACGCGTGACTGGAGCCTTTCGTCGTCGGTGACCGATCTCGGCGAGCGCGACGTCGACAAGGAGCTGCCCCACAGTCCGTTCGACCCGTCTGCACCGCGTGGTGAGACACTATGGACACGGCTCGTTCGCTGCCGGGAAGCTCTCGGGGCGGCCGACGAGCTGCGCTTGACGATCGCCGCAAGCCTGGCCGGTCGTGGGGAGCGGATCGATGCGAACGGCCTTGGCTTCGACTACCGGCGTCTACCCGCTGCGGCTCTGGGTCCCGGGCAGAACAGGGTCGATCCGGTCGTCGAGTGCCTCGCGTTCCATGGCCTTGCACTGTTCCCCGTTCGTGGCGATGGGGTTCGGGCAGTGACGCGTGGCTGGCGATGGGACGAAGGCTCCCGACGGACCCGCTTTTGCTGGCCCGTGTGGCACGAGCCACTCGACAGGTTCGCTGTCGACGCTCTCCTCGCCGCCGTCTACGCGAGCCGGCTCGACAAGAATGCGGCGCACCGGTTCGGTGTCGATGCCGTCTTCGAGGCCGTTCCCTACCGACCGACTGGTTCAGCCGACGCGACACGCGGCTTTGGATCTCGCCGCCTCTGGTGAGCATCGAGCCTGTTGTCGCGATTTCTGCTCTCGAACACCACGTATATTGCCCGCGTCAGTGCGCTCTCGTCCACGTCGACGGCATCTGGGTCGAGAGCGAGCACACCGCCCGAGGCGACCTTGGTCACCGCCGTGTCGACTCCGCCGAGCACAAGGTCGAGCGTGGCCGGTTGGTGTTGCGGTCAATACCGCTCTGGTCCGAGGAGCTCGGACTCACCGGGCGCGCCGACGCGATCGAGGTTGAGCCGGACGGGTCTCTCTGGGCCTACCCCGGTTTGACGGACGTCCACCATGTGGGGGTGACTCCCTGAAAGGATGTCCAGAATGGAGACGATGGAGCGGAAGAAGCCTCGCCCGCGACGGTCGTTCACGCCCGAGTTCAAGGCCGAAGTGGTCGAGCTGGTACGCCAGCCGGGCAAGACGGCGGGCAGCGTGGCCCGCGAGCTCGGTCTGACCGAGACCGCGGTTCGGGCGTGGGCCAAGCAGGCGGACATCGATGCGGGCCGGCGCAGTGACGGGCCGACGTCCGAGCAGCTGGCGGAGATGGCCCAGCTGCGCAAGGAGCTGCGAGAGGCCCGCGAGGAGCGGGACATCTTGAAGCGGGCAGTGGCTTTCTTCGCCCGGGAGACCCGATGAGCGCGTACCCGTTCATCGAGGCGGAGAAGGCCGAGTCTCGCAACGTCGCCAAGGCGTGCGAGCTCATGGAGGTCTCCCGGTCCGCCTACTACCAGTGGCAGCGCCACCAGCCCTCCCGCCGGGAGATCGACGACCAGACCTTGGGGGAGCGGATCGCCGAGATCCACAAGAAGTCTCGAGGCGTCTATGGCTGTCCTCGGGTTCACGCCCAGCTGCGCCGTGACGGCTTCCACGTCTCGCGTAAGCGGGTTGCTCGGATCATGGCCGCCCGGGGCCTGTCTGGGCGCTGCAAGCGCCGATGGAAGCGCACCACCATCGCCGACCCCGACGCACAGGCCGCGGTCGATCTGATCAAGCGGGCGTTCGGGCCCGGGACCGTCGAGGTCGACCGGGTCTATGTCGGTGACATCACCTACCTGCGCACCTGGGAGGGCTGGGCGTACCTGGCCACGGTCATCGACCTGGCCTCCCGGCGGGTTGTGGGCTGGGCGATCGCTGATCACATGGAGTCCTCCCTGGTCTGCGACGCCTTGAAGATGGCCATCGAGCATCGCCGGCCGGACGCCGGATTCATCATGCACACCGACCGTGGCGCCCAGTACACCTCGAAGGACTTCCGTGACCTGCTGAAGGCCCATCACGGCGTGCAGAGCCTGTCCCGCAAGGGCCAATGCTGGGACAACGCCGTCGGTGAAAGCTGGTTCGCCACCCTCAAGGAGGAACTGATCCACCGCCAATCGTGGGTCTCGATCCGCCAGGTCCGCCGGGCGGTCATCGAGTTCATCGAGATCTTCTACAACCGCCAGAGGCTCCACAGCTCTCTGGGCTACCTCACACCCGTCGAATACGAACAGCAGATCCACCAACACTCCCGCCGGGAGGCGGCATAATCAACCTGTCCGTCGAACCGGGGCAACCCCAATCCTCGCCGAGTACGAGCGCCTGGGCGACCCCGGCGCGAAGGGCGCCCTCTTGCGGCGAGAGCAGCTGTACACGAGCCACATCGTCGAGTGGCGCCGTGCCTGTGACGTCGGCGCGCTCGCCGAGCTCGAGCCGAAGACGCGCCGTTCGAAGAC
>JAJYWG010000246.1 GCA_021791615.1 Actinomycetes bacterium
ACGACGGCGTCGCGATCCCGGCCACCACCGCGTGGACCCTTGCGGAGAGTGGCCGGCGCACCGGCCGCCACCTGGTCGAAGGACACCCAGGTCGCCTCCAAGAGCCCGACGAGCCGCTCGCGCTCGGCCGAGTCCAGCGGTTCGTCGTCCCAGGGACCCTGGACAACCGGTGCCCCGAAGTCCGTCGTCGCGTTCCCCTGGATGCGTCCGATCACCTCCATCGGCCCCGGAGCGAATACCTCGCCGACGACGGTGCGGTAGCGATCCTCGCAGTCGAGGAGGCACTCGACCGCCTGCTCCTCCCCTCGGCCGCGTCGGCACCAGCCGGGCCAGTCCAGTGCAGTCGCGAACGTCCACGTCGAGCCCACCTCCAGGCAGACCCGCGTCGGCACGGAAAGCGGTCCGCCACCTGCTGGCACCCGCAGGGTCTCGCCGAACACGCGCCGGAGACCCTCAGGACGCCGGGCTCTGCGGCACCAGGCAGAACGGGTGGCCCGCAGGATCGAGCATCACCCGCCAGCGATCAGCCCCGGGCTGGAAAGCCGGCACCGTCGCCCCGAGCTTGGCTGCCTCGGCCTCGGCCTCTTCGAGGTCGCCCACGCCGAGGTCCAGGTGGTAGCGCTTGGTGGAGCCCGAGTCCGGCCATTGCGGCGCACGGTAGCCGTCGATCTTCCCGAAGCCGATCGACGTCGAGCCGTTTGAGACCATCGAGTAGTCGTCCTCGCAGTGCGGCATCTCCCAGCCGAGCAGCGCCGCGTAGAACCTCGCCATCGTGCGGGGGTCTGCGCAGTCCAGGTTCACCATGTACAAGCTCGCGATCGGCTCAGCGCTCATCGACTTCCCCTCTCCGTCTCTGCCCGAGAATCCCTGCGCGAGGTCCCCCGTCCAGAGGGACATAACTTGATTGCGTCACTCATATAAATCTAGGCTTCGGGCATGGACCCGTCATCTATCAAGGAGCGCCTCTTGTCAAGGGG
The DNA here is from genome assembly GCA_021791615.1 of Actinomycetes bacterium. The sequence continues at coordinate 978 of JAJYWG010000246.1, forward strand.
TCCGGACGGGTTTTTCGTCCGGTCCGTTGCGCCCCGCAGGGGCGTGGGTTTCTCGTGAGGGCGCGCCGAAGCGGTCCCAGCCAGAGCTGCGGCAGGCAGGAGGGCGGTCGAGGCCGGCCGTAGGCCGCCCGGAGGGGAAGCCTCGAGGGCCCGGTCAGTGATCGCCAGGGATCATTGGGTTGCGAAGCCGGTCAGGCTTCGCTTCATGCGCCGTGGCCTGTTCTCGGCGAGGGCGCGCTGGGCTTCGTTCTCCAGGTGAGCTTGGTTGCTCGGGGGCGAGAGCCGGTTGCCCGGTCGCCGGTCATCTATCCGCCACGACATGGTGGCATGGAGGGGTTCGGCCGCAGCCAGACGGGCTCAATCAAAGCGGCGACCACGCCGGGGGTCCGGGGGTCATGACAGGTTGCGAGCTCGCGTCTGGCTGCGCCGGCCGGGACTCACCCCGTCTTGGCCAGGCAGCGGATCTCGCCGTCGCGCAGGCCGTAGTAGACGAGGGTGAGAAGCTTGCGTGCGCCCGCTACCCGGCCGATCGGGCGGCCTCGGCGGTCGGCGACACGGTGGCTCAAGGTGGCGACGGGAGTGGCGCCGCGTTGGCGTCCGACGGCTTCGACCGCGGCCCAACGCACCAGGCGGCTGCCCTGCTTGGTGATGTGACCGCGCGACACGTGCGTGTCGGACTCACGGTGGCGGGGGGTGAGCCCCGCCCAAGAAGCCAGCTGGGCGGGGCCCCCGAAGCGGGAGACGTCGCCGATCTCGGCCACGAAGACCGCGGCGAGGACCGGGCCAACGCCGGGGATCTGTTGGATCGCCCGGTAGCCGGCGTCGTCGGCCAGCGCGACCTCCACCTGCTCGGCGAAGCAGTCGATCTCGGCATCGAAGTGGTCGATCAAACCGAGCAGCGAACAGATCCGGTCCTTGTAGGCCGGGGCGAGGTCCGCCTCGGCGATCAGCACCCGTCCGGCCACCCCGAACAGGTCCTTCACCGCCACCGCCACGCCCTCCTTGGCGAGCACTGCGTGCACCTGGGCCTTCAGGCCCGATCGCAGAGCGACCAGCTTGGCCCGGTGACGGACCAGCTCGCGTAGCTCACGTAGCGCCGGCGGGGCGATGTAGGCCTCTGCGAGACGCCCGAGGCGCAAGAGGTCGACCAGGTCGGTAGCGTCGCGCTCGTCGTTTTTCACCCGCCGGTTGCCCCAGTTGTTGCCGAGCGGATGCGCGAGGTGCACCGACCCCCCGGCGCCTGCGAGGACGTCCGCGGCCCAATACCACCCGTAGGTCGCCTCCAAGACCACCTCGGGGTGCTCCCCGGCGGCGGCGAGGACCCCGGCGAGGCTGAGCGGGTCGTTGTCGATCTGCACGGTCTCGAGGAGCTCTCCAGCATGGTTCTTGCGCACGATGACGCTGCGGCGGCGGTGCAAGTCGACGCCGACGTATTGTGGTCGGGCTTCCACGGGAACCTTCTTTCGTCGTGAGGTGGGTGTGGAAACCCCGAGTGTTGTCCCGCTCGGTTCCTCACGGCGAACGGAGGCCCCGCGGCCGCTCACAGCCCCGCCTCGAGCTCGCTTGCGAGCACGATCTCACCACAGCTTGGACAGCCTCCCCCCGGTCCGAGACGGCGGGCGAAGAGGTTGCACTCGCCGCAGCGGCGCTCGGTCATCCGCTCCTCGCAGCCCGGGAACTCGTAGACGACGACCACGGTCTCGATCGACACGGCAAGGTTCTCCCTACTCGGCGCGCAGGCCCATTCGCACCATCTCGGCCCGGTCACGCAAGAGCGGCGCTGCGCTCCTGCATCCCATCAAGCGAAGCGAGGCAGGCGAACCTGCTCGCGGTGCTCGCTCTTGGGGTGAACGACTCGATCCGCGACGCCGAAGAGGCAGTAGCTAGCCACGGATCGGCCGCTCCCGCCGCGCTGGTGGCCCTGCACGAGTTCCTCGACGGCGCGTCGATCGACCAGCTCCGCCACGTCGTCGGGCTCACCCCGTCGGGCGCGGTGCGCCTCGTCGACAAGCTCGCCGACGCCGGACTCGTCACCCGTACCCCCGGCCCTGACCGGCGGTCGGTCGCCCTGCGGCTCACCCGGCGCGGCACCAACGTCGCGAAGCAGATCCTGGCGGCCCGCGAAGCGGCTGCCAGTGCGCTCCTGTCATCTATCAAGGAGCGCCTCTTGTCAAGGGGTCCGGACGGGTTTTTCGTCCGGTCCGTTGCGCCCCGCAGGGGCGTGGGTTTCTCGTGAGGGCGCGCCGAAGCGGTCCCAGC
>JAJYWG010000323.1 GCA_021791615.1 Actinomycetes bacterium
CAGTTCGTCGCCGGCGTGCTCGAGCAGGCGGGGATCGGCACCCTGCTGTTCGACCTGCTCACCGTCGAAGAAGAGCTCGACAGAGCGAACGTGTTCGACATTCCCCTATTGGCCCGGCGCCTCTCCGCAGCGACCCGCTGGCTGCGGATCCAACCCGACTGCGCTGGGCTCCCGGTCGGCTTCTTCGGAGCGAGCACCGGGGCGGCCGCGGCCCTGTGGTCCGCCGCCGAGCCGGGTGCGGACATCGCGGCCGTCGTCTCCAGAGGTGGACGTCCGGACCTCGCCGCACCTCGCCTCGCGGGGGTCACCGCACCGACGCTCCTCATCGTGGGCGGACGCGACGAAACCGTTCTCGCCCTCAACCGCGAGGCGCAGAGCCAGCTCACCTGCGAGAGCAGCCTGGTCGTCATCCCCGGCGCCACCCACCTCTTCGAGGAGCCCGGCACCCTGCTGGCCGCTGCCGAAACCGCCCGAGACTGGTTCGTCGGCCACCTCGGCGCTCCCCGACGGCGGGCGGGCTGACGGGACCACGCTTACAGGGATCAGATGCGCGAAGGGGCGTGGATGGCCGGGAATACCCCGACAGGTATGTTCGTTGACGTAGGTCGGAGCCGCGAGGAAAGCCGCGAGAGCTTCGAGACAGCAGGTCCGAGACGGCAGGCCCGAGAAGGAGGCACCATGGCAACGGTGGCATTGAGCAACGACAGCTTCGAAGAGACGGTGCAGTCGAACGAGACGGTGCTCGTGGACTTCTGGGCCGCCTGGTGCGGACCGTGCCGCATGTTCGCTCCGGTGTTCGAAGCCGCGTCGGTCGAGCATCCTGACATCGTCTTCGCGAAGGTCGACACCGAGGCAGAGCAGGAGCTCGCCGCGCGCTTCGGGATCATGTCGATCCCCACGCTCATGGCCTTTCGCGACAACATCCTGCTGTACGCCCAGCCTGGAGCACTGCCCGCGCGTTCCCTCGAAGAGCTGATCACCAAGGTGAAGGAGCTCGACATGGACGAGGTTCGTCGTCAGGTCGAAGCGCGGGCAGGCGCCGCTTCGTAACCCTGGCCCCGCAGGGCTGGCTCGAGGAGCCCGCCTGCAGGATGATCTCCCGATGACAGAGGCACGCGCCCCGAAGAGCCACCAGCTGCCGCCGGCCAGATCGGTCCTGGCAATCTGCGCCCACCCCGACGACGAGAGCTTCGGCTTGGGCGCCGTGCTCCACGGCTTCGTGGGCAACGGCGCAGAGGTGGCGTTCCTCTGCTTCACTCGTGGCGAAGCGTCCACTCTGGGCAATCCCGGGCGTGCTCTGGGTGAGCGACGCCGTGACGAGCTCTCCCGCGCAGCGGCCGAGCTCGGCGTGAACCGGGTGGAATTGCTCGAGCATCCCGACAGCTCGCTGGTCGACGAACCGCTCGACCTGTTGGCCCGAGAGGTCGAGGCCATGGTCAGCGAGGTCGGCGCCGACCTCGTGGTCGTGTTCGACGACGAAGGCGTGACCGGGCATCCCGACCACCGGCGCGCCACCGAGGCAGCCCTCGCCGGCGCGCCGGGGCTGCCGGTCCTGGCGTGGACCCTGCCTCGCCAGGTCGCCGACACGCTGAACGCCGAGTTCGGCACCTCGTTCAGGGGCCACGACGAGCACGCTGTCGACATCGTCCTCCACGTGGACCGCACCGTCCAGCATCGCGCGATCGCCTGCCACAAGAGCCAATGCGACGACAACCCGGTGCTGGCGCGCCGCCTCGCGCTGCTCGGGGACGAAGAATGCCTTCGCTGGCTCCGCACGTCGGCCGGTGCCGCCGCTGATACGGGTAGGGGTATATAGTCGGGATCGATCCCGAACCGACCCTGAACCTGCGCGGAGAAGGATGGAGGAGGATACCGATGGACCTTGCCCCTGGAGCAGTGCCCGAGATCAGTGCCACGGAGCTGGCAGCGGTGCTCGGGACCGCTGATGCCCCAGCGCTGCTCGACGTACGAGAGCCAGAGGAGTTCGACGCGTGGGCGATGGCCGGCGCACGCAACGTGCCCCTGTCCAGGTTGGCGCTGGAGATCGACGACGTCGTGCGCGACCGCGAAGTCGTCGTGATCTGCGCCAGCGGGTCCCGCTCCGCACGGGCGGTGGAGGCGTTGCGCTCGTCAGGGATCGCGGCGCGCAACTTGGCAGGCGGGATGCTCGCTTGGGCCGCCGTCTACGACACCGCGATCCTCGAGCTCGGCGCAGCGCGGATCGTCCAGGTTCGCCGTCGGGGCAAGGGCTGCCTCTCCTATGTCGTCGGAGCGAGGAACGAGGCGTTCGTCGTCGATCCCTCGCTCGACGTGGAGCGCTACCTCGACGTGGCCGAGCAGCACGGATGGAGGATCACCCGGGTCTTCGACACCCACCTGCACGCGGACCACCTGAGTGGCGTCCGGGCACTGGCATCGGCGACCGGCGCCTCTGTCCACCTGAACCCGGCCGACGGCTACCGCTTCCCCTTCCAGCCCCTCGACGACGACCAGTGGTTCAGCCTCGGTGGACAAGAGCACTTCGTCGTGACCGTCCTGCACTCTCCAGGGCACACCCCGGGCTCGACCATCTACGAAGTGGGTGGCCGCGCGCTGCTCACCGGAGACACGTTGTTCGTCGACGGCGTCGGCCGACCAGACCTCGCGGACCATGCCGAGGCCTTCGCTCGTGAGCTCCACCGATCGCTGCACACCAAGGCGATCGCCATGCCGGTCGACGCGACCGTGCTTCCTGCGCACTACGGCGAGTCGGTCGCCGTCGCGCCGCACGCCGTCGTCGGTGCGTCACTCGGAGCGCTTCGCTCCTCCCTTCCCCAGCTCTCGTGGCCCGAGGAGCGCTTCGTCGAGTGGGCATCCAGCAGGGCGCGGCCACGACCGCCGCACTACCGCGAGATCGTCAGCGTGAACGCGGGAGCCGCTCCGGCCCCGCTCGTCGACGACCTTCGCCGGCTCGAGCTCGGACCGAACCGCTGCGCCGCGTGACGCGCGCTGGTACCTGCATCGTGCTCACGCCAGCCGCGTGAACATCCGCTGCAGCTCCTCCAAGGGGTACCCCTGCTCGGCAGCCTCCACAGGATGCTCGATGCAGAACGTCAGGCCTGCCGCGATGATCTTGAAGCCGACCTGCTCGAGCGCCTTGGTCGCGGCCGACAGCTGCGTCACGATGTCCTTGCACTCGCGACCTTCGGCGAGCATCCGGTCCACCGCCTCGACCTGACCCGCAGCTCGGTGCAG
>JAJYWG010000492.1 GCA_021791615.1 Actinomycetes bacterium
CGGAGAACGACTGGGAAACCTCGAGATGGTGCCCGCAGCTCCGGCATGCGTACTCGTAGGTTGGCATCGATCCTCCCTGTGTCCTCCGCCCGCACCCGCCGGCACGTGGCCGGCACCTGTCCGGCATGTGTCCGTTCCAAGTGCCGGGCTCCGAGATGTTGGCACTCTCACCCTTCGAGTGCCAATTGTAATGGTTGGACGGGGTGCGCCGGTCGCAACCCCCTAGACTTCGCTCCGTGGCCGAACGCAGCCTGACCCACCTCGAGCCTCTCGGCGGCGCCCGCATGGTCGACGTCAGCCCCCGGGAGCCGACCCATCGCCGAGCCCTCGCACGCTGCCGCGTGTGGATGCAGCCGGAGACGACCACGAAGGTGGCCAACAACGCCATCACGAAGGGAGACGTGCTGGCGGCGGCTCGGATCGCGGGGATCCAGGCGGCGAAGCGGACGGCCGACATGATCCCGATGTGCCACCCGGTCCTGGTGGGATCGGTGTCCATCAACTTCTCGATCGGCGACGACTACGTGGAGGTCGAGTCCCAGGTCGAGACCGTCGACCGGACCGGGGTGGAGATGGAGGCGCTCACGGCGTGCACCGTGGCGGCGCTCACCGTCTACGACATGTGCAAGTCGGCTGACCGCTCGATGACGATCGCGGACGTCGCGCTCTGGGAGAAGTCGGGCGGGCGGTCTGGGGCGTGGCGCCGCGACGACCTCTCCGAGGACGCGCACACCCGCTGACGGGCGCGGCGTGCGGTCAGTGCCGTCTCCGGCCGGCCCGCGCGAAGAAGTCCGGGGTGATCGCCGGCGGGCGAGAGGGCTCTTCTTCGGTGCCCGCTGACCGGCCATTGGGCTCTGCGCTCCCGTTCATGGCGCCTTGTCCGCCGCGTCTCGGGTCGGTGGCCGCAGCGAGGCTGCCGAAGTCCGCCTGACCGAGTGACGCCGAGACCCGGGTCGGCTCGGTGGGACGGATCACCGTGAACCCCGCAGGCGGCGGTGGTGGGGCAGCTGTGAACCCGGGCGGTGGCGCTGAGCCTGCTGGCGGAGCGACCGGCGGTGGCGGTGGTGGTGCGCCGAGGTGGAACCCGGCAGGCGGCGGTGGCGGTGGTGGAGGCGGCGGTGTCCCGAGGTGGAACCCGGCAGGCGGAGGCGGAGGCGGCGGAGGCGGCGGTGCCCCGAGGTCGAACCCGATCGGCGGCGGGGGCGGTGGTGGTGGAGGCGGTGGCGCCCCGAGGTCGAACCCGATGGGCGGCAAGGGCGGTGGCGGTGGGGCCATGACGCCATCACGCGCGTCGCGCAGGCCGAAGGGGTCCGTTCCGTCCGTCGGCTGCACGGTGTCGGGCGGGGGAGCGGGCGGAGGTTCGAGATCTGCCCACATGGACCCTGGCGCGATCACCGGGTCGTGCGACGTCATCGGGTCGTCGGTGTGCTCGGGCGTGTGCGTGTGCCACTCCACGCCGAGCACGTCCGCACCGTCCGTCCCGGTGAGCGGCGTCGGGGGGTCGATGGTGGGCACCGCGGCAGCCGGGGGATCCACCAGAGCCCCGGCCGCGGTCTCGTGGGGCAGACCTGGCGGCGCCCACAAGGCAGGAGCGGCCTCCTGGTCGAAGGACTCGTGGGCAAGCGCGCCGACGGGTCCAGGCAGATCGCGAGGAGCGCGGTCGACGGCGACGGCTTCGAGCGCTGCAGGGAGCGCGACCTCGATCTTCTCGACGAGGGCGCGGAGCTCCAGCTGCGCGTGCTCGAGGCGCCCCAATCGCGCGAAGAGCTCCTCCCAGAGCTTGGCCGACGACAGTGCGAGCGAGCGGACCGCGTCCGACGTCTCGTCCTGCCCGTAGTCCTCGCCGTACGAGCTGTGCATGGCCATCACATCCCCCTGCAGCTCACTGCATCCCCATCGCAGCGGGTCCGACACGCGACCGTCGTCGCCGATGCTCGCACGTGTGTCGTCATCGCCACGTTCCCACAGAAGCGTACCTCGTCGGTGCAAGGAAATCGAGACCCTTGGTCGCCGCCCCACGGGCGGCGCCCGCTCCGTGCGCGTGAGCACGGGTCCCATCGTCGGCTTCGCTGTCGGCCTTCGCGTCTCCACCTTGCCTGTCGGCCTTCCCATCTCCGCATTCCCATTTGCCAGCGATCCGTCCTGAGATATGATGGGGGCACGGGTCGATGGGGACTCGTGAGCGCCACGTCCAAGGACGTGCGAACGAGAGGGGAAATCCACATGGGTACGAAGTGGAGTGACGCGCTCGGGCGCGTCGCGACGGCAATCGGACGGCGGCACAGTGCCACCGACGGCGAAGTACCGGAGCTGGCAGAAGAGTCGGGCTTCACGCTCATCGAGCTCATGGTCGTCCTCGTGATCATGGGCATCCTGATGGCGATCGCCATCCCGACGTTCCTCGGGGTGACCTCGACGGCGAACGACACGTCGACGCAGTCCAACCTGTCCAACATCATCACCTCGGCGAAGGCGATCTACGCGAAGGCCGACAGCTACCCGGTGACTGCAACAATGGCGAAGGACCTGCAGAAGGACGAGCCGGAGTTCAAGTTTTCCAAGACAGGAACGGTTCTTGCCAGCAGTGCGAAGCAGGACACAATCGCGGTGGCGACCACAGCGGCAAAGACAGGTACAAAGTTCGTCGCGGTCGCCTACATGACAAAGACGCACGAGTGCTGGGTCGCTGCGGACACAGCCCAGGTCGGGGTGAAGTACGGCTACGTCAAGCCAGCGAGCGGCAGCACAACAGTGACAACAACTGCGTGCAAGACGACAGGCATCAAGGCAACAGCCACGACAACTACCGTGAAGTGGAGCACAGGCAACGGCTGGCCGGGAGCGCCTGCAGGTCACTGAACCTTCCTGATCGACCAGACGACCGGTGAGCAACGGGGCCCCGAACGGGGCCCCGTTGCCGCGTCCGGGCGTAAGAGCGCGTCCGCGTCCACGTTGCATCGTGAGGCTCCGGGTCGACAGGATCCGCGCAGCCCGCAGCTGCGCTGGTCAGCAGACTGCCGGGGAACCGGGCGGAGGGGGCGTGGCGCTGGGGTCGAACGGGTCGCGGACGGCTCCACAGCCCGGCAGTGTGCGAGGCGCCTTCGCGTTCGGGGCCGCCGGGGACGGGGCCGCCGGAGATGACCCCGCCGAAGGAGCGGTCGCCGTCGTGGGTGTCGGTGACGACACTGTGGCGACGGTGCGTGCACGGAGCGGCTGCGCCGTCGAGGGCGCGGC
>JAJYWG010000368.1:0-1196 GCA_021791615.1 Actinomycetes bacterium
GGCCTCATCCCCCCAGCGGTCCGCGAGTCGACGCTCCGAGTTACACAAGGTGGCGAGTTCTGCGCTGCTGAACCTGACGTCCATCGGCGTGTGGGGGCATGTCGTGTACCTCTGAGGTAAAGAGCAGATGGTATACTTCCGAGGTGCATGCTCATCGTACCAGGTCCGACCAGGACCTGGGGTATGCCGAGTCGAAGGAGGCTCTTGTGGAACTGTTCCTGCACCGCGAGGGGAAGGAGGACCCCGAGCCCGTCGTCGTCGAGGCGGCGGCCGCGGTCCGCACCCTCCTCCTGCCCACCAACCCCGATCACGGCGTCTGGATCGAGGAGGTGGACGAGGAGATCGACCTCGACCTGACCTTCGAGGCGGCCGGCATCGATCAACACGACCATGTCCACCGTGGCCGGTGCCGCCGGGTCAAGGTCGTGATCCGGTTGAACGCCGACGACTTCACCCACGAGTACGGCCCCGGTACCACTATCAAGACGGTCTACCACTGGGCCTCGGGGGACGGGGCCGCCAACCTGTCCCCGGAGCAGCGGGCCAAGCACGCGCTCGCCGTCCCTGGCGCCGACCACTTCCTCGCCGACGGCGTCCACATCGGCTCGCTGCTGGTGGCCGATGGACCCTGCGAGGTCACCCTCAACCTGCTGCCGCGGGACAGCTTCCACGGGTGAGCGACATCGTGATCGCTCCCGATGAGCGCGCCGTGCGTGCCCACCTCGACTCCGGCGCCTTCCTGGCCGGGGTCGCGGAGGGCCGCTGGTCGGTCCTCGAGGTGGCGTGGCCCCACGTCACCATCATGGTCTCGGCCGCGCCGCGTCAGGGCGCACCGCCCGGGTACGCCATCCGGTTCGAGCTGAGCGGGTACCCGACCGTCGCCCCCACCGGGTGTATCTGGGACATCGAGCGGAGCGAGCCGTTGGCGGCGAGGCTCCGGCCCAAGGGCGCCGAGGTCGGCATCCTGTTCCGCGTCGATGGGTGGGCCGCGGCTCCCAACGCCATGTACGCGCCGTGGGATCGGCTCGCCCTCCCGGGCCACGAACGCTGGCCCGCCGATGCACCGCACCTGGCGTGGCATCCCGGTCGCACCCTGACCTTCATCCTGAACGAGCTGCACAGGATCTTCCACGCCGATGCGTATCTGGGGATCTAGGGGCCGCGGCGCCCTCCTGCGCATGAAGCTCAGGGACTGG
>JAJYWG010000368.1:1206-3228 GCA_021791615.1 Actinomycetes bacterium
TTCCGATCTCCGGCGCCTTCCTGTTGGCGCGCAAGGACGGAGACCTCACCCGGGTGATCCGAGTCGTCTACTACGACGACCTCGACCCCGACTGCCTGGTCGGGGGCATCCACTTCCACGGCCTCGCCTACGACAAGCTCTGGGCTCTCTGTCGGAACGACGGCCTCAAGGTGATCGGCGACGTCCACACCCACCCCGCCGGGAGGGTGGAGCAAAGCGACATCGACCGGGGCAGCCCCATGGTCGCCCAGCAGGGCCACGTTGCCGTGATCGTCCCCCACTTCGCCCAGCGGCCGACTGACCCCTCCGATGTCGGCGTCCACCTCTACGACGGACGCCGGTGGACCAGCTGGACCGGTACCGAGGCGGCGGCGCGACTCTTCGTTCGGCGGTTCGTATGACCGCCGACGTCACTCGGGACACCGTTCACCGAACGGCCAAGTTGCTATTCGAATCCGGCAAGGCGCGCACGCTCGCGGCGGCGCGAGCGCAGCTGGAGTCGATGGTCCTGCAGGTCGCCGTCGGGCCCGACATCGGCCGCGACCTCGCGGCACAGGCGGCCCTCCTGACCGCAGTGAACGCCGGGGCCCGGGCCTTCCTGGGCGGGGTGCACGTCGTCGTCGACGATGACCCAGTACTCGACGTCCCGTGGGCCGCTGACCTCACCGCGGGTGCAGCAGTGCAGCGGTTCGGCGGTGTCGTCGTGGACCGGCTGGACCCGGCGCTGCCGACGCTCGCCATCGGCGCTCCGGTAAGGCCGGTGGGCAGCTACGTGCTCTACGTCACCCACCACGGATGGGTCGGAGGAGTCGTGCGGAGTCCCGACCCCCGTGGCGGCGGCGGGATCGCGCCCGCCGGGATCGTGGCCGCAGCGCTCGGCATCTCCGAGGTGTTCCAGAAGGAACTGGGCAACCCCGTCCCCGGCCGTCGTGATGTCGGCGTGTCGCTCTGGCGTCCAGACCTGGACTGGCAGTCGGCTGAGGCGATCGGCCCTGACCTGCAGTTCCTTCCTGCCGCCGTCTGGTTGCTCGGTCTCGGGCACCTGGGCCAGGCCTACGCGTGGGTGGTTGGGATGCTGCCCTACGCCACACCAGCCGATGTCCGGGTCGGACTGCTCGACTACGACCGGGTGGTCGCCGGGAACACCGCGACCCAGCTCCTCGCTGGCGGAGGAGATGTAGGCCGGCGCAAGACCCGGGTAGTCGCCGATGCCCTCGAAGTTCTCGGTCTCGACACCGCGATCGTCGACCGTGCCTTCGACAACACGTTCCACCCGGAGCCGCACGCTGATCCAAATCGGTCCGAGCCGACGGTCGCACTGGCGGGCTTCGACAGCCGGGACCCCCGGCTCCTACTCGGCGAAGGTCGCTTCACCTGGGTGGTCGACGGTGGACTCGGCCGGGGTTCGGTCGACTACCTCGACATCGTGATCCACACCTTCCCCGCGCCCGAGGATCCGGCCGTGGCCTTCCCCGAGCCGCCTCTTCGGTCCCAAGCGCTACCTGACGCCTACGAGCCGGAGGTCACCGATCGCGTGGCCAGGGGCATGGATGAGACCGACGTCCGCTGCGGCCTCCTGGACATCGCCGGCGTGACCATTGGTGCCGCCTTCGTCGGCTCTGTCGCCGCCTGCCTCGTGGTCGGGGATCTACTCCGCCAGCTCCACGGTGGCTCGCCCTTCTCCGTCGTCCACGTGGACCTGCAGCACCCCGAGAACCTTGTGGCCGTACCGAACCGAGCGCCGGGGGAGGCGACGCCCGCCTTCACGCTCGCTCGGGCAGGTGAGGGACCCAGCGAAGTAGCGAGCGCCTGATGCGGTGATCGGCTCTGGGATCAGCCCGCTGACTCCCACTCGGACAGGCCGGTGCAAGGCCGCCACCCTGTGTGTCGCCGGCGACCCTGCCCGGTTACCGCCCCACCATCCTCCGATCCGTGTCGAAGAGCGCCAGCTCCCCGGCCGTGAGGAGGTGACGCACCACGAACGCCCGCTCGTTCACCCGCCAGAGGCCCTCGCCCTGGGCG
>JAJYWG010000053.1 GCA_021791615.1 Actinomycetes bacterium
CGTCCACCGCCTGCGGCACCTCCCGCCCGAAGTGCCGGCAGGCGCAGCAGGTGCCGGGGACGGCGCCAGCAACGCCCCAGGCGGACCCAGGGACGCTCCGGACGGCGACTGAGCACACCGAGCGTCACCGCTCGAGTTCCCACCACGTAGCGGACTCTCTCCACGGCGTCATCCGTCGACTGCCCAGCGCGTCAGACCGTCGTGGCACGATGGCAGGAGCCCGAACCGTGAACGGATCCTCACGGAGACGTGAAGACCTCGTGGCGCCCCTGGCAGGAGCCGGGCCAGTCCTCCGACGGGTGGTGCGGCTGAGCCGGCGACTGGTCCTCGAATGAACTCCGGACTGTCGGACCCGACCGATACGATTTCCCCGTGCCCACCTCGACCCTCACTGCGCCCGCGTTCGGGACCGGGATCTACAGCTTCCCTGAGGCTGCCCGGATCCTCGGCCTGCGGGCCGCGGACATGCGGGCGGGCACCCTTCGTCGCTGGGTTGCCGGGCTGACTCCGCCGAGCGTCGGCATTGGCCCCGACGAGCCGCGCCTGCTCTCGTTCCACGACTTCGTCAGCTTGGAGGTCGTCCGGCGCTTCCGCCGGTCAGGGGTGAGCCTCCAGAAGCTCCGCAAGCTGGAAGCCGCACTGGCCCAATCACTGCCGGGGGTGGCCCGTCCTTTCGCGCAGCGGCTGTTCTTCACCGACGGCGCCGCGATCTGGGCCGACTTGGCGACGGACGGCGCAGAGCCGCAGGTCATCGAGCTGGTCGGCAGAGGTGCCGGCCACTACGTGTGGCTGCCTGTCATCGAGACGTTCGCCGAGGAGATCCGCTTCGGGGCCGAGAACGAGGCGGTTGCCTGGGAGCTGACCGACCGTGTCGAGATCGATCCGAACATCCAGTTCGGCGAGCCCGTCGTGAAGGGCACGCGCCTCCCTATCGCCGTCATCGCGAGGGAGCTGGTGTCCCACAGCGTCGAGCAGATCGCCGACTGGCACGCGATCGACGTGGAGGACGTGCGCGGGGTCCAGGACCTCCTTGCCAGCTGAGCCTCGATTCCTGTTGGACGAGAACTTCAGTCATTGGCTGGGGGAGCTGCTTCCTCGCTTCGAGTACACCGTGCAGCAGGTCCAGCGAATCGCCGAGCTCGGCGAGCCGCATCCGAGGGTCCAGGGGCTTCGGCACAAGGCGAGCGACGCGGAGATCGCCGACTGGTGCGCAGAGGAGGATTGGATCCTCGTCACGTCCGACCAGGACTTCCGGAGCCGGGAGCTTCGCGTCCGTGCGTACCTCGGCCGGGGAGTGGACGTGATCCTCTGCACCCGCCAACCGTCAGGCCTCCGCGAGCAGCTCGAGCTCATCGTCTTGAACTACCCACGCTGGCTGGAGGTGATCGCGGGCTCGGCACGGCACCCGCAACTGTGGCTCCAGCACCGGCGGGACGGCCTCAAGGTCGGCCGAACCTGAACATGATGGTGTCCGGGCGTTACCGTCGCGGGCGATGAGCAGCGAGACTTCGCCATGAGTCCACGTGCGCCACGCTCGGGGCCTGAGGGGCTCGACGTGCTGATCGAGAAGCTCGACCCCGAGGACCTGCGCGTGATCGTCGGCAAGGCCGCCGAACGCCACGAGGACGTCGGTCGGGCGGTCCGCCTGGCGGCGACCCGGGGATCGGGGGATCTCTCCCGGTTGAAAGCGGAGATCGACCGCGGGCTGCGGACGACCCGGTACCTCGGCTACCGGGAGAGCGGCGGCTGGGCGATGCAGGCGAGGCCCGTTGTCGAGGCAATCGGCGAGGCGGTCGTCTCGTCGCCCACGGCCGAGCTGGTCGCGCTGATCGAGCGGGCGGTCGGGCACGTCGTGAAGGTGATCCTCAAGGCGGACGACTCCGACGGGCTGATCGGCGACTTGGCGCGTGAGCTGCTCGACCTGCACGCCCGGGCGTGCGACGCCGGGAATGCGGATCCGATCAAGCTGGCCCGCTGGATGGTCCGGTTCCGCTTCGACGACCAGGACTTCTTCGAGGTGGACCCGGTCCGCTACGCCGACGCCCTGGGCGATCTCGGGCTCGCGGCGTACCGCCGCGAGGTGAAGCAGCGGGTCGAAGCTGGTGGTGGCGACTCGTTCGCTGCCACCTACGCCCAGGAGCGCCTGGCCGTGCTCGACGCCGACGCGGAGGCCCTTGTCGGGCTGCTGGGCGGTGACCTGAGCCGGCCGTACCAGTTCATCAGGGTCGCCGAGGCCATGGTAGAGCTGGGCCGCGACGACGACGTCTTGTCCTGGGCTACCCGGGGGATCGCCGAGACGAGCGGCTGGCAGGTCGCCCAGCTCTACGACCTGGCCGCCGGGGTCCACGCCCGCCGGCAAGAGGACCAGGAGGTGCTCCGGCTGCGCCGCGAGCAGCACCAGCGGATGCCCTCGTCGACGACGTACGGCCTCCTGCGCGCCGCGGCCGAGGCCGGTGGGGTGTGGCCGGCGGAGCGCCCAGCGGCCCGGGCGGTGCTGGCGGAGCGCGACCCGGGGGGCCTGGTCGACGTACTGCTTGCCGACGGAGAGCCTGAGGCTGCCTGGCAGGTGCCCGGAGCCCATGCCGACTGGGATCCGGGGCCGCAGCGGTGGGTGCGCCTGGCCGAGGCCCGTGAAGCGTCTGAGCCGGGCGATGCGCTCGACGTGTACCTGCGCCTCGCCGACCTCCAGCTCGAGACGACCGGAAAGGCGGCCTACGTGCGAGCGGTGGCGATCCTGAAGAAGGCGGCGCAGGCAGCCCGAGCGGCGGATCGCCAGGGTGAGTTCGCCGCGCACCTGGCGGCGTTGCGGGAGACGCACCGGCGGCGGCCGACGTTCATCGCCGTCCTCGACAAGGCCCGGCTCGGGTGAGGCGGTTGGAGAGGATCGTCGAAGTGACGGCGGTTGCGGGTGCGGGCGAGGCCGGTTCAGGTGACGATGACGAAGCGGGCCCGTTCGGCACGGAGCATCTCGAAGGGCGTGACGTAGCGGACGCCGACGCCGATGCAGGCATTGGGGATCTTGATCTTCTTCGTGGAGTGGGCGACGACCTCGTGGGTGACCACCACGTGATGGTGGGCATGGGCGTGGGCAACCAGGTAGTAATCCGCGTCTTGCAGGAAGGTCGCGACTGCCGCGGGCTCGTACCCGGCGCCGTTGGCCCAGGTGCTGGTGGCCTGCAAGCTCGGCACCACGGCGGCGTCGGCTTCGAGGAAGAAGGCGT
>JAJYWG010000024.1 GCA_021791615.1 Actinomycetes bacterium
CCGCCGCGGTGTCGGCGCGCTCGTCCCCTGTCAGGTGTCGGCGCCTACCGGTAGGAGACGCGGCAACCTCAGAGAGGTGTGGCGATGACGCCCCCGGCTAGACTCTGATCAGCACCTTCGCAGGTGTCATCGGTCCGAGCACGGGCCGATGGCCCGGGAAAGGTGTGCATGTGATCGGAGTCCAAATGCTCAGCGACGCCGAGCGGCAGGGTTTCTTGAAGGCGCTTCGAGACGACGCCCAGTTCCGCGCGGACGTTCGCAAGGAGCTGCTCACCGACGAGCTGCTCAACCTCCCCGCGGTGGTCGAGCAGCTCGCGAGCACGCTCGCTTCCCTCACGGCGGCTGTGGAACATCTCACCCACAGCGTCGACGAACGCTTCGACGCGGTCGACGAACGCTTCGACGCGGTCGACGAACGCTTCGACCGGATCGACGAACGCTTCGACGCTGTCGATCGACGGCTCGACCGGGTCGACGCTGACCTCGGATGGGTGCAGGGACATCAGCTCGAGGGCGAGCTCAAGGCTCGCCCTCGACAGGTGCTCCGAGGGTTCGGCGCGGAGGTGTCGCGCGTGCGGCGGCTCGACGGCGATGAGCTCTTCGAGCTCGAGCACACACTCGGCCTGAGCAACGCCGAGGGTGTGCGTCTCAACGCGACGGACCTCGTTGCGGTCGTCCCGGCTGAGGACGGCACGCCCGGCGGCTACGTCGTCGTCGAAGCATCGTGGCGTACCGGGAGCGAGGACGTGGAACGCGTCGTCGCGACTCGGGACATCGTGCGCCGCACCGGCTTGCCGGTGACGGCGATCGTCCTCGACGAGGCGGGTCTCGCTCATCCGAGCATCGAGGAGCAGATCCGCTCGCAGCAAGTCCGGCATCTCAGCCGGGTCGCAACATCTTGAGCAGGTAGCCCGGCCATCTGCGGCCGGGCTACCTTTCACCTCGTCGTCATGCCACCGTCCTATGCCTCGCGCGCAAGCGTCGCTTTGACGTCGCTCGTCAGCAGGTAGAGGTCGAAACAGGCAGGGTCCTCGGGATCGAAGGGCGTGAATCCGAGGTGCTCCCACCACGAGCGAGCGTTCCCGTGCAGCGCCACGACCACGACGGCCTTGCACGCAGCCTTTTCGTTCAGCTCGACCGCCGTGGCGAGCACGTGGCGGACAAGTGCCGTTCCGATGCCGAGCCCCACGACCGACTTGTCCACGGCGAGCCGCCCAAGGAGAAGCGCCGGCACTGGATCAGGTGCTCCCTTTGCGAGCGGTCGCGGAGCCTGTGACCGCTCGACCGAGGTCATCGAGAGAGAGACGTAGGCGACGACGCGGCCGCTGTGATCGGCGACGACCCAGGTCGTTGCGGTGTTGGCTCTCCGGTTCTGGCCCGCGTAACGGCGCAGCCAGTCATCGAGCGTCGGCTCGCCAGAGTCGAACGTCGTCCGATCGTGGCGTGTCGGGTCCAGCGGCTGTGGCCGGTGAAGCTCAATCAATCCAGGAGAAACCGCGTGGCCGTCGAAGCGCCTCGGCCAGGCGCTTGTTGACCTCGGCCGGTCGTTCGAGCGCCACGGAGAAGGCCTCGGCGGCTGCCGGTGAGAGCCGGACCGCGCTTCGCTCGAGGAGTAGGTGCTCGGCTCTGTCGGCAGCGGCTTGCAGCACAAAGGTCGACAGCGACAGATGCTCGAGCGATGCCGCCTGCTCCAAGAGATGCTTCTGCTCGGGGTCGACCCGGATCTGGAGCCGCTCGTCCTTGACCGTCATGTACGTACACTGGCAGTACGCCCGTCGCTTGTCAAGCGTCGGGCACGATAGCTGACCGGAGAGAGCGGATCCCGGGCGCCTGCCTCCGCTCGCCGGACCAGCAGCACCGCACCGGCGGAGAATCGCCACGAGCAGGGCTGATCGGACCGGTGGCTCGGCTCGCCTCCCCGAACAGTGAACCGAGCGCCCCGCCATGCCGATACACGTAGCGGAGGACCAGAGGAGGAGGACCCGATGACGCGTTCGACCTGGGCACGACGTTGCGGCGTCGCCGCGGCCGTGGCGGCCGTGGCGCTCGTGGCGGCGGCGTGCTCGTCGCAGCCGTCGGCGTCGCGGTCGACGAAGGCGCAGGCCAAGGCGCACGAGGTGACGTTCCCGGCGCCGTATGGGGTGGTCAGTCCGGTCGACAAGTACGGGCCGAACTGGGCGCCGTTTGTCGCGGCATTTCCCCTATCGAACCAGCCAGTGAACTTTACGGGAGCGACCACAAACGGTGGGAAGACCTACGGCGAGGTGCCCTGCACACAGGCGCAGGCCGAGCCCTCCTACGACGCGACGAACGGGCACGGCTACAACGGCTCGATGCCTCTCCCGCCATCCTTCGTCGTCCGGATCTGGAAGTGCCCGTCGGCACAGCGCGCACAGGCGTTCATCGTGAGCGAAGGGACTGGCGGGGTGCACGTGGCCGTCGACGGGCACCCGGGCCTGCAGTTCACCGGGACCGCCACCCGCCCTGGTCGGCCCTCGTTCGCCAACGTGGAGAGGGTATTCCAAATGGGGAGGATCGTCTGGGCAATCTCCGCCGACGCGGTGAACCCGGTGGTCGCGCGGGTCTTCGTCGACTCCTTCTCCCTCCACACCGCGGGCTACCAGCCGGCCAAGGTCGTCCCGCCCTCAGGGTGAGCAGCCGATACCGCATCGGAACTGGTCCCAGCCAGGTTCCTCCAGCCGGCAGCGGTCCGGCTGGAGGAACGTCGGGAGGTCCTGATGCGGGAACGGAGAGCAGCACATCCAAGGACGTACCTGCTCGGCGCGCTGGCGCTCGCGGCAGGAGCGGTGCTTACCGGCGCGGGGGGAGGCGTCGCGAGCGCCTCGAAGCCGCCGCCGGCCAGCAACTACGACGGCAGCGGTTGGGGTACACACGGCTATGGCGGCAACGGCGCCGGCGGCGGCAGGCCCCCAACTCACCACCACACCGGTACGACAACCACGACTTCCACCTCGGGCACGAAGACCCCCGCCCACCCCGGCACGACGACGGTCAGCGAGCACTCGACCACCACGACCGTCCCGCGCGGCCCGTCGAGCACCGGCGACTCGCCCGGCACGCACAACTCGACGCCCGGCAGCGGCCCGAGCACGACCACCTCGAGCACGCCCGGCCACGGCGGCGGGTCGGGGAGCTCGACGACGACCTCGACGCCGCCGAAGCCTCCCTCAGGCGGCGGTGACACGACGACGAC
>JAJYWG010000113.1 GCA_021791615.1 Actinomycetes bacterium
GATGACGACACCCCCCCCTCATGAGCCGACCGAGGCGGGGAATCGGGGGGCGAGGACCCCTCGCCGCATGGTGACTGGCAGAGGCCACTCCGGGGGCGATGTGACCGGGTGACTGACATGTAGGGGTGCTCGCCCTCCCCGCCCTCCTCACAGATATCGGCGACAACGCCGACCCAACGGGAGGTGCGACATGGGAATGATAAGTGAAGCGAAGGCCCGGCACTCGCTGGCCGAGGTGGCCCGGCGGACCGGCATTCCGGTACCCGAGGGAGCAACCGGGGACGTGAAGGTGCAGTGCCCGATGCCATACCCAGATACCGATGGCGAAGTTCCACCAGCCAACGCGAAGCGGGCAATGCTGCTGCACCTGGACGATGGCATGTGGTACTGCTTCGCGTGTGCTGGGCGAGGGATGCCGGCGACCGGTGATGTCATCCAATGGGTGCAGAACTTGGAGTCGTGCTCCGTCCCGGATGCGGTGGCCAAGCTGGACAGCGGGTCAGCGATCAAGAACCACTGGCCGCCCCATCCATCCGGCCACCCCCCACACCATGTCCCTGTGTCACGCAGGAACTCGTCCGAGGCACCGGACTTGGAGCGCACGAGTCGGGAACGCGTGCTGGAAGTGATCGACATTTCGTGGCGCTACTACAGCGGCGGACGGCGGCACACCAAGGGTGGGGAGTACCTGGATGGCCGGGGCATCGACGTGTCTGTCCTGGAGGATCACACGGGGCGACCCGAAATTGGGCATACCCCGGAGGACCCACGAGCCTTTCTGATGCACATGGTCGACCGCGATGTGACCGACGATGAATTGGTCGACGCTGGGCTCGTGTACCGCTGGCCGTCGGGAGGCGTCACCGCCTTCTTTCGCAACCGCTGCCTCATCCCATGCCGGAACGATGACGGCAACGTCGTTGGGTACTTCGGTCGCGATGTTTCGGGGAAACGAATCCACGATAAGTACGTCAACCCGAGCCGAACCCTCGTGTACACAAAGTCAATCAACATGTACCGTCCGTTACCTTGGCCGATCACACCCCATGGCCAAGTGATTGTCGTCGAAGGCACGCTTGACGCCTTGGCAATCTCGATTTCCGCCATCAAAGAAAGGGTGCAAGATACATTCTGCCCGGTCACCCAGTCGGGCAAATCGCTCTCTGATGTCCAGCTCGACAAGGTGCTCGCTAAGACCCCAAAGCCCCCCGTGGTGGCCTTCGACGGGGACGATGCCGGTCGCGCGGCGAACATCACGCTGGCCCGACGTATCATCGAGCGGGGGCGAGAGTGCGTAGTCACCGACCTGCCCGACGGCATGGACTCGGTCGAGTACCTGGGCGAGTACGGCGCAGAGGGGCTGGCTGCGTGGACCCGCTGGGGGGCGCTGAAGGCTGACGGTGAGTCCATTCGGCCGGTGTACGGTCCGGCGTTCGTCGTGTCCCAGACCTGGCGCACCGAGTTCGCAAAGGCGATGGAAGCGTCCGAGGATGACAACGTGGACTGGGCCGAGTTGCTGGCCAAGGTCGAAGAGAAAGGGGTGCGAATGCGAGCGCAGCTTCCAGCATCGGCCCACGTTCGCTACGACACGCAGGCCGCCAAGGTGCTGGCCCCCAACGTGGCCTTCGAGGCGGTCCGCTTCGTCAAAGAGCAACTCGATGAGAGTCTCGACGAGGTGGAGTCGACAGACCCCGCAGTCGCTGCGAGGGCACGGGCTACGGCCGTAGCGGACAGGAGCCGGAAGTGGTTGTCCCGGTTCCCCAAGGCCGACATTGCCAAGGTGGAGCCGGTGCTGTCGGCCGAACTGGTCCGGGCGGCAGGTGACGACCCGGAGATGGCGGCGCTCTTGCCCGAGGCTGTCGAGAACTTCAGCAAGAAGCCGCGCCAGGCCCACCAGCTGACCGAGATGGGGCACTGGGAGCCACCGCTCATCGAGCCGCCGGAAGCTATCGGGATGTAGGGCCCCCCTCTCTGCCAGTCCGACAGGGCTGTGCTCCGTGGCGTATCGACACGACTCACCCGGCTTCGCCGGGGCAGGGAGGGGGGCTACGTGGCGTCCTTCGCCCGGCGGAGGGAGTTTCCCAACGCGGCAGCCAGCTCTCGATCCCGTTGCGCAAGTGCGTGGCTGTACACCCGCAGCGTGACGCTGGAGTCCCGGTGCCCGAGCCGCCCGGCCACCGTCACAGCGTCGCTCCCGGAGGCGATCCCCTGGGTTGCAGCGAAGTGTCGGAGGGCGTGCAGGTGGGTGTCGACTCCGGCCTTCTTAGCCGTGCGACGTAGGAACTGGGTGATGGAGTTGGGTCGGTAAGGCTCTGCCCCGACCGGTGACGTTGACCAGATGAAGCCGTGTTCCAGGACTGCGAGGTCGAGCTGTCCGGCAAGGCCGTCCACCCACTCCCACTGACTCCTGAACACGTCGACGGCGACATCGTCCAGGCCGATGTGGCGCTCCTGGTGAGTCTTGGTCGGCTTCTCAGCCCAGCCACCGCCGACCACTTCATAGATGGAGCGTGCGATGGTGAGGGTACGCGTTTCCCAGTCGAGATCGGACCACCGGAGAGCGCACAACTCCCCCCGCCGGGCACCGGTAAGAGCGGCGATGATGAGCAGGCGGGCGAGACTTGGGTCGGTCTTCTCGGCCTGCGAGACTACCGATAGAACTTCCTCTGGCGATGGAGCAGTGACCGCCGCCGGTCGTATCGGAGGAGGACTGGCCCTCTTGCTGACGTTCTGTTCCACGAGGTCCCACCGCTCGGCTTGGTGGAGGGCGGCGCCGATGAGGGCATGTACCCGACGCACGGTCAGCGCCTTGTTCCCTTTGGCGGTGAGCTTTGCGTAGAGGTGGTCAAGGTGACGGGCCGTGAGCTTCGAGAGCGTTACGTTGCCCAGCTCCGGCTTGACGACCACGGTGGCGAGACGCCGGTATTCGCGGATCGTGGTGGGGGACCGGGAGTCCTCGATGCCGGCGATCCACTGGTCGATGAGGTCCCCCAAGGTGGTGGCCTGTCGCCCCAGCCGCCCGGCCGAGACATCGGACACCATCTTGGCCAGCTCCCGATCAGCAAGGCGACTCCCCGAACCTGCCTTGACTGTCCGTTTGCCGCGGGTGGTGTCGAGCGTCCTGGTGATCTGTATAGGGGTGCCGTCCGGCCGGTTCCCCACGTACACCCGGAGCTTCCAGACGCCCGGCCGCCGTTCTGACTTCGTTCCTCGCATGACGCTTGTCTAGTCCAATACTAGTTCGCTGGGCCACTCAACTTATCAGAAACAGCCTCTGAACTGCGCCCCCGGCAGGACTCGAACCTGCGACGCACGGTTTAGGAAACCGACGCTCTATCCTCTGAGCTACGGGGGCAGGGAACTGGAAGGGCCGGCAACGGGCACTGCGCTGCACGAGCCCGCGCTCTTCCGGCACCTCGGCCATCGTAGATCGAAGGAACGTGCAGCGCGGATGTCTTCTGCACCGTCGGCCGGGGCGTCGCCTTTCGCAGCCACCGTTGCCGTCCGGTGCGGCCCGACGACGCGGTGCGACCCGACGACGCGGTGCGGCCCGACGACGCGGTGCGACCCGACGACGCGGTGCGACCCGACGACGCGGTGCGGGCCGCGACGAACCACTCCCCCTCGAACAGCACCTTGCCGTCGATCTCCCCGGCCAACTGGTCGGCGGTGAAGTACCGCTTGTACACCTGGTGGTGCGACCCGTCGTTCAGGACGCGCTTCTGCCACTGCTCGGGGTCGATCCCCGGTCGGCGAGCGGAGTCGACCACGACCAGCTCGGTCGCGACGCGCCGCGCCTCGGTGAGGAACATCCGACGCTCGTCGCTCGGCAGGTGGCCATAGAAGTGACCGGTGAACACCCGACCGAACGAGCGGTCGACGACGGGCAGGTGGAGCGCATCGCCGACGACGGCCAGCCCGCGAGGCAGGCGGGACCGCGCGATCGCGACCATCGAGGGGCTCCGATCGATCCCGACGACGAACCCTTCAAGGTGCCTGGTCAGAAAACCAGTGCCACAGGCCACGTCGAGGGTGCTGAAGGCCGGCAGGCCACCGACCAGCCCCACCAACTCTGCGACCTCGTCCTGCCAGCCGGGTCGTTCCCGGAGCGCGAACAATCCCTCGCCGCTATACCAATCATCGTACTCGGCGGCTCGCTGTTCGTAGTAGGCGGCCGTCGCCGCGTCGGTCGCGAAGGCTGGTTTCGGAGGCATGTCGGGCGCAATCTCCATCCTCGCGCCGAGACCCGGTCGGAGGCGCGGGACGCGATCGGTCTCGACACGCTATCCGCCGTGCCTTCCGAACGCGAGCGATCGCCCCGTGGCGAGCCGGCGCAGCGCACCGGCCCTCCGCCAGATGCGATCAGCCGGCAGCACCTTGGTGACGTTCGTGCAGGCGCCGCAGCATCGCACGGAGCGAAGCCTCGATCAGGCGATCGTTGTCCTTGGAGATGAACCGGTGCACCCGCCGCTCGAGGACGAGGCGGGAGATCGGGTTGAACGCCTCGTAGGTCTCACGGAACGCGACCTTGGTGTGTCCTTCGTCCACCGGCTCCAGCCGGGTCCACCCCGTCGCCCTGGACCACAGGGGCTTGCCGATGGCGTCGTAGCGCCACGACACCGGGTGGACGGCCTCGGTGATCCACTCCCAGGACTGCCCACGTCCGTGCGACAGCAGGTAGCGGGGCACCGGGAACCGGCAGTGGCGCACCAGGCCGTTGCCGGTCTCGTCTCCGGGGTGGAGGACGTCGATCGACACCGTGTCGGTGGTCACCCCTCGCCGCATCGGGCGCCACATGACCTCCCACACCTCTTCGGCCGTCCCCTCCACCACGAAGTCGAAGCTGTGGTCCTGCATCGAGCCTCCCCACGACCGGCACCGCGGCGGGTCGCCGTGGACGATGCTAAGCCACCAGCCACCGGACCGGGCTATGGTCGAGCACCGAACCGACGACTGCGTCTCTTGTGAGCACCGACAACCACCAGCCTGGCCGCGAGCCCCGCTTCTTCGACGTCGCCCTCGCGCAGCGAGCCGTCCGGGAGTTCTCCGACCGCCCCGTCACCGACCAGCAGGTCGAGGCGTGCCTCCAGGCCGCGACCCATGCGCCCAGCGCCGAGAACCGCCAGCCGTGGATCTTCGTCGTCGTGCGCGACGCCTCCCTCCGGGGCGCACTGGCCGAGCTCACCCGACGGGCCTGGCTCGACGGTGCGAGGGAGCACTCGGTCGGGAGGCTCCCCGAACGCCTCCTCGACGAGGTCGACCGGGGAGCGCGGAGCGGGATCGGGACCGCTCCGGTGATCGTGGTGGCCTGCGGCGACACCGGCCTGGGGCTGGAGCAGACCCTCGCCGCCTCTGTCTACCCCGCCGTCCAGAACGTGCTCCTGGCGGCCGGTGCCCTCGGCCTCGGTTCCGCGATGACCACGCTGGCCACCCGCTACCCAGACGAGCTGCGCCACCTGCTGGGGCTCCCGCCCACGGCGCGCCCGATGGCGGTCGTTCCCATCGGCTGGCCCAAGCGCCCTCCGGGCCCACCCCGCCGCCTCCCCCTCGCCGATCGGGTGCACCGGGATCAGTACGGCCATCCCTGGTAGGTCGGGTTGGTCACCCCGACGCCGATGCAAGCTGCCGGTGGAGCTCGGCCCGGATCGGACGCAGCCCACCCCGGTAGCCTTGAGGACGGCGATCGGTGCGCGCCGGGTGTCCGGTCGCCTCGGAGGTGGTGCGTTGGTCCAGGCTCGCAGGAGCACCGGGCAGGCAGTGGAGCCGGGTCCGTCACGTCCCTACGTGGTGGTGTCCGCCGATGCCCATGCCGCGCCCGACGATCTGGCCCACTTCCTCTCGTACGTCGACCCGGCGCAGCGTGAGGCGGTGGCCGCGTTCGGCGACCTCTCGTCGCTCGCGATCTCGATGTTCGGGGGTGTGGACCCGGGCGAGACCGACGAGGAGGACCCCGTCCGGGCCGTCGCAATCCGGCGGCTGGCCGGCATGGGAGTCGACACCGCGGCGGCCGCCGAATGGCTCGCCGCGTACAGCAGCGACTGGGTGGTGCCCGGGGACGGGAACGGTCGCCGGCTCGCTGTGTTGGAAGACCAAGGCGTCCATGCCGAGGTGGTCTTCCCCGGGCCGGTCCTGGCGGGAGGGATCTCGCCGGCCATGTACCTGGGTGGCCACGCGTCCACCGGCCTGGATGCGGTCTGGCCCGCGCTGCACGCCTACGACCGCTGGCTGGCCGACTTCTGCGCCGCCGCGCCGGGGCGCCGGGCTGGCGTGCTCCCGATCGACTTGCACGATCTTGACCGGGCGATCGACGAGATGACGTGGGCCCGCGAGCAGGGGATCTTCGGGGGGATCATGTTGCCGGCCATGTCGGTGCGCTCGGGGCTGCCCGGGTACGCCGATGCCTACTACGAGCGGCTTTGGAGTGCGTGCGAGGACTTGGGGATGGTGGTGAACCTCCACACCGGCGCCTCGGGGTCGGCCACCGACACCAAGTTCCTCTACGACGACGAGCACGGTGGGATGCTCGGGCTCTTCGAGGTATTCGTCTTCACCCGGCGGCCCCTGTGGTTCATGATCTTCGGCGGCGTGTTCGACCGCCACCCGGACCTCAAGGTCGCCGTCACGGAGAACGGCGTGCAATGGCTGCCGTCGCTCGTGCGCGACATGGAGTCGTTCTTCGACACCCACGGCGGCGCACCGATCCGCTCGTACCTTCGCCTCCGACCCGGTGAGTACGTCGAACGCAACGTCTGGCTGGGAGGCTCGCTCATGAAGCGCTACGAAGCCGAGATGCGAGACGAGATCGGCGTCGGCCGGATCATGTGGGGATCGGACTACCCGCATCTCGAGGGTGCCGCTCCGGTCCATCGGCTCGTGCTCCAGCACGTCTTCGGCGGGCTGCCCGAAGACGACGTACGGGCGATGCTGGGCTCGAACGCCGTGGAGCTTTACGGTTTCGACGGTGCCAAGCTCCAGGCCGTCGCCGATCGGGTGGGCCCCACCGTCGCCGACCTGGCCGAACCGATCGGTGTGGACGACATCCCCAAGACGTTCAGCTGGAGCCTGGCCCGGCCGGTGCCGCTCGCCGTCGCTGCCGGTGGCGAGGACCGCAGCACGTAGGACGCATTGCGATCTCCCGCCGGCGAGTTGCGGATCACGGGGTCGGATGGGGCAGGTGCACCGCGCTCGTGACGGTCGTCCGGCACGGCTTGCTGCCGCAGACGTCGGGGACTGATCCGGTCGCGAGGAACGTCGTGAGCTGGCGCTGTGCGGCCGGGATGCTCCGGGGAATGAAGTCGTGGGGATCGATACCCGCCGTCGGAGGTTCGTTCGTGAGAGGGGGTGGCGGGGTGTGCGGGTCCTCCCAGACGTAGAGGGTGGCCGGAGCCGTGCTCGTAGTCGGCGCCGATGCCAACCCGTAGAAGGGGTCGCCGGACACGAGGCCGGAGGGGAGCGCCGGCCGGTGGACGACCGCGCCCAGCGTGCGCGCCTCGATCTCGGTGGTGAAGTTGGAGACCTGGTGGTCCCCGAACGCCATCTGCAGCAGCACCTGGTGCGCAGGCGTCCCGGGCAGCGGGTGGGTGGTGAGCTGCTCGACGTACCCGTCAGTCTCGCCCCGGTCGAACAGCATCTGGAGGAGGTCCAAGATGAGCTCCTGTGTCTGCTCGTTCGGATAGCTCTTGTCGAAGAACGGGTAGAGAGGCACGAAATCGACGCTGCGGGGCAGCAGCAGCGAGTAGTTCATCGAGGGCACCCCCAGCACTGCCCGGCGCCATTCGGTGGAGATCGCCGTCACCGCTCCACCGATCAGGCTGCCTTCGCTGTTGCCGTAGTAGGTCAAGGGCAGCGAGGTGTCGATCATCGAGACCGGCTTGGGCCCCCCCGAGCGAAACGCCGCGTTCGCCGCGAACCCCTTCGCGCTGGCAAGCAGGCGCCCCAGGTAGAGATCGTCGATCATGGCTTGCATCAGGTGGTCGGGGAGCGAAGGGAACGCGGACAAGTTCGCAAACAGCCCGGCGTCGGCGATCTCGTCGTTCCCGTCGAGGCCCAGGGTGTTGGTCGAGCACAGCACCTGCCGGTAGGCGTCGGCTCCGTCTCGGACGCCGACCGCGTCCATCTGTGTGTCGAGCGAGAACAGTCCCTTGCCGTAGAGGACGGGGCGACCGGGCGTCACCTTGTGGCCGGGTGCACCGGGGTCGGCGTCGACCGAGCGCGGGATGAGGCAGGAGAACGACGCGTCCTCGACGTTGCCCGGAACCGGTTTGGGCAGCCCGTTCGGCCCCAGGTTGAGGGTATCGGTATGGTCGCCGCTCGGCCCGTTCAAGAAGTCCGGCACGTCGAAGGTGCCGACCACCTGGCGGGCGATGGTCCGTCCACCTGTGGCCGACGATGACAGATCGTTCACTTTGGTCACGGTGTAGCTGGGCACGCCCGACCCCAGCTCGGACATGGCGGCGTCCCGCATCGCCAGCACCGGGCCGGTGAGGCTGGACCTGCTGATGACGGTGAAGTCCCAGGCCAGGTACAGACCCCTGGTGGTCACGCCGGCATCTCGGCGGAGCATCGCCAGGAGCCGACGCTCGTGGGAGGCCAGGACCGCGCCGTCCGCGCCCGCCGGCGTCGTGCCGGCGAGCACCTGTGCGAACTCCCCGGAGGCGGTGATCGGCGTGCCGGTTGCGGTCCGCAGGTTCCTCAGCGCCACCACGATGCGGTTTCCTTCGGGGAGGTCTGCTGCCGGGTGGACCATGAGCAGGGGAGGCGCTGTCGCGGGGCTCCTCACGTCGACTTCGCCCCACCACGCCAGCCGGCGTCCGGTCGTCGCGTCGAGGAGGACCACCGGAGAGCCTGCGGCGAGCGACCCGGCAATGTGGTACTGGTTGACGATCTTCGAAGCGGTCAGATCGAGACCTGGAACCTGCACTTCGATGGTCGACCCCGGCGAGAACCCGTCGTTGGCGTTCCATGTCGTCGGGTCGATGTGGACGCCGCTGACGTTGGAGGGCATCGCGTCCAAGGGGAAGTCGATCCGTCGTCCAGAGGCCGTGCTCGGGTCCGGGACGCTGTAGTAGTCGCTCGGGAACGGCAGCATGCAGCTCTGCCCTCCGAGCGGGTTGCACACCGGTGCACCCGGCACGCCGACACCCCAGTCCGTGCCGGTGTGGCTCGCGAGGAGCGGGTGTGCGGGAACGGGCGACTCGAGCGGCTGGGGCGGGAGGGAGGAATGGGCCGTCGAGCTCGTCGACGTGCCGCAGGCAGCCAGCGCGACCGCGGCCGTCATCGTGGCCACGAGCACGGACGCGGCCGGCCGCCACCGCGCGACCGCTCGGTGACCGGACCGTGACCACAGCATGAAGCGATGGTACCCATTCCGTCGCCCACGCGTGCCGCACGCGAGAGGGCCCGACTGTGGCGTGGCATGATTGGGGCGCATGGATCCGAGACGTGCGGCGCGGCGCCGGTGGACGGTGGCGGAGCGCGGTGGTGCCGGGTGATGGCCCCGAGCCTGCGACCGGCGTGCTCTCTGGCCCACGCACTGCTGCACCCTGACGACCCCCAAAGGACCGGGTGCGAGCTACCCCGACGAGAGGAGCCGAAATGAGCCACGCCGACCACGAACGACCCCGTTGGAAGGTCGCCGACCTCTCCCAAGCCGACTTCGGACGCAAGGAGATCGACTTGGCCGAGCACGAGATGCCCGGTCTGATGGCGATGCGGGAAGAGTTCGCGCCGTCCAAGCCCCTGGCTGGGGCCCGGATCACCGGCTCTCTCCACATGACGGTCCAGACGGCCGTGCTGATCGAGACCCTCGTCGCTCTCGGGGCGACCGTGCGGTGGGCGAGCTGCAACATCTTCTCCACCCAAGACCACGCGGCGGCTGCGGTCGTCGTCGGCCCGGACGGCACGCCGGACGACCCCAAGGGCGTGCCGGTCTTCGCCTGGAAAGGTGAATCGCTCGAGGAGTACTGGTGGTGCACCCAGCAGGCACTGTGCTGGCCAGACGAGAAGGGCACGGGAGCGGTGGGTCCCACGATGATCCTCGACGACGGCGGCGACGCCACGCTACTCGTGCACAAGGGCGTCGAAGTCGAGAAATCGGGGGTCGCCCCCGACCCGGCGACGGCCGGCTCCGAGGAGATGGCGGTCGTGCTCCGATTGCTGGCAGAGAGCCTCGCCGAGGACCCGAGCCGGTGGACGACCATCGCGAACGGCATCTGCGGCGTGACGGAGGAGACCACGACCGGGGTCCACCGCCTCTACGAGATGCACCGCAACGGCGAGCTGCTCTTTCCGGCGATCAACGTCAACGACTCGGTGACCAAGTCGAAGTTCGACAACAAGTACGGGTGCCGTCACTCACTCGTCGACGGCATCAACCGGGCCACCGATGTCCTCATCGGGGGCAAGGTGGCCGTGGTCTGCGGCTACGGCGATGTCGGCAAAGGATGCGCCGAGTCCCTACGTGGCCAGGGCGCTCGGGTCATCGTGACCGAGGTCGACCCCATCTGCGCGCTCCAGGCGGCGATGGAAGGGTTCCAGGTCGACACGCTCGACGACGTCATCGGCGATGCCGACATCTTCGTCACCGCCACCGGCAACCGGGACATCATCACCGCCGCGCACATGGCCAGGATGAAGCACCAGGCGATCGTCGGGAACATCGGGCATTTCGACAACGAGATCGACATGGCCGGATTGGCGGCCATCCCCGGGATCCAGCGGATCAACATCAAGCCCCAAGTGGACAAGTGGGTGTTCCCCGATGGGCATGCGGTGATCGTGCTCTCCGAAGGTCGGCTCTTGAACTTGGGGAACGCCACCGGGCACCCGAGCTTCGTGATGTCCAATTCGTTCACCAACCAGACCATGGCGCAGATGGAGCTCTACACGAGGTCCGAGCAGTACGAGACCAAGGTCTACGTCCTGCCCAAGCACCTGGACGAAAAAGTCGCCCGGCTGCACCTCGACGCGCTCGGGGTCCGGCTCACCACGCTCAGGCCCGAGCAGGCCGCGTACATCGGGGTGCCCGTCGAGGGCCCCTACAAGCCCGACACCTACCGCTACTGACGCGTCGGGCTACACCTCGAACAACCGCTTGAGTCGCCATCACGAGGGGCCTCGCCCCGTGAGCGGACCGGAGATCCGCGCATCCGCCGACACGCGTGGCCACGGATACCATGAGTGATCCCCTCTGACGCGGCACACCCCGACGAGCACCCCGGCCCGTGCCGGGGAGCGCACCTCGATGCTGGCGGCTTTGGGTCCCCGGAGGACAGGAAACCCGGGTCCCCGACGAAGCCCGTGTGGTCGCTGCTCGCCGCGGGCGGCCGGGGCAATCCCCTCGTCGTGAACCTCGTCCTGTGGGCCGGTGGCGTCCTCATGCTGTGGTCGGCCGCCGTGCACCTGCACCTGTGGTCCGATGGCTACCGCCACATCGCCACTATCGGACCACTCTTCCTGGTACAAGGCGTGGCGGGGATCGTGATGGCAGTCGTCCTCGCCCTCGTTCGCCGGGTCTGGATCGCGGTGCTCTGCGCCGGGTACTTCGTCGCGACCGTCGCCGGGTTCCTCGTCTCCGTGAATTTCGGCCTCTTCGGGTTCCAGGACACCTGGCTCGCCCCGACAGCCAAGGCTGCCTTCGGCATCGAGGTCGCCGGTTTCGTCGTACTGGTGGTCGGAGCCGCGCTCTGTGTCACCTTCCGCCGCGAGCACTCCACGGACTGAGCACGCGGTCACGATCACGGCCGCGGCCGCGGCCTGCAAGGGTGGGCAGCGTGCCCGGCGAGCGGTGTGCCCGGCGAGCGGCGTGCGCGCTCAGCTCAGCTCAGGTCCGGTTCCTCGTCACCTGCCCCGCTCGGTGGCCGGGAGGGCGGCACAACTCCGGGCGGCGGCGCGATCCCGTGCGGCGGCACAACTCCGGGCGGCGGCCCAATCCCGGGCGGCAAGGGCATCCCGGATCGCCGGTCGTGGTGGCTCGGCTGCGATTCGACGTTGATCACCTGCCAACGGCTTGAACCGGGACGCTGCACCCTTCGGGCGATCCGGTGTCCCGACACCCGGATGAGCAGGTGTCGCACCGGGCCCACCATGAGCACGAGGCCGAGGGCATCGCCGATGAACCCGGGCACGCAGATCAACACGCCGCCGACGAGCACCACCAGACCGTCGAGGAGCTCTTTGGTCGGCACCTCCCCCTGCAACAGCCGCTTGCGAGTGTGGGCGATGATGCCCACGCCCACCCGGCGCACCACGAACGGGCCCAGTGCGCTCGCGGCCACGAGAAGCACCAGCGCCAGCACGAAGCCGATCTGCCCGGCCACGGCCACAAAAGCAACGATCTCGGCGGCGACGAAAAGGAGCGCGGCGAGAAAGATCACACTGCAGGGTAACGGTTCAGCACCCTCGGGCCACCGGCGCGGGGCCACCGGCGCGGGGCCACCGGCCCGACCTGCCCGCCTGGCTCAGACCTGCCCCACCTGCCCGCCTGGCTCAGACCTGCCCCACCTGCCCGCCTGGCTCAGACCTGCCCCACCCCGGCAAACAGGTCGTCCTCGGGCAAAGGCGCCCCCGTCCGGTCACGCGCTCGGACGTAATGCTCGATGGAGAAGATCTCCGAGTACAGCTCCAGGCCGAGCCCGAGGAAGAAGGCGATGTCCTCCTGGCTCCGGTGCGCCGCCAACGCCGCGAATTTGGTCTCGATCGCTCCCGAGCAGTCCACCGCTGCGGAGATGAGATCATCAGCGGTACCGAGGTCGGTGGCGCCGTCCAGCCACTCGGGGAGCTCGACGCCGAACGAGACCGCCAGGTCGACGAAACCCGCCAGGCTGGAGCGGGGAACGGTGACGAAGTAGAGCTTCGCCGGGATACCGGTGCTGTCCGATGCAGCGACCGTGATGCGGTGCGCCTGGACGTGGTCGGGGTGCCCGTAGAAGCCGTCGGCGTCGTAGGTCACCACGACGTCGGGGCGGTAGCGCTCCATCAGCTCACCCAGCCGAGCCGAGGCCTCGGCCGGCGGTGCCGCGGCGAAGGCGCCCGGCGCGTCGTTCTGCGGCCACCCGGACATGCCCGAGTCGCCGTACCCGAGGCGCTCCAGGTGGGTCACCCCGAGGATGCGGCAGCTCTCTTCGAGGTCCCGGCGCCGGATGCGGGCAACTTGGGCCGGATCGTGGCCCGGATCGCCGGGCCTCACCCCCCCGGGCCCGAACCCCAGCTCTCCCCCGGTGCAGGTGACGAGCACGGTGTC
The DNA here is from genome assembly GCA_021791615.1 of Actinomycetes bacterium. Next base: position 13,241 of record JAJYWG010000113.1, read on the forward strand.
GATCCCCTCGGCGCGGCAGCGAGCCAGGACGCCCCCGGTGAACAGCGCCTCGTCATCGGGGTGGGCGTGGACCGCCATCAGGGTGCGCCGGCGCGACATGCCGCAAGGCTAAACCGACCGCGCCCTGCTCGTCACCGGCGAACCTCTCTCGTTTAGCCTGTGGGCGTGACCAGTCGGCGTGGCGCGCCACGCGGGGTCGGGGGCCGTGTGGGCACGATCGCCGTCGCCGCGGCCATCGCTCTGATGGCGGCCGCCGTGATCGGCGCCGGACCGCTCGGCGGCGGGGGAAACCTCGGCGACGCCGGACCCTCCTCGCCCGGGCGCGCCGCGCTCGCAGTGGGGACCCGAGCGGTGCCGGCCGGCGCCGCTCGGCCGCCGGCCCCCGCCGGGAGCCGGCTGGCCGAAGTCGGGGCTGCCCCTCCGGTGCCGTCGACTGCCGTGGCGATCGGGCCGTTGCCCGGTCCCACCGAGGTCACCGTCGAAGTGGTCCTTCGCCCGCGCCACCCGCGCGCGCTCTCCCGGTTTGTGGCGGCGGTCTCGGACCCGTCGTCGAGCTCGTACCGCCACTACCTGGCCCGCGGCGCGTTTGCCCGACGGTTCGGCCCCACGCCGTCGGCGGTCGCGTCGGTGCGGTCCGCACTGTCGTCGGCGGGTCTGTCGGTTGGCTCGCTCTCGGCAGACGGTCTGCTGTTGGGAGCGAGCGGGCCGGCCCGCCAGGTGTCGGCCGCCCTGCACGTCGGCTTCGTCCGCTACCGCCTCCCCGGGGGCCGGGTCGCGTACGCCGCGGATCGAGCGCCCCGGCTCCCGGTTGCAGTGGCTCGCGCCGTGGCCACGGTGAGCGGCATCTCCGACATCGCCCGAGACCAACCGCAGCTCGCCCTCCCGGCGGCGAGTGGGGCGGCGGGCACGTCGACCTCGCTGACTGCCGCTCCCCGCCAAGCGGTCCCGCAGGCGTCCGACGGCGGGCCCGCGGCCTGCGCCACAGCCCAGGCGCTCACGGGGAGCGGGGACGCGTACACCTGGACACAGCTCGCCAAGGCGTATGGGTTCACCACCGCCTATGCTGCCGGGCACCTGGGGGCCACAGAGACCATCGGGCTGTTCGAGCTCGAGCCGTACAGCTCCTCGGACGTGACGACGTTCGAGAAGTGCTTCACCCTGCCGGCCGGTGATTCGTACGGACCGGTCACCAACGTCCCGGTCGACGGCGGTCCGGGGTCGGGCCCGGGATCGGGTGAGGCGAACCTCGACATCGAAGACGTGCTGGGCCTCGCCCCTCTCGCCCACGTCATGGTCTACGGCGCTCCGAACACCAACGCGGGCCTCCTCGACGAGTACGACCGGATGGTCACCGACGACAAGGCCGACGTCATCAGCACGAGCTGGGGCGAGTGCGAGCTGGACGAGACACCGGGGGTGGAGCTGGGCGAGAACGAGATCTTCGCCGAAGCTGCCGCCCAGGGCCAGAGCATCTTCGCCGCTGCGGGAGACCGCGGTTCCGACGACTGCTACACATCGACACTCAAGACAACCAAGCTCGCCGTCGACGACCCGGCGAGCCAGCCCTACGTCACCGGCGTCGGGGGGACCTCGCTCACCACACTGGGCTCGCCGCCGACCACCGCGCCGACCGAGTCGGTCTGGAACGAGGGAGACAACGCGGGCGGAGGCGGTGTCTCTGTCCGCTGGGCCAAGCCCGCTTGGCAGGACGTGAGCGGCTCGCCCCCGCCCTCGACAGGCACGTGCTCGGTCGCACCAGGCACACCGGCAACCTCGACCAGTTGCCGGCAGGTCCCCGACGTGTCGGCATCCGCCAACCCCAACCACGGCGACGTCATCTACCACGGGAGCTGGTCGGTCATCGGGGGGACCAGCGCCGCCGCCCCGCTGTGGGCAGCTCTCGCCGCACTCGGCGACGAGAGCTGCGGTGGCAACGGGCGGGCTTGGGGCTTCGCCAACCCGCTCCTCTACCGGCTGGGATCGGCCGGCGGCGGCGACTACTACGACATCACCACGGGGAACAACGACCTCGACGCCACGCACGGCACCCTCTACTCGGCCGGCGTCGGCTGGGACAACGCCTCTGGCTGGGGCGCCCCCGACGGCGCCAACCTGCTCGCGGCGGCATGCGAGGTCCCCGTGCTCACACCGAGCGCTGTGCTCTCCACGTCAGCCGCCGGCACGAACGGGGTCACCTACTCGCTCGGGTTCACGACGCCGCCGGGCGGGAGCCTCGCCGCCGGGGAGACGGTCACGTTCACCGCATCGCCTGGGACCACCTGGCCGTCGACGGCCGCCGACTACAGCGTGCAAGCCCCGTCCGGGACGGCGGTGCCCGTGACCGGCGTCACCGTGCTCGACGGCAGCGGCTCTTCCACCCCCGACATCGCGGTCGTCACCCTGGGCGCGGCGGTCGCCGCGTCCACGCGGGTCCTCGTGACGGTGGCCGGGGTGGCCAACCCGACCGCTGCGAGGGCCCGTGACCTGGCAGTCACCACGACCGCCGACGGCGTGCCGGCCGACGCGCCGTATGCCATCACGGCCGGACCGCCCGACGTCGCCACCTCGAGCGTCACGGCTGCCGACCCTTCGGCCACTGCCGGGAGCACGACCGGCGACACCGTCACCGTCACGCTGCGCGACCAGTGGGGAAACCCCATCGGGGGGGCGTCGGTACGATTGCACGCGGCGACCGGCACGTCGGGGAGCGCCACCCCGTCGAGCGCGACGACCGCCGCATCGGGCAGCTCGGCGGGAACCGCGACGTTCACAGTCTCCGATGCCGTGAGCGAGGCCGTCCCCTTCACCGCCACCGACACATCCGCCACAGGCACACCCGGATCGGGGCTGGACATCGGCTCGGCCACGGTCGACTTCACCCTTCTCACCGCGGCCTCGGCCTCCATGAGCCCGGCGGTTGCCGGAGCGAAGGGGACACTCGACGCAGCGTTCACCACCCCTGCCGACGGGGCGCTCGGCCCGGGCTCGACCATCGGCATACTGGCGCCCGCCGGGATGTCCCTGCCCGCAACACCCGGCGACTACCACGTGAGCGCAGCGGGCACCTCGGTCCCGGTGAGCGGCGTGCTGGTCGCAGCTGGTGGCGCCGGGGCACTCGCCGACAAGGCCACGCTCACCTTGGGCTCGTCGCAGGTCGCCGCCGGCGAGGGCGTCACCATCGCAGTGACCGATGCGACGGCGCCGGCCCAGATCGCGGGCGGCGGGACAGGCAGTCACGGCCTCGAGGTCGCCCTGGCCACCTCGTCCGACCCCGTGCCCGTGCTCGCTCCGCTCTCCCTCACCGCCGGCATCCCGTCGGCAACCGAGTCCAGCGTGGTCGCCGCCGCGCCTTCGGCGCCCGCCGACGGCGTCACCACCGATGCAGTGACCGTCACCTTGCGCGACGCCGGGGGCAACCCGGCAGTGGCGCGCGACGTGACGCTCGAGGCCGGAGGGGCGGCCAAGGTCACACCGGCTGCTGCCGTGACGGGCGCGGGCGGCCAGGCCGTCTTCGAGGTGAGCGACGCCACAGCCCAATCGGTGAGCCTGTCGGCTCACGACACGACCGACTCGGTGACGATCACAGGGCCCGATCTCGCGTTCACCGACATGAGCGGGGTGACCTACACACTGTCGTCCTACGCGGCCGGTGCACCGACAGTGTCGATCACAGCCGGGTTCGACCTCGCAGGTGCCGTCCCATCCGGCGGGTCACTTGTCCTCGAAGCGCTCCCGGGCACCGTGCTGCCCACGGCGGCAGCCGACTACCAGGTGGTCAACGAGAACACCGGCAAGTCCCAGGTCATCGGGTCGGTCGCAACCTCCGAAGGGCCGGGGAGCTCGACGGCCAACATCGCAACGATCACGTTGTCCACATCGAACCTCCCAGGCGACGGGGTCGTCGACGTCACAGTGACCGGCACTCGGAACCCGGTTCGGGCCGGAGCGTACGAGGCAGCGGTGAGCGCGAGCGGGAGCGGGGACACCGTGCCGGCGATCTCCTCACCGGTCGGCATCGTGCCCGGCCCGGTCACAGGGGGCGCATCCACCGTGACGGCGTCGCCGGCGAGCGTGGTGGCCGGCACGGCTGCCCACGCCACCGTCACCGTCACCGTCACCGACCGCTACGGCAACCCCGTGCCCGGTGCCAGCGTGAGCCTCGCCCCTTCGGCCGGGAGCCATGCCACCGTCGACCCCTCGGGACCCGTGAGCGCTCCGAACGGCACGGCATCGTTTGCCGTGTCCGACACGACACCCCAGACCGTCACCTTCAGCGCTCGAGCAGAGGTCGGCGGCAGCACGACGCCCCTCAGCGCGACGGCATCGGTCGCCTTCACCGCACCGGGTTCGGTCTCGCAGGTGGCAGGCGACCCTCTCCCGTCGGAGGCCGGCTCTTCAGGGGTCACCCTCGCCGTGAGCTTCACCACGTCGGGCACCGGCCAGCTCCTGGGAGGGTCGGACGGGACGCCGACCCTCACGCTGAGCGCGCCTGCCTTTGGTCCGCTTCCGGAGGTGTCGGCCGACTACCAGGTGAGCGACGCCACGTCGGGCTTCGACCTCGTCCAGGGGGTGACCGTGACGTCGACACGGGCGACGTTGCTCCTTGGAGGATCGGGCATCGGCGCCGGAGACCGGGTCACGGTGGATATCAGCGGCTTGGGCGACCCCAGCCGCCCCGGCAATTACCCGCTTTCCGTCGCCACGTCCTCGGACACGGTGGCCGCCACGGGGACAGCCGTGGTCACCGCGGACGTCCCCGATCCGGCTGACTCCTCGGTCGTCGCCACACCGAGCTCGGCTGCCGCCACCGGCTCGGCCGATGTGTCGGTGACGGTGACCGAGGCCGATGCCCAAGGGAGCCGGATCGCCGGCGACACGGTGGCCCTCGACCCCACAGCGGCCTCGAACGCCTCGGTCTCCCCCACGTCTCAGGTGACGTCGGCAACAGGGGTGGCGACGTTTACCGTGGCCGACAGCGTCGTCCAGGACGTGACGCTCACCGCACGCGACACGACAGCCGGTGTGACAGTCGGCTCGGCCACGGTCTCCTTCACGGCGTCGCCGGGTACGACGGCACTGGCCGACGTGCACGTGAGCCCCGGCACAGACAGCACGTCGTTCGCCGCCGGAGCAACCGTCACCTATGACGTTGCCTTCACCACGTCGTCGTCCGGCGCCCTGTCGTCCGGCTCCTCGATCACCTTGGTGGTCCCGACCGGCACCGCCTTGCCGACCACACCGAGCCACTACCGCGTCTCGGGCAGCGGGGGGACGACCGAGGCGACGGTGACGCAGGTCTCAGGCACGGGATCATCCACATCCCCCCTGGTTGCGACGTTGGGCACGTCGGCCGACGTGCCGGCGGGGAGCGCTGCGGTGCTGATCGTGACAGGGGCGGCAGACCCGACCAAGGCAGCCACGACACTGACTGCCCGCGTCTTCACGTCTGCCGACACCGCCCCGGTCTCCTCTGCCCCGTACTCCGTCGTCGCCGGAGCGCCTGACCCCTCTGCGCCGGAGTCCACGGTCGTGGCATCGACCACGTCGGCCGACGTCGGCGCCACAGTGACGGTGACCGTCACCCTGGCCGATCGCTACGGCAACGCCGTCGCCGGAGCGACGGTTGTCCTCGGCTCCAGTGCTGGCAGCCATGCCGAGATCACGCCGGCCAGCGCCACAACGTCGCCCAGCGGTATGGCCGACTTCCGCGTCACGGACAAGACGGCCGAGACGCTCACCCTCTCGGCCACGGTCACCTCGGTCTCTCCCGAGATCACGCTCGCGACCCAGCCGCACCTCACCTTCACCAGCACGTCATCCACACCGCCACCGTCGACACCTCCGCCCGCTGTCATCCGGGGGACCGGCTACCGGCTGGTGGCCTCCGACGGGGGGATCTTCAGCTTCGGGGCAGCGCGCTTCTACGGGTCCACCGGGTCCATTGCGCTCAACAAGCCGATCGTGGGCATGGCTGCGACGCCCACAGGACAGGGCTACTGGCTGGTGGCCTCCGACGGGGGGATCTTCAGCTTCGGGGCAGCGCGCTTCTACGGGTCCACCGGGTCCATGACGCTCAACAAGCCCATCGTGGGCATGGCTGCGACGCCCACAGGACAGGGCTACTGGCTGGTGGCCTCCGACGGGGGGATCTTCAGCTTCGGGGCAGCGCGCTTCTACGGGTCC
>JAJYWG010000510.1 GCA_021791615.1 Actinomycetes bacterium
CGGCCACCCCGACAGGCGGGGGCTACTGGGAGGTGGCCTCCGACGGCGGGATCTTCGCCTTCGGCAACGCCGCCTTCGACGGCTCGATGGGAGGCAAGGCCCTCAACGCCCCGATCGTGGGGATCACGGCCACCCCGACAGGCGGGGGCTACTGGGAGGTGGCCTCCGACGGCGGGATCTTCGCCTTCGGCAACGCCGCCTTCGACGGCTCGATGGGAGGCAAGGCCCTCAACGCCCCGATCGTGGGGATCACCGCCTAACCACCTTCATGGGGGAGCAGAGCTCCTCGGGGTGCCCGGGCGCGGTCGCCGCCTTGGCCGAACCAGGTTGGGCGTGCCGGTGACTCCCTCTGGCCACCTCAAGCCGTCCCGGACCTTCATCGGGGAAATTCCACCAAATCACACGCTGTCCACCAGGACCGTCACGAGGCTCCCGCCGAACGACGCCCTCTGGGGCGCGCCTTTTCGACCGATCCCGTCGTGGTGACACCGGGGGCGTAGTGACAGGACCCCATCATCCACTGCTTGTGATCGTGTCCATGAAATTGCTGGCGCTGAACGTCACCCACGGGCCCGGGGCCGGTACGATCACCCCGACGTGAACTTCTCCCTCCGCCCGACGTCCGCCCGCGCCTGGGTCGGCGCTGGCGGGTCGTCGAAGGCGACGTGGGAGCGAACGGCTCCGGGGTCGATGCCTCGACTGCCGAAGGTCGGCGAAGAATTCGAAAGAATGGAGGGCACAGCGGAATGAGTGAAGACCTGAGCGCAACGACGATCAGGATCTCGGGTCACCGGGGCGACGAGATCGAGGCCTACCTGGCCCGGCCTGAAGGCGAGGCGAAGCGGGGTGGAGTCGTGGTCATCCACCACATGCCGGGCTTCGACCGCTCCACGAAGGAGATAGCGCGGCGCTTCGCCGAGCTGGGCTACGACGCCATCTGCCCCAACCTCTACTGGCGCGAGGCGCCCGGAGCGAGCCCCGATGACGCTGCGGCAACGGCCCGTGCCTCTGGAGGCGTCCCCGACGACCGCCTGGTGGGTGATGTCGGCGGTGCTGCCTCCCATCTGCGCTCGCTCGACACCTCCAACGGCAAGGTGGGAGTCATCGGCTACTGCTCAGGCGGCCGCCAGAGCGTCCTCGCCGCATGCAATCTTGGCTTGGATGCGGCCGTGGACTGCTACGGCGCCTTCGTCACCGGCACCCCGCCTGAAGGCTTCCCCCTGAAGGTCACCAATCTGGTCGAACAGCTCCCGAATCTCGGCTGTCCACTCCTTGGGCTCTTCGGAGCCGACGACCAGTTCCCGAGCCCTGAACAGGTGAAGGAGCTCGAGCAGATCCTCACCGAGCACGGCAAGCAGTTCGAATTCCACTCTTACGAGGGGGCGGGACATGCCTTCTTCTCCCCTGATCGGCCGTCCTACAACGTCGCCGCTGCCAACGACGGCTGGGAGCGGATCGCCACGTTCTTCGCCGAGCACCTGGGGAGCTGACGCTATGTGCACCTATTCCACCGAGAAGAAGAACATCGACGGCAGTGCGAAGGGCCCCGGCGGCAGCTGGTTCCAGGTGAGAGAGGCGACGGTCTACTTCGACCACCCGGTCCACGCCATGGCCACCCATACTTTGAACATCGACCTGGCCGATCCCACCAAGGGTCCGTCGGCTCGGGTCGCGGTCGAGCTGACTGCAGCGTCGGCGCGCAGCCTGATCGATGCCGTTCAGGCTGCATTGGCCTCGGTGCCACCCGAGCTGTCGTCGTAGCCGAGGCCTTCCGAACCGGCGGACGTCCTGAGACGATCCCCGGGGTCGGTTCTCTTGGCCGGCACTTTGCCGACGACTTGCCCGAACTGCTCCACGCGGGAAGCGACCTCCAGCGAGATAGGGGAGCCTCGGTCCTGGGTGGAGGGATGCTCGCCAGCTGTGACTACCCGAGCATCTGATCACTGACCGGACTTACTGAGATGATGGGCACACGACCTCCCCAGAAATGGGAAATGAGCTGGGAGAACGGGCGCGAGTTGCGGTTCGAGGCGTGTTACTACGCGAGCCTGTGAGCTGGGACTACGCGGAGGGGGTCGGAATCTCGAAGTCGAGGAACCGACCAGGTTCGGTGATGTCGAGCTTGGCCAGGATCTCGGCTTGACCAGAGGTCGTGTTGGTGCGCCGTGCCATCCGCCCTTCGGCGGTCTCCATGGTCACGAGGTGCATGCGCTCGAGTTCGTGGCGGACGTTGCGCCAGGTGTCACCGGTGCCGTTCTCGATGACCCACATGAGGAGGAGTCCCAACCAGCAGAGCTGGATGTGGCTCCGGATCCGGTCCTCTCGATGGTGGAAGACGGGCCGCAGGCCGAGTGAGCCCTTCATGTCCCTCCAGCCGCCCTCGACTTCGAGGAGCTGCTTGTAGGCGAGGGCCAGATCGGTGGGGGTGAGGCTGTCGTCGCTGGTGCGCAACAACCACTTGCCGTCGAGCTTCGCCCTTTCGGCGATGGCCGCCTTGTCGATCCGGAAACGACCATCGGAGAGACGGCGCACAAGCCGCCAGAGTGCCGGGGTGGTGCGAAGCCGTCCGGCCAGTTCGTCACGCTTGGACTTGGACCACTCGTCGGCGCCATCGATCTGGGTCTCTAGATAGGTGACAAGGTTGGCCCGGACCTGTTGGTCACGCTCTTCGGCCTCGGGGTTGTGGCAGACGACGAACCGTTGTGCACGAGCACCCTCGCCGACCCGGACCTCTTTCACCTGGAGGTTGCCGGCGGCGGTGTGATAGCGACCCGGACGGGAGAGGGCTTCTTTCGCCTCACCGCTGGCGTTGCGCAACTTCTCGGCCACCACGTAGTGGCCACCACCGCGTTGGAGGCGGGCCCGGTTGGCCACCGAGTTGAACCCGCGCTCGGCCACCCACACCACCCGGTTGAGCATCCATCCGGCCAGGTCGTCCTCGATGGTGCAGATGATCACCTGGTCCGAGGTGTTGCCCGGGAACGTCCAGCACCGCACCGGCACCCCTTCGGCCGTCACCGCCATGTCGATGACCACCTGGGGCAGGTCTTCTCCGAACTACCAGCACGCATTGGTGAACGGGACACGTCCAGGCGACCGATCCCGAAGGCTGGAGATAAGCGACACCCAAAGCGTTGTTCGGAGCTCACTCCTTCTCGGCGGCCACCGG
>JAJYWG010000364.1 GCA_021791615.1 Actinomycetes bacterium
GTGGCAGCCGATGCACTTGTCGAGGTTCATGACCATGCACACCTGGGCCATGATCCTCATTGGGCGGCCCCCCGGGGTCCGTTGGGCCGCATGGCGATGATGGACATCAGAACTCGACCTCCTGGGAGCGCCGGCGGATGATCGCGATCTCGTCACGCTGGGAGCCCGTCGGCCCGTAGTAGTTGAACCCGGCCGACAGCTGGGCATAGCCGCCGATCATGTGGGACGGTTTCATGACCACCCGGGTGAGGGAGTTGTCGGTCCCGCCGTGCAGCCCCGAGGTCTCCGACACCGGCATCTGGAGGTGGCGGTCGATGGCGTGGTACATGAGCACGGTCCCCTGAGGCACCCGGTGGGTGACCGCGGCGCGCGCCACGGTGACACCGTTTCGGTTGTAGGCCTCGATCCAGTCGTTGTCGGTCACCCCGATGCGCTGAGCGTCGAGGTCGTTCACCCAGATCACCGGCCCTCCTCGGAACAGGTTCAGCATGTGGATGTTGTCCTGGTACTCGGAGTGGATCGACCACTTGGAGTGCGGGGTGAGGTAGCGGGCGACGAGCTGGGGACGCTCCGTGTCGCCGCGGCGCTGGTCGCCGAAGGTCTCGGCGATCGACAGCGGTGGCCGGTAGGTGGGGAGGCCCTCGCCGAGCTCGGTCATCCAGTCGTGGTCCAAGAAGAAGTGCTGACGGCCGGTGAGCGTGTGCCAGGGTTTCAGCCGGTCAACGTTCACGGTGAAGGGCGAGTAGCGACGCCGCTCGGATTCCGCTCCTGACCACTCCGGCGAAGCGATCACCGCCCGTGGCTGGGTGACGGTGTCGGCGAAGGTGATCCGGTCCCCGGCCCGCTCGTGCGCGAGGTCGGCGAGCGCGACGCCGGTGCGCTCCTCCAGCGCCTCGAAGCCGGCGACTGCCAGGCGGCCGTTGGTCGTGCCCGACAGGGCCAGGATGGCCTCGCAGAACAGGTCATCGCGGTCAATCTTCGGCCGACCGTCGCCAACACCGCCGTGAATGGTTCCGTTCCTTGCTGCCAGCCAACCCACCTCGGTGCCAACCGGCAGGGTGACCCCCTTGGTGGTGGCGCCGGCCTCGTCGATGAGCGGCCCCAAGGCGCGCCAGCGTTCGGCGAGGCGCGGATAGTCCCGTTCGACCACCACGAGCCTTGGCATCGTGACCCCCGGCACCGGGTCGCACTCCCCGGCCGCCCAGTCAAGGGCCCGGCCGCCCGGCTGGGCGCACTCATCTGGGGTGTCGTGGCCGAGGGGGATGGCCATCGTGTCACGGCGGATGCCGAGACGCCCCTCGGCCAGGCGAGAGACCTCGGTCGCGAGGTCTCCGAAGATGTCGAAGTCGCTTCGGGCCTCCCACGGCGGCGCGATCGCCGGATTGAAGGAGTGCACGAAGGGGTGCATGTCGGTCGAGGACAGGTCGTGCTTCTCGTACCAGGTGGCCGTCGGCAGCACCACATCCGCGTAGATGCCGGTCGAGGTCATCCGAAAGTCGATGTCCACCAACAGGTCGAGCTTCCCCGCCGGCGCCTCCTCCCGCCAGACGACCTCCGCGGGCCGGGCCCCGGGCGGGCACTCGGTGGCGGCCACCGCGTTGTCGGCGCCAAGCAGGTGACGCAAGAAGTACTCATGGCCCTTGCCCGAGGAGCCGAGGAGGTTGGAGCGCCACACGGTGAGGACGCGGGGAAAGTTGGCCGGGTCATCGGGGTCGGTCGCGGCGAAGCGCAACCGGCCTGCGCGAAGCTCGTCGACCACGAACTCCTCTGCGTCTTTGCCTGCGGCCTCGGCCTCGTCGGTAAGGTCGAGCGGGTTCCGGTCGAAGGCAGGGTGCGAGGCGATCCAGCCTTGGCGGGCCGCGTAGGCGTAGAGGTCGGCCACCGACTTGTGCGAGAAGCGTCCCTCACCCAGCGGGGAGGCCAGCGCGTCGGCCCGGGTGCCTTCGTAGCGCCACTGGTCGGTCGCCAGGTACCAGTACGGCGTTGCCGGCTGGTGCCGGGTGGGGCGTACCCAGTCGTAGGCGAAGGCCAAGGTGAACCAGCCGGTGAGCGGGCGGACCTTCTCCTGGCCGACGTAGTGCGCCCACCCGCCGCCGTTCACCCCCTCGCAGCCTCCCAGCATGAGCAACGAGAGGAACGTCCGGTAGATCTGGTCCGAGTGGAACCAGTGGTTGGTGCCCGCACCCATCGCGATCATCGACCGGCCTCCCGAGGCCTCGGCGTTGCGGGCGAACTCCCGTGCCACCCGGGCGCACGCCGAGGCGGGGACCGAGGTGATCTTCTCCTGCCATGCCGGCGTGTACGGGTTCTCTGCGTCGTCGTAACCCGACGGCCAGTCCCCGGGGAGCCCAGGTCGGGCGACCCCGTAGTGGGCCATCACCAGGTCGAACACCGTGGTCACGAGCCGACCGGCGACCCGGACCGCCGGCACACCCCGGCAGAGCACCCCGCCGCCCTGGTCACCGACATCGAAGCGGGGCAGGTCGATCGGCAGCGCCTCGGTGCCCGGGCGACCGTAGCAACTCAGCGCCGGACGCACCTCCCCGAGGTCGAGGTTCCAGCGGCCCTTCCCCTCCTCGCCCCAGCGGAAGCCGATCGAGCCGTTCGGCACCACCGCTTCGCCACTCGCCTCGTCGAGGACGACGGTCTTCCACTGTGCGGTGTCGTCTTGGGCCCGCGCATCGTTGGCCGCCGCGCCGTCGGGTTCAAGGTCGGCCGCGGTCAGGAAATGGTCCGGGACATAGCCGTCGCCGCGCTCGCGCAGCGTCACGAGGAACGGCAGGTCGGTGTAGGTGCGGGCGTAGGACTCGAAGCGCGGGATCTTGCGGTCCCGGTAGAACTCGGCCAGCATCACATGGCCCATCGCCATCGCGAGCGCGGCGTCGGTACCGGGGTTGGCCGCCAGCCAGTCGTCGGCGAACTTGGTGTGGTCGGAGTAGTCGGGGGAGACCACGACCACCTTCTGGCCCCGGTAGCGGGCCTCGGTCATGAAGTGGGCGTCGGGGGTGCGGGTGATCGGCAGGTTCGTCCCCCAGACGATGAGATAGGAGGCGTTCCACCAGTCGGCCGACTCGGGCACGTCGGTCTGGTCGCCGAACACCTGCGGAGAAGCGGGGGGAAGGTCGGCGTACCAGTCGTAGAAGGACAGGATCGTCCCGCCCA
>JAJYWG010000050.1 GCA_021791615.1 Actinomycetes bacterium
AATCAGGGTCAGACCCACATGGCCCCTGGCAGGGGCCGCCACGGCAGATGAGAATGGTGCCGGTCGCCCGCCGAGCCCGGACTCTCATTGGTGCCAACGAGCCCGCGGGTCAGACTGGTGCCGGGGCCTGCAGGCACCACGCACTGTTGCTACGAGCACGGACCTCAGATTCTCTGACACCACACAGGCCCCATGGGTGACCACCGACGAGAGCCCAACTCGAAGGAGGAGCCGGTGGAAGTCATCGTGGAACGCTGTGCAGCCCTCGACGTTCACAAGGACACGATCATGGCGGCGGTGCGCCTGCCGGGCGAGAAGGGAACCCGCCGCACCGAGCTGCACGAGTTCCGGACCTGGACCTCGTCGCTTCGCGAGCTGCGGTCCTGGCTGGTCGGCCATGGCGTCACCCAGGTGGCGATGGAGGCCACCGGTGTCTACTGGAAGGCGCCCTGGCACGTGCTGGCGCCCGAGCCGAGCATCGAGGTGATGCTTGTGAACGCCCAGCACGTGAAGAACCTGCCCGGGCGAAAGACCGATGTGGCCGACGCCCAGTGGCTCGCATCTCTTCTGGAGTGCGGGCTGCTCAGGGGCAGCTTCGTTCCCGACCCGGTGATGAGCAGGCTGCGTGACCTCACGCGGTATCGCAAGAAGCTCACCGAGGAGCGTGGCCGGGAGACCCAGCGGATCCAAAAGGTGCTCGAGGACGCCGGCATCAAGCTCGACTCGGTCGTCTCCGACGTGCTCGGCAAGGGACCACGCCACATGATCGAGGCCCTGATCGCCGGCGAGCGCGACCCGGACGTGCTGGCCGAGATGGCCCTCACCCGCACGCGGGCGAGGATCCCCGAGCTGCGCTTGGCCTTGGAGGGCGGCTTCAGCGAGCACCACGCCTTCATGCTGGCCACGCACCTCCGTCACGTCGACCATCTGGGAGCCCAGATCGACGCCATCGACCAGCGTCTGGAGGCCGAGATCGCCCCTTTCGAGCGCCAGGTTGAGCGTCTGTGCACGGTGGTCGGCATCGGCAAGGTCACCGCCCAGGCGATCGTCGCCGAGATCGGGGTGGACATGGGCCGCTTCCCGACGGCCGCCCACCTCGCCTCGTGGGCCGGGATGTGCCCGGGCAACCACGAGTCAGCCGGCAAGCGCCGCTCGGGAAAGGCCCGCAAGGGCAACGCCGCGCTGCGCTCGGCGCTCATCGAGGCGGCATGGTCGGCGTCCCATTCGCGAAACAGCTACTACGCAGCCCAGTACCAGCGCTTCCGTCGTCGCTTCGGCAAGAAGAGCGAGTCCAAGGCGATCTTCGTCGTCGCCCACGCGATGCTCGTCACCATCTGGCACTTGCTGGCCCACGAGACCGACTACGCCGATCTCGGGGCCGACTGGTTCGACCGTCGCAGCGACAACGACGCCCATGCTCGCCGCCTCGCCCACCAGATCGAGCGCCTCGGCTACAAGGTCACCGTCGAGCCCGTCGCTGCCTGAAGCGACAACAGGGCTGCCGCCCTGAGCGGGGCTGCACCCCGCACCCCAGACTGGCGCGCCCACGCGCGTGGACCACTTCAGTCATTCTCACCTCAGAGCTCGAGTGCATCCACTCGTCGTGCAAGCCGCCGACGTCGCATCATGACGAGCACCATCACGCCGGCGCCCGCCCCGAGTGCGGCGTTGACCGCGATGCTGCGTCCACCAGTCGTGTCGCCGTAGGAGGCACGCAGGGGATCGCGCTGATCGTAGTGGACGATCTCGCGTGTGCCGTTCTTCGGTCGGTGTGGCACCGGGGTGCTGCCGACGACGACGTAATGGATCCCGTTCTTGGCACGGAACTCCACATCGAGACGAACCCCATGACCGGCTTTCTGCGCCCCGATGACCGCACCATGCGTCGTCACCTGATGCGGGATGGTTGTCCCATGGCTTGAGATGCCGTAGAGCATGTAGACGAGCACGGCGGCGAGGGCGGCGATCCGGACGATGTTGTAGACGGCGGTGGTCATGAGGAACCAGGCCCGGTTGCGCTGTCGGCCGATGTAGCGGAGCTTGCGACCCCCGGCGACCGTCTTCATCCAGCCGAAGGGTTCTTCGATCCGCTTGCGGATGCGCTGGCTGATCGAGTGGCCGACGTGGCGGGTGGTGCGGGCGTCGATGGCGCTTCTGCGGTTGGTGGTGTTCTGGGCGACGTGGGGGGTGAAGCCGAGCTGGCGGACGTCTCTGACGAAATCGGCGGTGTCGTAGCCCTTGTCGGCACTGAGCGTTCGTCGCCGAGCGCGCGTGGGTTGGCGGCCGAGCATCTCTTTGGCCGCCTCGCGCTCGGCGTAGCCGCTGGCCTCGGTGAGCTCGGCGTCGACGATGAGGGCGTTGCGGTTCTCCATCAAGATGTGCCCGGCATAGGAGAGCTTGGCCGCCGTGGCGTTGGACTTCCGGGCCAGGCGGGCCTCGGGGTCGGTGGAAGAGACGTGGCTCTTGTTCGAGCGGCGCTGGCCGTGGAAGCTGACCTCGGCGTTGCGCCCCGGAGCCGGCGGGGTCGGCGGGCCGTCCTTGGGCTTGAAGCTCTTGTGGGAGGCCCAGGCCTCGAGCAGGGTGCCGTCGACCGAGAAGTGCTCGGAGGACGCATAGCGGCGGAGCGTGGCCTGGGTGACGACCGCGGCGAAGAAGCGGTCGGCGATCTCGGCGTCGAGCAGGCGGGCGCGGTTCTTGGTGAAGGTCGTGGCGTCGAAGGCCCGGGCCTCGATCGGCAGGTCCAAGAACCACTTGAACAACAGGTCGTAGCGGAGCCGCTCGCAAAAGGCCCGCTCGCTGCGGATCGAGTACAGCGCCATCAGCACCGTCGCCTTCAACAGCTGCTCGGGCGGGACGCTCGGACGACCGATGCGGGCGTACATGGCGCCGAGCTCACCGTCGAGCTCGGCCAGCACCGCCTCGACCACCGTCCGGATGCGCCGGATCGGGTGATCCGCTGGGACGAAGTCCTCGAGGTTCACCATCGCCAACATCTGAAGCTGCCGTTCCGACACACCGCGCAACCTTTGACCTCCCCGACTCGGCCGTCATCAAAGGATGGCCGATGGCGCTCGCGATCGCGAGCACTCAGGAGGGGTTTTTCAGCACCCTGTTAGGGCCGTCGGGAGGATCTGAAGACGCCGGGCACCTC
>JAJYWG010000331.1 GCA_021791615.1 Actinomycetes bacterium
CTGAGCGAACAACAGCTCGACGACGCACGCCAGCACCGGCTCTGACAGTCGAGGCTGCCGGATCGGGCAAGCCTTGCTGCTGCCGACCTTCGTCTGCAACACAAACCCCGAGTCGGGTGCACCCGCGTCGGTGAAGCACATCGCCCGCCGTGACGGCGCCGCTGCCTTCGCCTGGAGACCATCCAGTACTCGTGGATGAGGCCACCGAGACGGTCGGTTCTTCGTAGCCTGGCGAGGTCTGGGTCCCTGATGTGCTCTGAATCCGTGTCGAGCGGCTAAGCGGACGGGTTCGCGGGCACCCACAGGCTTGCGGCGCGCAGCTCGTCGAGGTGTTGCGCGCCACGAAGCGGTTGTTGACGATGGTCCCGATCTCTTCGAGGTGGTCGTCCAAGGTGCCGACGCGTAGCGCGACGAAGGGACCGCTCGACGTCGAGCTCACCAGGACTCGACCGGCGTCCACCACCTTGTCGAGCAAGGTATATGGTCGTATAGTAGGCTGCTATGTGGAACAGTATACTGTCCGAGCGAGCAAGGATGCGCCGTGACTGCGGTTGGTGAGCCCGCACCGGAGGACCTGACGGCCAAGGCCCGTCTGCGGGACGCGGCGCTGCGGCTGTTCGCCGAGCGCGGTATCGAGGCCACGTCGGTCCGGGACATCGCGCGCGCGGCGGGGGTGTCGGGCGGCCTGGTGCGCCACCATTTCGGTTCGAAGGAGGCGTTGCGGGATGCGTGCGACGCCTATGCGCTGGCGCAACTGGTGCGGCTCAAGGAGCAGGCGGTGAGCGGCGGGCAGGCTCTTGGCCCTGAGTTCCTGTCCGCGACCCAGCCGGTGCTGTTGGGCTACTTCGTACGCTCGATGCTGGACGGCTCGCCGTCCTCAGAGGAGATGTTCTCGCAGATGATCGGTCTGGCTGAGGGCTGGTTGGCTGCCAATCATCCTGACGGGATCGCGGATCGCCATGCGTACGGCGCGGTGCTGGTGGCGATGGAGCTGGGGGCGTGGATGATGCGCGACCAGCTCTCGGCCGCGTTGGGCGCAGACGTGCTCGAACCGGAGGGCCAGTTGCGCATGGCCCGAGCGAAGGTCGAGTTCTACTCGACGCCGCTGCTCAGCCCGGAGGTCGCGGCCACGGCACGGACCGCGATCGACCAGCTCCAACAGACGGCCCCCAAGGACCGTGCGGGCAGGAGAGCCAACCGGTGAGCCCTAGCAACAACACCGCAGCAAGCAAGTCCGTCCCGGACCGGACCGCTGGAGCGCCGCTCGACCAGGCGGCGACCGACCACGTGGTCGAGGTGCGAGATCTGGTCAAGACCTTCGGGAAGCTCCGGGCGCTGGATGGGGTCACGTTCTCCGCCGAGCGGGGGACGGTGCTCGGTCTGCTCGGCCCCAACGGTGCGGGCAAGAGCACCCTGGTTCGCATCCTGACCACGCTGTTGCGGCCCGACAGCGGCGTGGCGCGTGTCGCGGGACTGGACGTGGTGGCCGACGGGCAGCGGTTGCGCTCGCTGATCGGCCTCACCGGGCAGTCGGCGGCGGTCGATGAGCTCTTGACCGGCCGCGAGAACCTGGAGCTGGTCGGCCTCTGGTACCACCTCCCCAAGCGTGAGTACCGCCGCCGTGCTCAGGAGACCTTGGACTTGCTGGCGCTGGCTGACGCGGCCGATCGGCTGGTCAAGACCTACTCGGGCGGGATGCGCCGCCGCTTGGACATCGGCGCCAGCCTGATCGCCAATCCGCCGATTCTCTTTCTCGATGAGCCGACGACCGGGCTTGATCCCCGGTCCCGTAACGAGCTGTGGCGGCTCGTCCGCGAGCGGGTGGGCGCCGGCGCGGCGGTGTTGTTGACCACGCAGTACATGGAGGAGGCGGAGCAGCTGGCCGACCGGATCGTCGTGATCGACAAGGGCACGGTGATCGCCGATGGGACAGCCGATCAGCTCAAGGCCCGGACTGGCGGCGCCACCCTGGAAGCGCGGGTCACGAAGCCGAGCGACCTGGAACGGGCAGTCGCCGTGCTGGGTGACCTCAGCCCGACGCCGCCCCGATCCGATGCCGAGCAACGACAAGTCAGCATCCCCGCCGGAGAAGGCACCGACCTACTGCTCGACACCGGCCGCCGCTTTCAAGAAGCCGGGATCCCCCTGGACGATCTCGGTATCCGCCGCCCGACGCTCGATGAGGTGTTCCTCTCGCTCACCGGCCGATCACACAGTGACGCCGAACCGTCGAGCGCCGAGGTGGCCCCGTGACCGACACGGCTCTTCGCCCACTTGGAGCGCCAGCGCGCATGACGCCTGCACTCGCTTTCCGTGACTTTGTCGGTGTCGCGAAACGCAATCTGCTTCGCAGTGTTCGCACCCCGGGACTGCTGCTGTACGCGTTGCAACCGATCATGCTGCTGCTGCTGTTCCGCTACATCCTCGCCGGCGCGATCAAGGTGCCCGGCGGCACCTACGTCGACTTCGTCGTGCCCGCCATCTTCCTGGTCTCAGTCCTGGTCGGCGCGATGACCTCGGCGATCGGCATGGCCGAGGACCTGAAGAGCGGACTGATCGACCGCTTCCGCAGCCTCCCGATGGCTCGCTCCGCCGTCCTTACCGGCCGATCGCTCACCGACGCCATCCGCAGCGTCGTCGTGTTGGCGATCATGGTCGCCCTCGGCGTCGCCGTCGGGTTCCGCTTCGACAGTGACACCGGGCGCATCGCGCTCGGCATGGTGCTGATCCTCGCGTTCGGTTACGCGTTCTGCTGGATGAACGCCGCCATCGGGATCGCGGTCAAGGACCCCGAGAGCGCCACCAACGCCGGTACCGGACCGACCTTCCTGCTGCTTTTCGCCAGCAACGCGATCGTGCCCATCAGCACCCTGCCCGGCTGGCTCCAAGGCTTCGCCCGCAACCAACCCCTCAGCGTCACCGTCTCCGCCGTCCGCGCCTTGTTCGAAGGCGGCAACGCCGCCCATGACGTGTGGCTGTCGTTGGCTTGGTCCGCTGGGATCGCCATCGCGTTCTTCGTCATCTCCTACAGCCTCTACAAACGCGCCGCGGCCACATGAAACCCACCACGGCCCTACCGCAGCGAACTGATTCCAGTTATCGGACTCCGCGGAACCCGGAGCAGGGCAGAGCCGCTATCAGAACC
>JAJYWG010000151.1 GCA_021791615.1 Actinomycetes bacterium
GGAGAAGTCAGCGCAGTTCCGGAAGACGGGTGCGAGCGTCTACGTGGAGGCAGACCGCACCGGGACGCCCTGAGGCTCGCGCCCTCGACGACGAACCGTCGACGGTCCGAGCCGAGGGGATCCGGACCGGCGCCATCCTTGCTGCGACAAGTCACCCAAACCACTGACCCCCGACATCGCTGCGCCTGAGGCCCCCACCCGGCGAGAGCGGGCTCCTCGTCGTCGGCGCAGTGCGGATCGCTACGCCGGGCCCATCTGCCAGTCGACGACGTGAAGCGTGCCGGCGACGACGGCCTCGGTCACGGTCAGCTCGTAGGTGTCAGGAAATGCTCCGGTGAGGATCACCTCGATGCTGAGCACGGCCTTGGTCAGCCGGCTGCCGGTGACATCGAGCACGGTCGCGAGCGAACGAGGGAAGCCGGTGATGCTCGCGCCGTCGAAGGGAGCCGTCGCCCCGGCGGGCACGGTGGGGGCAAGCGCCGACCACTCCGCGCCGTCACCGGTCTCGGCGGCTCGGACGGCCGCGAAGTAGAGGTCCTGGGCGGCGGCGGCGTCGGCGAGCGGCCCCGGGCTCTCGCCAAAGGTAGCTGACGGGGCGCCGGTCACAGTAAGCGTCCCGAGCGGGGTCGGGTTGGCGGCCAAAGTGTCGAGCCCGGTGAGGCCGGGCGGGACCGCCACGGCGGGCACCGGCGGATCGCTCGCCACCGCAACCGCCGGGGCGCCCACGGAGCCACCGACCATACGAGCCAGGACAAGCAGGCGTTGGCCGGTGAACCACAAGGCATCGAGCGGCCAGCACGTGACGAGGGCGAGCGATCCCGGCGTGTTGGCGACCGGCGACCCTTGCGCGACGACTTGGCTGCGTTGAACGGCGTAGACGAGGGACCGGCAGCCGCTCACGTACTCGATCTCTTGGCCGGGCTCCAGGCGGTCGAGGTCGTGAAACCAGGTCACGTCGTGACCGACGAGGACGGGGGTGCCGACCCCACCCGGCCAGACGCTCGTCGGTACGTGGCCGACGGCGTCGGCCAACTGGGCCTCGCCGTCGCCTTGGACCACCGGGGCCACCAGCGAGAGGCTCGGGACCACGAGCTCACCCAGGGCCCCACTGCTTGCAGTCCCACGAGCCGAGCACTCCCTGCTCGGGTGTGCGGTCGCTGCGGCCGCGATGCGCTGACGGGCCTGAGCGAGAAGCCGAGCCCCGCCGGCGGCCGAGTGCAGGTAGAACCACCCGAGCCAGCCGGCGATGACGAGCGCGCTGCACACGCACACCGCCGATGCCACCCGGACCATGCTCCAGAGCCGGGGGCGACCCCGGGCGTGCCGGGCCATCTCAGCGCCTCGACCACAAGATGTCGACGACCTCGGAGTAGCCGAAGGGGTATCCGGTTCTCGACACGGCCCAGGCCTGGAAGTAGACGGGTTGGCCCTGGGGGCTCGAGTCGGTGATCCGGAAGGTCGCCTCGCCCTGGGCATTGGTGGTCTGCCGCACTGGACTCTGGCCCTCGGGAGCGCCGTCGATGCGGGCCTCGGCCGGGACGAGCTGGGACTGGCCGTAGATGATCTGGCCCAGCTCGACCGTCACGCCCGCCTTGTGGACCCGGCCCCCGAGGGGTGAACGCAGCTCGACGGTGAGATCGGTCCCGCTGCCTACGGCAAGGACCCGGTTCACTTCGGCTTGGTAGATCTGGGCCGAGTAGGGCTCGGTCGTGATGTTCCCCGTGACCGAGACGGTCCCTGGCCGGTTGGTCACCGCATCGAGCTGGAAGGGTTGGGTGATCCCCGGCATGGATCCCACGTTTGGCGCCGCCAAACGGTACCCGGCGCTGCGATGAGGTCCGAGGATCGCCGGCCCCGACAGACGGTGCCAAAAGGGCGTCATCTGCCCACTCGAGTTGGTGGCGAAATGAGGGGCAAGGGGGTTGCCACTGCGGTTGGTGACCTCGACCCTCAGCTCCCACACCCGCTGGAACTGACCGTTGGTCCGGATGCCGACCACGTCCATGGCGAGCGGGGAGCGACTCCCGACCGCGAGGCCCACCAGCCCGGCGCCCGGCAGGAACGCGAGGACGCCGAGCACGAGCCGCCCGTGGCGCCAGGCACCTCGGCCCCAGTTGGTTCCACTCACCGCGCCCCGAGGCAACGGAGCGAGGGCGAACACCGAGACCACCCAGACCGCGACGAGAGTCATCCAGTACTCGGCGAGCGAGCGGGTCGGGAAGAAGAGGGCCAGGCTGGGCAGGATGAAGGCGCACCGCCACAAGGCGTCGAAGAACGCCCAGAAGCACACGAGGAGGCCAGCCAACAGGGCCACCGCCCCCAGGGTGTAGAGGGCAAGGTCGCCTCCGCCGATACCGGCGAAGACCGGCAGGTCGATGAGGCCCTGGCCGTAGGGGATGGCGTGCTGGAGGAGGGGTTCGAGCACGCCCTTGAGCCACAGCCCGGGCCCGGCGGCGATGAACCAGGCGTTCACCGCGAGGAACGTCGCCCCGGCGATCGCGGTGTAGCGCCCCAGGACCCGGGCTGCGCCCGCTCGATCGAGCTCCCTGCGCCGCGCAGCCCAGATGGCGACGAGGACGAAGGGGGCGACGAACCAGGCGGTCTGCTGGATCGAGACGGCGAGACCCAGGCACACCGCCTGGGCGATGCCGCGGCGCCCGAGCCGACCGCCGGCGCCGGTCTCGGTGTACCGCCACGCCACCACGACGAGGAATGGCACCGCCATGATGACGTTCACCCCGGCCACCGCGTAGCCGAACAGGATGGGAAGACCCACCACCGCGAGCACTGCCAATGCCCGGAAGCGTCGAGGCAGCACGAAGAAGGTGACAACCATGGTGGCCACGAGGGCGGTGACGTTGGCGAGGGGCACCGCTTGGACCCCGCCGGTGAGCCAGACGAATGGGATCACCAAGAGGACCGGCAGGGCCGGGTAGCCGAGGGTCGAGACCACCCCACCCGAGGTGGTGTAGGTGGCGTACTGGATCGGGACCTGGAACTGGCGCAGGGCGGGCAGGAGGCTGTGGGCGTAGGGGTTGAGCCCCTCCAAGAGCAGGTGTGCCGCGTACTGCTCGTAGGCTGCCTCGTCGGTGCCGTAGGCGGGGTTGGCGACCACCACCGACGCC